>CAUJJL010000167.1 GCA_963205455.1 Verrucomicrobiota bacterium
AGCGCGACACGTAGTTCCACGCAGCCCGCCAAGAAAGTTTTACGCAGTTCCCGCCAAGGAATGCCCAAGTTTCATTCATTCCTCTTCACCCACACGAATCTCCCCCCTCGCGGGCGCCTATCTGAAAGCGCTACCAGACCAGCAGGCCACCCGCAAATGTCAGTCCCGCGCCCACGCTGCAGAAAATGATCCGGTCACCCGGCTGGAAGATGCCCTCCTGAGCCGCCCACCCGAGCGCCATCGAAACCGATGCTCCGCTGGTGTTCCCGTACCGTGAGATCGTCATGACGACTTTCTCGAAAGGGATTCCAATTCGTTTGCTGACGGCCCGTAGGATCCGCTCGTTCGCCTGATGCGGTACCACCCAGGCGATGTCCTCGGGTGCAAGATTGTGCCGCTTCAGCGTGGCTTCGATCTGATCCGCGAAGCCCACGACGGCACTCTTGAAGACCAAGGCACCATTCATCTGGAGATAGAAATCCGCCTGGTCCGCTCCACCAGGCGCAAGAAATGGACGCGTCGCGCCACCGCCACGCCGCTGGATGGCTGCAAACTGGGTCGCATCACCGGAAAGAGCCATGCGATGCAGCCGGTGACCACCGGGTGAGTCCGTGAGTATCGCGGCGCCTGCCCCGTCACCAAACAGAAATGCCGTTTCATGGTCTTTCGGATTGGTGATCCGGGAAAGCAATTCGGCCGTCACCACGATGACGTTGTGCGCTGTACCGCCGCGAATAAAGGAACGCCCAACCTCGAGGGCATAGAGCCACCCCGAGCAGGCTGCGTTCAGATCAAATGCCAGAGCCTTCGGTATGCCCAGATGCAGGGCCAGCGCGGAAGCCATTGCAGGCACAGGCTGATCGGGAATGATCGTCGCCAAAATGATCCCATCGATCTGCTCGACCGCCATTCCAGCCTGCGCCAACGCCCGCCTCACCGCAGTGGCCGCGAGGCTGGTCGCGGTCTCATCGCCCGAGGCGTAACGCCTCTCCTTGATACCCGTAAGTTTGAGCATTTCCTCTTCCGTGCGATCGGGAAACGCCCGCAGGATTTCACTTGTCGGGCGGATGTTCTGCGGAACGGCATACCCTACTCCGGCAATACGAACCGTCTCGGTCGAACAGGACGACGCACCATCCGCGATGGCTTGAGGGCTTGAAACACGCGCACCCGCATGCTGCTCCAGATACCGGGCAACATCATCGCCAGAGACGCGTCCACCAGGACCCGTGGCCGAAACCCCTACCAATGCATCAGGGCTAAGGCCGGCCTCCTGCAGCAGCTTCAAAGCGCGCGGTGTCCACAGCAATCCGCCTGCATGAGGTACAGGCGACAGGGGCCGTGCCTGTGTCTGAGTCACGGATGGCTGAATCGGGGCGCCTGCTCGTACTGCGTCGGACGGCGTCGGTACAGAGTTCGAAGTCTTTGGCTGCACGATCGAGGATGGCTTCGATGCAGCCACCGGCTCTGGTAACGCCTGTCCCGGCGGCACCTCAAGGTGCTTCATCGCGACGTCCGACGTAGAAATGCGCAGGAAGGGACCGTTGCTCGGAACAATGTCGCCCGCCCTGCAGCGGACAGCAACGATCTGCCCATCGCAGGGCGCCTCATATTCGAAGACGGATTTGTCGCTCTCCAGCTCCGCGATCTTCTCGCCCTTGGCGATTGCCGCACCCGGAGTCACCTTGATGTCGATGACAGTTAGCTCGCTGACAGTGGCCCCCATGGAGGGCATCGGTACATCGATGAGGAATGTTTCCATGCGCGCTGAAGAGACAGGTAACGTGGCTGAACTGGCGAACCGGTCAATTCCGGTCATCAAAGCTGCCGACGGCCTGCGTTTTAGTCTCGAACCGTGCGCCAAACGGCGATGCAGCGCGAGATCAAATCCGGCAATCGCTTGATCTGAATCATGTTGGGGCCATCGCTGATCGCCCTTTCGGGATCAGGATGGGTTTCGATGAAAAGCCCATCCGCTCCCGCCGCCAACGCGGCACGGGCAAGTGGAGGCACAAACTCGCGCTGGCCATCACTCTTCCCTCCCCCGGCACCCGGCAACTGGACGGCATGCGTGGCATCAAAAACCACCGGATATCCATTTCCCTTCAGGATGCCAAAGGATCGCATGTCCACGACGAGATTCTGATAACCAAAGGTCGTCCCACGTTCCGTCTGCCAGATTTCCTTCGCCCCTCCCTCTTTCAGCTTGCCCACCACATGGACCATCTCCTGCGGTGACAGAAACTGACCCTTCTTGACGTTGACCACACGCCCTGTTTGCGCCGCCGCGAGAAGGAGATCCGTCTGCCGACAAAGAAATGCCGGGATCTGCACGACATCACACACGGCTGCAACCTGGGCCACCTGATGGGATTCATGCACATCGGTGATCACCGGGAACCCGTAATCGCTGCGCATCAAAGCCAGGAGCCTCAAACCTTCCTCAATCCCCGTGCCTCGCTCGCCCCCAAGCGATGTGCGGTTTGCCTTGTCGAAGGATCCTTTGAAAACGATGTTCAACTCAGGGTGAATTTCCCGCAGGCGCGCGAGGGCCTCTGCGACGGCACGGCATACCGACTCGTTTTCCAGCGAGCAGGGGCCCGCGATCAGGAGCAGACGCTCGGAATCAAAAAGCATGGGACATCACTTCTTCCGACGGACCGGGCCGCGTTTTTTCCTTCCCTTGAGCGCCGCGCCAATAAATGCCGCGAACAGGGGATGCGGCGCGCTCGGCTTGGACTGGAACTCCGGATGGAACTGGACGCCGACAAACCACGGATGCTTCTCGATCTCGACGATTTCGACAAGATTGCGCCGCGGATTGATTCCGCTGACAATGAGGCCTGCCCGCTGAAGCTGCCCGACGTAGGCATTGTTCACCTCATAGCGATGACGGTGGCGCTCGCGCACAGATGGTTTTCCGTAGGCCTTGTGCGCAAGGGTTCCCGGAGTCAGCGCACATTCATACGAGCCGAGGCGCATGGTCGCTCCCTTGTCGATGATCTTCTTCTGCTCCTCCATCATGTTGATCACCGGGTGCAGGGATTTTTCATCGAACTCCGTCGAATTTGCCTCAGCGAGCTTGAGTACATTTCGGGCATACTCAATGACTGCGATCTGAAGTCCAAGACACAGGCCGTAATAGGGAACCTTGTTCACCCGCGCGTATTTCGCCGCCGCAATTTTCCCTTCCGTCCCTCGATCCCCAAATCCCCCTGGAACCAGGATGCCGTCCAGGTCCTTGAGTTGGGCAAGCCCGCCCTTTTTCTCCAGGTCCTCGGCATCGATCCTCACGACAGTGACACGGCAGTTATTCGCGATCCCGGCATGAGCGAGGGACTCGTAAACCGACTTGTAGGCATCCTGGAGCTCAATGTATTTCCCTACCACCCCGATGCGGACTTCGTGGGCGGGGTGAACCACACGCCTCACAATCTCCTCCCAGACATTTTTCTTCGGAGGTGAAATCTTCAGCCCGAAGAGATCCAGAACCAGATCGTCCATGCCCTCCTGCTGCAACGCAAGCGGCAGTTCATAAATCGAATGAGGGACATCGCGGCACTCAATGACCGCCTTCACCGGCACATTGCAGAACATCGAAAGTTTGTCTCTCAACGAGTTGTCGAGTGGATGGTCGCAGCGGCAGACGAGCACATCGGGCTGGATGCCGATCTCACGCAGCTTGGCGACCGATTGCTGCGTTGGCTTGGTCTTCAATTCCCCGGCAGCCTTCAAGTACGGGACCAGCGTGACATGGATGAAGATCGTGTCATTGGCGCCCACTTCGAGTGCGAACTGCCGCATCGCCTCAAGAAACGGCAAACCTTCGATGTCGCCCGTCGTCCCGCCGATCTCCGTGATCAGCACATCGACGTCCTTGCCCCCAGCGTAGATCCGCTCCTTGATCTCATTCGTCACATGGGGAATCACCTGCACAGTCTTCCCGAGATAGTCACCCCGACGCTCCTTCTGGATGACGCTCTCATACACCTGACCTGAAGTCAGGTTGTTCAGGCGGGAAAGTTTGCCGCTCGTGAAACGTTCGTAGTGCCCCAGATCAAGGTCAGTCTCTGCGCCGTCCTCAAGGACATAGACCTCGCCATGTTGAAAGGGACTCATCGTTCCCGGATCGACGTTGAGATACGGGTCGAACTTCTGAATGCGGACCGTCAATCCACGCATTTCGAGCAAGGCGCCGAGCGCCGCGGCAGTCAGGCCCTTGCCCAACGAAGATACCACCCCTCCTGTCACGAAGACATACTTCATCGCAATGGGTTAACCGGGCGAAAGCAATTGGAGCAAGAAAAAGCCCGGAAATCTACGACCGGAACCGTCTCCCTGACCTGCCATGTGTGCATCACCCCGCCCAAAGGGTGTCTCCCTAACCCATCCACCCAAGAATCAGCAGGACTCCCATTCCGATCATCACCACCGCGACAAGGATCCAAAGGCTCCATTTCAAAACCTTGGCCAGAAACCAGAGGATGCCCAAACCCGCCAGTATCAGGCAGGGAACAACAAACCAGCGCGGGTATGCCGAAAGCGCATCCAGCTTGCCCACGATCCAGGTCATGGGGGCGATAAAGCGAATGTGATCCAAATCCGCGAGCCAAATGCCAGCCTCATTCGCCGCTTGCCCACCCGGCGCCTTGCCGGACACGCTGGCGGTAATGCAATCGTCTGGTCAGTCCAAGCCTCATTTTGATCTCATCGGAGTCGGTTCACCC
Organism: Verrucomicrobiota bacterium; assembly: GCA_963205455.1. Taxonomy (GTDB): domain Bacteria; phylum Verrucomicrobiota; class Verrucomicrobiia; order Opitutales; family Opitutaceae; genus UBA6669. Next base: position 4,728 of record CAUJJL010000167.1, read on the forward strand.
ATCATGGACCTGCTCGCACCGATTCCCGAAGATTTTCTCACCAAGGTCGCTGGCGACAAGGGAGGCATGCTGCTCGTGAACCAGGAGGAAATGCAGGAAATCCTCCGCATGCTGCCCTCGACTCCTGCACTTTCCACGGGAGGCTCCGCAGCAAATGTCACGTTCAACGCAAGCAGGCTCGGACTGCGCACCACCTTTCTCGGGAAGCTCGGCAACGATGACGTCGCGCGCCGTTACCGAGCCGAATTCGAAGGTGTCGGAGTCGACGCCTCCCGCTTCAAGCACGGCGACCAGGCCAATGCGCGCTGCCTCGCGCTGGTGACACCCGATGCGCAACGCACGCTGCGCACCGATCTCGGTGCAGCCATGACGCTCTCACCCGATGAGGTTCAGCAGGCTGACTTTGCCGACTGCAGGCACGCTCACATCGAAGGCTATCTCGCCTTCAATCGTGCCCTGGCAGAACGTGCGCTCGCGGCTGCGCGGGAAGCCGGTGCCACGGTCAGCTTTGACTTGTCCTCCTTTGAGGTCGTTGGCGCAACCCGCGACTGGCTTTTTTCCCAGTTCAAACGCGGCATCGATGTGGTCTTTGCCAATGAGGACGAAATCCGGGCGCTGTTCCCTTCGCGCACGACCGCGACCTATGAGGATCTCGCCCGGGAACTCGGTGCCTTCGGCGTGCTGGCTGCTGTCAAGGTAGGTGCCGATGGTGCGTGGCTTGCGCAGAACGGATCCATCGAGCGCATCGCGCCTGTACGCGTGCACAACGTTGTCGACACGAATGGGGCTGGCGATGCCTGGGCGGCCGGCTTCCTCTACGGCTATCTGCACAATTGGCCACTGCCGAAAAGCGGTGCGCTAGCCTCGCACCTTGGCGCCGAGACGGTCCGGCACATGGGCCCGATCATCCCTGCCACGCATTGGGATCGGGTTCAGGCGAACGGTTTGACATCCGCTCAGCCGCCCACGCCATCGGTCTGACAGCGCTCGGAAAGAGTTTCCACCCCATACATCATGCTTGTCATTGACAATGTCACCAAGAGCTACGGCAGCCTCACCGCACTCCAGGGTGTCTCCCTCGAACTGAAGGCTGGCGAATTCTTCGGGCTGCTCGGCCCCAACGGTGCCGGCAAGAGCACGCTGATGGCGCTCATCGCCGGACTGCGCCGACCGGATTCCGGTGGCATCAGGCTGGACGGACAGGCATTGACTCCAGACAACCTTGGATCGCGCAATAAACTCGGATTTGTTCCCCAGACCATCGCACTCTACGAAGATCTGACAGCCGAGGAGAATCTGCGGATCTTCGGTCGCCTCTACGGACTCCAAGGTACGCTTCTTCGGGAACGCATCGATCAGGCCCTGGTGACCGCCCATCTCCAGGACCGGCGCAGGCACTACGTGAAGACCTTCTCCGGCGGCATGCAGCGGCGGCTAAACATCGTCGCAGCACTGCTGCATCGACCCAAACTGCTCCTCTGCGATGAACCGACGGTCGGTGTGGATCCACAGTCACGCAATGCAATCTTCGAATTCCTCCAGATGCTCAATAGCGAGGGACTCGCTGTCATCTATTCGACCCATTACATGGAAGAGGCGTCCAAGCTGTGTTCTCGGATCGCCATCATCGATCACGGCAGGATGCTGGCCATTGGAACGCTCCCTCAGCTGATGACCCGTCTGCCTTTCAGGGAGTCACTTCGCATCGAGGGCGCAAACCTGACCCGCGACTCGCTCGCACCTCTTCTCTCCTACGGCGAACTGACCTCGGATGCAGACGCTCATGTTCTTACGCTTCACGCGAACACACGTCTGTCCGACGTGTTCAGAGAAGCGGAGGCCGCCCGTCTGCCAACCTCTTCCTTCCAACTCACGCGACCCGACCTGGAGGACCTTTTCCTTCACCTCACCGGCAAGTCGCTGCGTGACACCTGATCTCGGCTATGAATCCGATCCTCACCCTTTTCCTCAAGGATATTGCCCACTTCCGCCGGGACCGCACCTCGCTGCTGCTTACCTTTGTGGTTCCCGCGGTTCTCATCTACATTTTTGGAAACGTCTTCGGCGTGAACCGCGAATCCACGGGACCCGTCGGAATTCCGCTCGCAGTCGTCAATCAGGCCGAAGGTGCCAAGTCCGCGGACGCAATCATCGCCGCGCTCCAGAAGGAGAAGACCTTTCGGCTCATCACCACGACCATGGACGCCAACGGCGCGGATGTACCGCTCACCGAAGATAAGGTGCGCTCCCTGTTTCGCGAAAACCGGATACGTTTCGCACTGATCTTTCCGCCGGATACCGAGAGCGACGATACGTTCGGACTCAAGGTGAAGTATCTCAACAATCCGCGTAACGACATCGAAACACAGACCGTAAACGGCATCCTGCAAAAGACCATCTTCATGGCTGCGCCCTCGGTCCTGATGGATGCACTCAGGAAGCGGGCAACGCAGGCAATCGGGGCCGCGGGCACCGAGTCTTTTTATCGCAGCATCGCCCGCTCCGTCGGACAGAGTTTCAACACCGATCCCGAAAAGGTCTTCGATGAAATGATGCGTGGCGACATCCTGAGTCCTTCCTCGTCCTCTGCGGACACGCCAGACAGCGCCGCGGTCCCATCGGATTTTTTCGACCGGATGATCAAGATCGAGTCGGAACAGGTTTCGGGGAAACAGGTGAAGAACGCCGCAGCGACACGCAGCGTCGGCGGCTGGGCTGTCATGTTCATGCTCTTTTCGGTGAGCGGTGCGGCCACTTCACTTTTTGAGGAAAAGAAGGCGGGACTCTTCAGGCGGATTCTCGCAGCTCCCGTCAAGCGCTCGCACATCCTGTGGAGCAAATACCTATTCTGCACTGCACTGGGCATGGTCCAGCTCGCTGCCCTTTTTGTCGCGGGAAAGTTGTTATTCAGGATCGATGTCACCAGCAATCTCGCCAACCTGATCCTGATCTGCCTCGCTGCATCCTCGGCCTGCACGGCTTTCGGCATGCTCCTCGCATCGATTGCACGCTCGCCAGCCGCGGCGAGCGGCATTGCAACATTCCTCATCCTGACGATGAGTGCACTGGGTGGCGCCTGGTTTCCCATTTCGCTGATGCCCGATTTCATTCAGTCACTCTCCAAGCTCACGATCGTCTATTGGGCCATGGAGGGATTCCTTCAGGTGCTCTGGGCAAATTGCACCTTTCGCGACCTGCTTCCCTACCTGGGCGTGCTGGCAGGCATCGCAGCCGTCATCAATGCAATCAGCGTCTGGCGCTTCAATCGCGGCGAGATGTTTGACTAGCCGTGCGTTCGGCTACTCGTTTCCGCAAACCTGAGAGCCCGAAATCCGGTTGAGCTTTTCTCCGTATTGGCTGATTGTGCTCGTCCATGTCCGCAGACCTTGCCCAGCTCGTCACCTCGATCGCACAGCGCGCCCGTGCAGCATCGCTTGTCCTTGCGACTGCAAGTACGGAACAAAAGAACAAGGCGCTGCTGGCTCTCGCCGACCTGATTCCCGCTGGGCAGGGCGAGATCCTTGAAGCCAACGCGCAGGATCTCGCCGCGGCACGCACCAACGGTCTACCGAAGCCCCAGACTGACAGGCTCACACTCACGCCCGCACGTCTTGTCGCACTCGCCGAATCCGTTCGTCAGGTGGCCGCCCTGCCCGACCCTGTCGGGGAGGTCCTGGAATCCTGGACGCGACCCAATGGCCTGAAGTTCCGCAAGGTGCGGGTTCCCATCGGAGTCATCGGCATCATCTATGAGGCACGGCCCAACGTGACCATCGACTGCGCCATTCTTTGTCTCAAGTCGGGCAATGCTGCGATCCTACGGGGTGGCAAGGAAATCTTTCACACCAACACCGCGCTCGCGCGTTTGCTGGCGAAGGCTCTGCTCGCAGCGGACCTACCTGCAGACGCCCTGCAGCTCATTCCCACGACGGAGCGTTCCGCGTTAAACACCCTGCTCAAACTTGATTCCTACATCCACTGCATCATTCCGAGAGGCGGTGAGAGCCTGATTCGCTTTGTTGTCGAAAACAGTTCAATACCCGTCATCAAGCACTACACGGGCGTCTGCTTCATTTACCTCGACAAGAACGCCGATCCTTCCCTTTCCGAAACCGTGCTTGTGAACGCCAAGACCTCGCGCCCCGGAGTCTGCAACGCCGTCGAGCAATTGCTTGTTCATCACGACATCGCCGAATCCCTCCTGCCCCGCGTCGCCCGCGCACTTGCCACCCGCGGCGTGCAGATGCGCTGCGACCCGAAATCGCTGGAGATCCTGAGTCGCACGACTGGCATCGACGCAGCATCACTCGCAACCGCTTCACCCACCGACTACACAACTGAATTTCTCGATCTCGTTCTCTGCGTGCGAATCGTCGACTCAACGGACGAGGCCATTGCGGTCATCAACCGGGATGGCTCCGCACACACCGACGTGATCATCACCCGGTCGGAATCCGAAGCCCGCCTCTTTCAGTCTGGAGTCGACAGCGCCGTTGTGGGTTGGAATGCCAGCACGCGTTTCAATGACGGCTTTGAGTTCGGATTCGGCGCGGAAATTGGCATCAGTACCGATCGCCTGCATGCGCGCGGCCCCATGGGTCTGCGAGAGCTTTGCACCTACAAATACCTGATGGACGGTGCGGGGCAGATTCGCGCCTGAGCGGTATTGCGGAAACTCCCGTCAGTATTACCCTTTGCCGCAATGAACATTTGCGCGTCCGAGCCGTCTATGTGTTTGCCATGAAAACGTCCTCCCTGGTTGTCGCCCTGGCTGCTTTTCCGCTCTTTGTCCTGCCCGCCTCCGCTCAGGCGGAAAAGGGAGGCTCCGACCGTGCCGTAACGGTGTCTGGTCCCACGGACAAACTTTCCCGCGCGACGACAAACGCTGTTTCGTCAGGTATTCCCTTCAACGTGCCGCAACCTCCCAAGAAGGTTCCGGAGCCTGCGCCGGTGATCGACCCAAACGACGCCGATCAGCCCGCCAATGAAATCATTCGCCTGCCAAGCTACATTGTCAGGGAGCCCCGCCCACCCGTGTTTCGGGAAAAGGACATTCACACGAAGAAGGGCCTGGGAGAGCTCGCTGTGAACCGTTACTTTTCCGAAACCGCCAAGGCCCTCAACAAATACACCCTGCCCTTTGTCGGCATGGGCTCGGAATCCTATGCCATGATGATGCTGGAGGAGGATGAGCGGGTGAAGAACCTGGCGGACGCCAGACAGAAGATTTCCCAACTGCGTGAAACCGACCCCGTCGCTGCAGAGCAGCTCAAGCGTGAGATCGATCAGACATTCATTCGCCGTTCATCGTTCTCCGAGACCCCGGGTGGAGCCGCGAAGTAGGAACCCCTCAGGATTCAAGGGTTCAGAATAAGCCCTTCCCCTGTCATCTCGACCGGTTTGGGCAATCCCATCATCTGCAGCACCGTCGGTGCAATATCGGCCAGTCGGCCTCTGTCGCGGAGTCTCGTCTTTCCAACCCTGTAGTCACGCCCCACCACAAAGGCCTCGACAAGATTCAGCGTGTGCGCCGTGTGTGGAAGATTGTGCTCGGGATCCCACATCTGCTCGCAGTTGCCGTGATCCGCGCAGATCAGCGCACGACCGTTCATTGTTTCGAGAGCGGACAACAATTCCCCCACACCACGATCCGTCGCCTCGACGGCCTTGATTGCGGCCGGCAGTGACCCCGTGTGTCCGACCATGTCGGGATTGGCATAGTTGACCACAATCAGCCCGTACTTGCCCGAAAGAATTGCTTCCTTTGCCAAACGGGTGACCTCATGCGCGGACATTTCCGGCTGCAGGTCATACGTGGACACCTTCGGACTCGGCGGACAGGCTCGGACCTCGCCGGGAAACGGATCCTTGCGGTAGTTGTTGAAGAAAAAGGTGACATGCGGGTTCTTCTCCGTCTCCGCACAGCGGAACTGGGCAATGCCCGCATCGGACACCACCTGCCCGAGAATATTCTTTAACGGCGCGGGCTTCGGTGAAACCACGTGCACGGGAAGTCCCGCCTCATATTCCGTGAGCGTTGCGTAGTAGAGATCCAGCTTCGCTCCGCGCGCAAAGCCATCGAACGTGTCGAGAACAAATGCCTTTGTGAGCTCACGCGGACGATCGCCCCGGTAATTGTAGAACAGAACCGCGTCGCCATCGGCAATGGAAGCCACCGGCTTGCCAGCAGCATCCACAACCCAGGTGGCCGGGATGAATTCGTCGCCCTTCTGATTCTCGCTGCCAGGGTGGGCATAGTAGGCGCGCACGGCCTCAACAGCCGATCGAACGCTGCCCTGCGCCTCCTGACCGGTCAGCATGCGGTAGGCCTTTTCCACTCGATCCCAGCGGTTGTCGCGGTCCATCGCCCAGAAACGCCCACAAACCGAGGCGATCCTGCCCACGCCGATTTCGCGACACTTGGCCTCCACCTGCTCCACATACCCACTGCCACTTGTCGGAGGTGTATCGCGCCCATCAGTGAAGGCGTGAATGAAGACCTGGGTAACCCCATCTGCCTTGGCCTGCCTCAAAATTCCATACAGGTGTTCAAGCATGCCATGCACACCCGCGTCGGACACGATGCCCATCAGGTGCAGCCTTGAATTGAGGGACTTCACGCGTTGAACCAGGCCCGTCCAAACGGGGTTGCTCGCGAGTTGTTTTTCGGAAAACAGCTTGTTCAGGCGCACCAGCTCCTGGTCGACGATCCGCCCGGCTCCGATGTTTTCATGCCCCACCTCGCTGTTACCCATCACCCCCTCCGGAAGCCCGACATCAAGCCCCGACGCGGCGAGAAGCGTGCCGGGATAGCTGGCATGCAACCGATCATCGGCCGCCTTCTTTGCAAGGTAAACGGCATTGAATTCGTTTTGCGCAGGATGGGGATTCTTTCCCCAGCCGTCGCGAATGATGAGAAGGACTGTCGGATGTGCGGTGCTCATGCTCGGAAGATAGGATGTCGAGATCTACCGATGAAGATGCCAGGGCACCAGCAAAAGGCTAATTTTTGGGTCATTTTCGCTTTCTGGCTGTCAAGTATTCGATGCTCCGAGCCGTAGCTGACGGTGGGCGCGCTGCTTTTTTCACGATGACCCTGATCATACGGGACGTTCTGGTGAATCCACCCACGTGGTTTCTTTCGTTTCGCGATCTGACGCTGTACTGCAACGTCTTCCTCAAGACGGAAATCGTCATCGAATCCGACAATCCCGACCTCTACTATCGTTGGATCAAACCCAGGGGTGGCATGGACTTTGTCGAGGATTTTGTCCGCCCTGGCTCAGAGGACGGATTGCGCCTCGATATTGAACCAAATTATCCACGATCACTGATCACCGATAGAATCGCACCCGAGAACGTGCACAGCCTGATCTCGCGTATCCGGGGATTTCGCGGTTTCCGCAGTTGATCCCAGTCATTGGCATTGGATGCGCGACGGCTTTCTTTTCCCAAGGCAAGCTCGTTTGACCTGACCGCAAAAACCTGCCCCTTTTGGTTGCACGCATGCCTTCACGCGCCGTCCTGCTCGTCAACCTCGGTTCACCCGACTCAACCTCTGTTCCCGATCTTCGTCGCTACCTGAGCGAATTCCTTGGCGACGAACGAGTGATTGATCGCCCCTCCCAGCCTTGGCGCGCGATGGTCCTGCATGGCATCATCCTCCGCACCCGCCCGAAGAAATCAGCGCATGCCTACGAGCAGATCTGGCAGCCGGGCGGATCGCCCCTGATTATCACATCCAACAAGGTTCGGAGTGATCTCGCGGTCGCCCTCGGATCGGAAATCCCGGTGTACCTGGCGATGCGCTACGGGCAGCCCTCAATCGCAAACGTCATTGCCCAGATGGCCCGTGACGGAGTCAACGATCTGCTCCTATTCCCGCAATACCCACATTACGCGATGTCCTCCTGGGAGACCGTCGTCGTGCGGGTTTATGAGGAGATTGCCTCGCAGGCACCTCATATCCGTGTGCAGTGCGTCCAGCCCTTTTTTGCAGACGAGGACTACATTGAGGCCCTGCACGAGGTATCCGCCCCCTATTTCGCAAGACCGCACGATCACGTGCTGTTTTCCTATCACGGCATTCCGGAGCGTCACCTCAGGAAGGCCGATTCCTCCAAGGCGCATTGTCTCGTAAAGACGGACTGCTGTACCACTTGTTCTCCGGCGCAGGCCACGTGCTATCGCGCCCAGTGCCTCGCCACCACACGCGCGCTGGCGAGTCGGTCGGGACTCCAGCCGGATCGACACTCGGTATCCTATCAATCACGCCTCGTCGGAGAACCCTGGCTCATGCCCTACACCGACCATGAGTTGAAGCGGCTCGCGGCTAAGGGAAAAAGGCGGATGCTGGTCATGACCCCGGCATTCGTGACCGATTGCCTTGAAACGCTGGAAGAGATCGCCCAGCAGGGTCGTGCCGATTTCCTTGCTGCTGGCGGAACCTCCTTTGAACATATCCCCTGCCTCAATGATCAGCCGCCTTACATCCGTTTCCTCAGGGGCCGGGTCCAAAGCTGGCTCGATGGGGAAAGGCCAGGCGACACGCATGCCAGGCAAACGGCGGCGCTTGCCCACTGACATCGCAACTTGATCCGATCAAAGCGCAAGGAAGGCAACCGTATTCCCGATTCAACCTGAATGATAAGCGGCAGTTCCAAGTCAACGGCACCCAAGGATTCCCCGGCATCTACCGTCGCACTGCTGTGGCTGGATCCCGACGGTCGCATTCGGTCAGCCAACTCCGCCGCGGGCGCGCTCTGGCGCACCTCACGCGAATCCCTCTCGGGCAGTTTGTTCGTAAGCGTGCTGGCATGGGAGGTCACTTCGACCGATCCGGATTGGCGGCACTCCCAGTGGGAGGTGCTGCAATCCGCAGCTCGCGGAGGCCCCGTGCAGGTTCATGCCCAGCCCTATGGCGGGGGCGATGCGATCCCTGTCAGCGTCGCATTGGATGAGGCGACGGGACAGGACTCCGGATACTTTGCTGCGATCCTTGTCAGCGATAGCCCTCCTGAATCGGCATCCTCCGAGTTGCCCGCACCCGGCCCGCAGAGCGAGACCGCGCAAGCCCCCGCATTTGTCGGCTTTTCGTCGGCCACCGAATCGTTGCCTGCAGGGTCCGCACTGAACTGGCTCGTCACCGAGGCTCCTGTCGGATTCTTCGATCTGGATTTTGTTCTCGGCTATGCCCACTACTCGCCCACCTGGAAGCGGATGCTGGGTTACGAGGATTCAGATCTGCCCAACACTTTCGAGACATGGCATCACCTGCTCCATCCCGATGACTCCGCTGCTGCACCGGATCGCATCGGTCGAAATCCCGGTCATGAATCCGCCCGATCGTTTGCGCTGGACTACCGCATGCAGCACCGGCGTGGCCACTACATCTGGATGCACGGCATCGGCCTGCAGCGCTTCGGACCGGACTCCCGCCTCGAACGTGTGCTCGGTATCCAGATCGACATTACAGACCGGAAGGAGCTTGAGGAAGAAACACTCGGCGCCGAGGAGAGGCTCCGTCACCTGACATCTCACGGCCTGATCGGCGCATTTGACCTCGATTTCGTGAAACAAAGTCACTGGTTTTCCGCGGGCTGGCGCACACTCTTCGCCCAGCCTGAGAGTGATCCTGCACGACTGCACGAGCCCCTCTGGCCGCTCCTGGATGTTCTCCCTCCCGGGCAGACACCGACGGGTTCGGCCTGGCTCTCCGAGTACCGCGCCGGGGACAATCCCGTGCTCGAGGGCATCACCCTGAAACGTCGCGATGGGCTGGCGGTCCCCGTCCTGCTCGGTATTACACGCCACTTCTCCCGCAAACAGGAACTCGTGCGCGCCATGGGATTCGCCCTGCCGCTCGATGCCGATGCCGCGTCGGTCCGCCTTGGACGCGCCCTGCCTCCGGTCAACCTCCTCGCACCCGCACTCGACACCCTTGCCGAAGCCGTGATCGTCGCCGACGCCAACGGAAACATCGCTTACCTGAACTCGCGCGCCGAGCAGCTCACGGGGCACACGGCGCGCGGCGATGGCATCCTGACGCTGAAGGATGTCCTGCCTCTCGTGCGGCGTGCGGACAGCCAACCCGCACACGATGCCCTGGCCACCCAGCTTGCTTCCGCGGATCCCCAGGCGCTTTGTCAGGATCACGCCCTTGCCCCCTTTGGCGAGCGTACCGAAGCGCTTCCCATCGTCTGGAACGCCCGCCAAATCTGGGACGCCAAGGGACGCATCGCCGGGGTCGTTGTCATTGTTCGTGACCCGCGTGAACTTTCGCTCCGGCGTGACGAAATGGTCCACACGAACCGTCTCGAAACGCTGGCGCGCCTGTCGCAGGGAATCTCCGCCGATTACAACAACCAATTGACCACGATCCTCGGAGCGATCTCGCAGGCGAAGGAGAATCGCGACCTCAGCCACCTTGCCAGCGCCGAGAAGGCATGTCTCGAAGCATCGGATCTTTCGAGACAGCTATTGACACTCTCCAGCCAGCAATCTCCTGCGGGGAGAACCCTGTGCTCCGCCGCGGAGATCGCACGTGATGCCGCACGGCTTGCCGTCTCGGGATGCACGGCACGGATCGAATTCGATTTTCCCGAGAACCTGCCCTCCATCCATGCGGAGAGGTCAGAACTCGTGCAGGCGGTTCAGAATCTCGTTCTCAATGCCATCGACGCCTTGCAGGAAGATCCGGCTCGTGGACACATCCGGCTGCGCGGATCTCGCGTGAACCTTGAGAACAACGAAGTGCCGCCCCTTCCTGCCGGCAGCTACGTGCAGATCGAGGTGCAGGACAACGGCTCCGGCATTGCGCCGGATGACCTCGAACGCATCTTCGAGCCGTTTTTCACCACCCGCCCGAAGCGCACGGGACTAGGTCTGACAACCGTTCAATCCATCATCCATCGCCACAGTGGGCAGATTTGGGCGAATTCCCTTCCCGGTGCGGGTGCGACCTTTACCTTTTGCCTCCCGGCACGCGCTCCTGCTTCCGAGGCACCAGTCCCAACCGCTCCAGCCCTCCGCTTCGGAACAGGTCGTGTGCTTTTCATGGATGATGATGCGGCAATCTGCGCACTCACTGCGGGCATGCTCACCAGCCTCGACTACACCTACGATCTCGCGCGGAATGGCGAGGAGGCGATCGCCCTCTACCGTCGCTACCTCAATGTCGGACGCCCCTATGATGCCGTGATCCTCGACCTCAATGTAGCTGGAGGCATGGGCGGCGACACCTGTTTCCAGGAACTCCTGCAGATTCACCCGGAGGTGAGGGCCATCATCGCCTCGGGTTACGATGATCCCGCGCTCCGCGAGCGGTTCCTCGCCATGGGCTTCGCAGCGTACCTGACCAAACCCTATCGACTCGCGGACCTCAGCCGCGCACTCGGATCCGCCCTCGGCCCCTCAAGCGATCGATTCCGGGTCTAGTTTTCGCCGCCTCAGGCGACCTTCAGTGCTGCTCACGCGGGCCGACAGTCAGCACCTGCTCGATTGCTTCCTGCGCAGCCGCAAAACCGAAGCTTCCCGTCACCCAGACTCCCGCACCGAATCCATCGGCGCAATCCATGCGGAGGCTCTCGCCGCGCCGGGGCTCAAGTCCGCACGTGCCGTCCCCTCGCGGGTAGACGCGCTGCTCAGCAGACCACACGCATCGAATCCCGAACTTCGCCTTTCCTTTCGCCTCCCCGGGTGCGAAGCCATGATCGCGGCGCAGGCGCTTGCGCACCTGACGGAGCAATTCATCGCTGAACGCATCCCCCAGATCGCCCCGCTCGATGCGCCCCGCATCCTTCTTTCCACCCGCGCCTCCAATGGTAACCACCGGACAACCGCGCCTCCTCGCTGAATCGATAAGAAGGCATTTATTGGCCAGATGGTCTATGGCATCGACCACACAGTCGAATCGCCCAGCCATGAGGCGCTCTGCCGATTGTGCCGTGAAAAATTCCCCGAGCGCGTGCACTTGGCAGACAGGATTGATCTGGCGAACCCGGTCCGCCAGCACGTCGACCTTCGGGCGACCGAGAGTCGTTTCAAGCGCGGGGAGTTGGCGATTGGTGTTCGTGATGCACACGTCGTCCAGGTCGATCAGTGTCAGATTGCCCACTCCACTCCGGGCAAGCGCCTCCACCACCCAGGAGCCCACTCCACCGATACCCACGACGGCCACGTGGGACTGGAAAAGTCGCTCCAACGCCCGCACTCCGAGCAGTCGCGCCACACCACCAAAACGATCCATGTAGGCAGAATCCATGATCAACCGCCATTCAGGATCGACTCCACTGCGGCGCAAGCCCGCTTGAATCGCGCCTCTCCGTCACCCGCAATCTCAACATAGCGAAGACCCCGATCTTCCAGCGTTTTTCGCCACAGGCGCATGCAGGCGGCACGGTCCTTCTCATCGGGAAACGAGCGTTGCGGATCCGGTTGAAAGGGAAGGTCGGTGAGGCAGAGCAGGTAGATCGCGTAGTCGTGGCTCCGAACCTCCGCCACCTCCCTAACCCAATCCGAACACTTTCCCGGGAAAAGCAGATCGGCCCAAAGCACGTTCGTAAGCAGCTCAGTGTCGCAAAAAACCAGGCGTCTGCCTCTCGCTACCGCCTCCTCCTCGTTCACGATCTGGCCGCGTGCGATGGTCTCCAGGTCTGCGGCAGTCACGATTCCGGAATGCCGATCCCAAAACTCGCGCACGTATTCAGCCGACCAGGGCTCGTTGAAATGCGCGGCAAGGGATTCCGCAAGCTGGGACTTCCCGGTGGACTCCGGACCGAAGATGGCAACCCGAAGGGGATGCGCAGTCATGATCCGCCTCCCATGGGATGGCGTTTCCATGACACATGGCCAGCGACCGCAAGCCCGAGAAACACCGCGTACAGCGCCGCGGTGAAATAGAGGTGTTTCGAAAAATAAACGCCGATGGCCACCGCATTCACCGCGATCCAGACGGACCAGTTCTCAATCTTCTTCCGCGCCTGCATCCATTGCGCGATCATGCTGAAGGCCAGTATGAACGCGTCCCAATGAGGCAAGGCTGCGTCGGTGTGACGTCGCATGAACTCCCCCCACCCGGCCGTTGCCAACAGGCCGAGCGCCCCACACACGAGACGTCCTCCTGTCGAAAGCGCTGTCACCGGAAGGTCATGGCGCTCATGCTCCGACTCGATGCCTTTCCACCACCGCCACCATCCGTAAACGAGCAACACAAAAAAGATGATCTGCAGCAGCGCGTCCGAATAGAGCTTCGCGCTGAAAAAGATACATGCGTAGATCGCGACCTGCACCAGTCCGACGGGCCACGCGAGCAGGTGCTGCCGGATCATCAGGACAACGCCAATGATGCCGAGGATCGAGCCCACGGCTTCCCATGTGGAAATCGTCCAGCCGTTCATGAGCGGATTACACCCGGCGCGTCATCAGCAGGTCAATCACGTCAACTGCGCTCTCGCATCCCGCGCTCACCCGGTAGCCTTGGCAACGAAGGCTTCCATCGATTCACGAGTGATCTTGTGCCTTGCGCCACACCTCGGGCAGTGCATCTCAAGCACCTCACTGCCGGCAAACAGCCCATCGGGATCGGCGCGAAATGGCGGGGCAAGCACCTCCATCATCCGGGACTGGTTGCACCCGCAATGCCAGCGAAAGATCCTGCGCTCAAGGAGCGACAGCGTTTCCAACGAGTCCAATGATTTCACCTGTTCCGGGTTGAGTCCGGCCAGCCAGTCAACGTCGCAATCGGGATGCTCCACGGCCAGGCAGAATTCTTCCTCTCCGGTCTGAAAAAACCTGCCGCGACGCTGCTCGCTCTTGGAATAGAATGCCTCCACGGCCACGAGCGGGTCGTCACCGATGAACGTAACGGCACTGCGACGTGCGGGCTCCCGGTCGCGCACGACGTCGCAATAGAAGACCGGCTCCGGCAGTTCCCTGACGTTTTCGTCGAAAACACGTCCCGTGACGCTTCCGTCATGATTGTCACCCGTGATGAACAGGTTCACGAGCGGCTTCTGAAAGTTGATTGTCCATGCAATCGTCTCGTTCCATGGCCGCGATGCCGCGTGGAGGACAAACCCCGCGAGCGCCCGCTTGAACATGCGGTCATGAGCAGGATCCAGGTGGATCGACTGGTCGGAAAGATGCAGATAGTAGTCGACGTACAACTGGCCAAAGTCAGCCCGTGCAATCAGCACGTTGCGCTTGCGAACAAAATGAGTGCGCACTTCCAGTCCGGGATCTGCAGCATTGACAGGAGACGATTCGGGCATCGCTTCCAACGATTGCCTCTGTCGGCACATTGTCGAATCAAAGCACCGGAATCCCCAATCGATACCCGCACAAGGACTCAGTCTGCCGGGGGCGGCGAATTGCTGTGCGAAACCTGGATGCTCGTCACCGCAAGCTGGATGGCAGGGACCTTCGCCAGTTCCTCGATGAGACGGAGCTCAATGCGATCGCGGAGGCGAGAGGCATTGCGGAAATGGGCGACATAGAACAAAGCGAAGATCACGTCATTGCCCGTTATCGCTGAAGTAACCCGGGGCTCATAGGCTGCATCGGAGACTCCATAGCGCCGACGCATGCGCTGGGATGCTGTACGCGCCGCGATGAACTCCGAAGCAGTCTCTTCACCCAGCACGCGGAGAAACAAGGGCCCGGCCTTGGCCGCGCAGTCAAAGGAAACAGTCACATTGATTTTTCCCCAGATGTACGGATGTCCGTGGCTGTAGTTGAAGAATTTCGACTTGAAGATGAAGTTGTTCGGAACGAGGACCACGCGCCCCGTGGGTTCGTCGCACCCCATCCAGCCGTTCACCTCAAGCAAGGTCGTCCGGAGAAGCTGGATGTCGATCACGTCTCCACAGCAGTCCTCCACCTGCAGGCGGTCACCGATCCCAAATTTCGAGCCGATCATGATGACCACCCAGCCAAAGGCCGAGGAGCACGCATCCTGCAACGAGATAACAAGCGCCGCACTCACGATTCCCATTGTCGCAGCGACCATCGACAGGTCGTCGAACAGGAAACTCGCAATGGCGCCAATCGCCAGAACAACCAGCACGTAGCGTGTGAGGCGCCTCGCCAGAAACAGGCTCTCGTTCTTGTACACGAACGGAAGCGCAACCAGGGAGATGACCAGATACAGGCCGACAAACCCGACCAGCGTCAGCACCGGCCAGCGCAGACGGGCGAGATAGGCACCCGTGTCCGCCTTGAACTGATCCTCCGCCACAGCAAGATTCAGCGCATCGAGGGAGCGCTGCCGCTCCAGGATTTCCCGGGAACTCTTGAGTGCCTCGACCTGAGCGGTCACGTAGATCAGTCGCTCGGCAATCGCCTTTTTCTGATTCTTCTGCGCCGCAAGCAAGCGCTCCACCTTGGGATTGCTCGAGAAAAAGCCCGTTTGTTTGTCGAGCAACGCGACCTCTTCGTCGAACTTCGCGAGCTTCTGCTGCCCGAGGGCAAGCGCACTTTCGCTGAGTTGCAGATTCTGGTTCACATTGACGAACACCGGGGAAAGCCGTTCGCCGGTCTTGCGGGCGTCCGTCAGGTAGGTGTAGCTTTCATACAGGGTCTTCAACGTCGGATGCGCGCTGCGTTCGATGGTCTTGATGCGCTCCCGGAGTTGCGCCGCATGCCGCGCAAGGTCCACCCCGAGTTCCGCGGCCTCACGCTGCAGCGCAAGCGAACGCAGTTCCTCGCCTCGGGTATAGATCTGTTCGGACAGGTCGGCCTCGCGCACGGTATCCGGTTCCGAACGCGCCTTCATCGCGGCAAGTTGGGACGACAGCGCGTCGCGCGCCTCGGTCACGGCCTTGCGGCGCGTTATCAGGTCGCTCACCTTCTTTTCCGCATCCTCAACTGTCAGGTCGATGTTGCGTAATTCCTCGCGCAGCTCCCCGAGCGGGCTCGTGTAGGTCTTTCGCCCAAGCGCCTTCTGGCGGGTCTCGATCGCCAACCGATCCTCGAGAATCTTCAGCTCTTCGCGCAGACGCTGCAGCTTGACTTCCAGTCTCGATTTCTCCGATGCGTTCTTTGCGGCCTGGACCACGCCGTCCATCGCCTGGACCTGCTCCTTCAACTCCGCGATGCGATCCTCATCGCGCATCTGGGCCGTCGCTATCGAAGTAAGCGCAAGTACAAATACAACACGGATTACCTTGAAGGGCACGGATCGGGGGCTGGGGCGGCTCACGCCGCGAAAGCACAACGACTAGTCCGTTAAAGGACAAGATCAGACGCAGCTGCTCCGACCGAGACCACCCGCCCTGAGCATGCTACTTCTTTCGTTCGGTCAGGAATCGGGTCAGCGAAAGCAGGAAGCTCGTGTCTCCATCGACCTGCCCCCACGCCAACTCAGCCGCCGCGGAAGCCTCGCGAGCGAGTTCGCGCGCGCGATCGAGCCCATACAGTCGAACATAGGTGGCTTTGCCGGACCTGGCATCTTTTCCGGCCGTCTTCCCGATCGTCGCCGTGTCCCCCGTGGCATCCAGGATATCATCCAGGATCTGAAAGGACAGACCGAGGTGACGCCCGGCTTCGCGGATGCATTTCACCTGGGCGGAGCCTGCCCCGCCGATTTGCGCACCCATGACCAAGGCGGCTTCAATCATCGCAGCAGTCTTGTTCAAATGGATGTACTTCAATGCCTCCTCGGTGACGACACCTTGCTTTTCAGCGCTCAGATCTTCGACCTGCCCGCCGATGAGTCGCTCGCTTCCCGCCGCCTCCGCCAGGGTGCGCACAAGGTCGGTGGCGAGACCGGGTGTACTGGCATAACCTAATGACAGTAAAAGAAATGAGTGGGTAAGCAGCGCATCTCCCGAAAGAAGCGCCGTAGCCTCGTCGAAGGCCCGGTGAGCGGTCGGCCGACCGCGCCGAAGGTCATCATTGTCCATGCACGGCAGGTCGTCGTGGATGAGGGAATAGGTGTGCACGCATTCGATCGCCACCGCCGCAGGCAACGGGTCACATTTTCCCGTCGGATCACTGAGCTCGGCCGCGGCGAGGACGAGAACGGGCCTCAGCCGTTTCCCGCCAGCCTGCAGGGTATAACGCATCGCCTCATGCAGCCGCGCCGGCCGCGTGGAGGATTGCGGCAGGTAGCGATCCAATCCCTCCTCCACCTGCGATACCCATGTGTTGAATTTGGTTGTGAAGTCCATAGACAAGGAGCCACCCTCCTGACACGTTACCCGCCGAAATGCCGACGCTCGATCTCGTTTGCAAACGCCTTTTCAGCGATAAGTCCTGGTTTGTTAAATGCCTGGTCGGAGCGATCTTGATGTTGGTTCCGATCGCGCACTTCTTTGCATTTGGATATCTTTATGAAATGATCGCCCAGGCTCGCCGGGGTGAATCGTTCTCATGGCCGGCCTGGGACAATTGGCGCCGCCTGTTCACCCAGGGCGTGGCCGCGTTCATCATCTTTGCAGTACTGGCCATTCTGCCCGTCCTGCTCGCATGGATCCTGACATGGCCCCTGCGATGGATGGCCTACGGAGTGATCGTCTATGTGCCGATTATTCCGGCCATCATGGTTGCGGGCCCACTCACTGCCGCGGGAATTTACCGGTACCAAAAGCGCGAAGACTACCGCGACGCCTTTCGCATCTACGTCCTGGGAGCCATGCTCCGCTCCAGTCGCGCACGCTTCTTCATACCAACGCTTGCCCTGGTAGGCTTCCTTGTCGCCGGTTATCCCTTGATGACCTTCACCATCTTTACCGGCCTTGCGGCAAGTTTCGCATACTACGCCGCCTACTTCCGCTTTGTCGAAGAGTCTCGCAAACCCGCCTCACGATAGTTTTATAGCAGGATAATTTCATTATGGACCGCAAACAACAGCGTGCACTCCACGGCCCCGGCTGGACGGAAATCATCCTTGGGGTGAGTCTAAGCCTGCTCGCAGGCGTCGTACTCGCATTCGCCTGGCTGGTCCTCAAGCCCGTTGTCGTCGCAAAGGAACTGTCGGAAACGGCCCCGCCAGGCTCCGTTTTCTACTATCCGGGTGCGACCGGGTCCACCGCCTCCCGCGCATGGATGCGCAAACGCCAGATCCTTCTTGAAGGCCAGTCGGGCAGTTTTCTCGTGACCGAACAGGAGCTCAACGCATGGGCTTCCGATTCGATGAAACCCGCGTCGCCCGAGTCCACCGGCCTGATAGTGCCTGGACAGATCAACTTCCGCGTGGCTGACGGCCTGCTTCAGATCGCGACACCCACAACGGTGAATCTGCTCGGCATCGCGTTCCCGGTCATCATCCAGACCCGGGGCACCTTCGTGCATCAGTCCGACCTCTTTACGTTTGAGCCACAGGTCCTCTACTTGGGATCGCTTGCGACCCATCGTCTTCCTGGTTTCGCGCAGCGCACGTTTCGATACATGGCCCAATCCCACCCGCTGCCCCAGGATATCAGCGATGCCTGGAAAAAGCTTTCTGCGGTTTCAATCGAGGGAAAAGAACTCCACCTGACCCTGCCCTGACAGCGCGGACCGGCGCCCAGCGCCCCGGCCGATACCTACCCATGGGCTAGACGCTCGCGAGCAGGCGTTTCAGGTCCACGTGGTCGAGAACCATCTGTTTGATCACCGGAAACTTGTCAGTGTCCTCGGGCAGCGTCTTCACGGTCATGCCATGGATCTTCGACGTGATCGTGAAACACTCGTCAGCCGCAAGGATCACCGGGATATCCGTCTGTTTCAGCAGCTCCATCAACGTTGAATGGGGAGCGATGTCGTTCGTGAGCACCAGACCTGCGACCGCGCTCCTGCCCGCCATTCGTCCGCTCAAGAGCGCGGCCAGGATGATGTCGTCGCGGTCGCCCGGTGTGATGACCAACGTACCAGGTGCAAGATTGTCGATGAGCCCCTTGGCCGAGCCCGCGCCGACAATCACGTTCTGAATCCGGTGCAGCGTCTTCGCCGCGGGAGCATTGAGCCATCGTCCCGAAATTTCCTCTGCCACCTGCGAGAGATTGGGCGACGTGAGGAGATTCTGCTTTGGGATTATCCCCAACAACGGCACTCCAAAGCGCGCCAGCCCCTTCCCCGCATATTCTGCCACAATCGAAATCTTGTCCGCCTCCACCTTGTTGAGGATTACGCCGACAACCTCCACCCCTTCCCTGTCAAACAGGGCCTTGTTGATCGCGATTTCATCGATCGGCCGACCGATGCCACCCGGGGTGATCATCAGCGCCTTGGCATGAAGCAGCTTTGCCACCCGGGCGTTCGACAAATCGAAGACACTGCCCACTCCCGCATGCCCCGTGCCTTCGATGAGCGTAAAATCCTTCTCCCACGAGACGCGGTCAAACGCGCGACAGATGCGATCCTGCAGTTCCGCGAGCATGGGCTCCGGATCCCGCAGGAAGCGCCGGGTAAAGGTGCCGTCCACTGCAACCGGACTCATGCTCTCAATCGGCACGTGCACGTCATAGATCGTGTCGAGCAGGACGGAATCTTCATCAATCTGGTGTCCCTTCACCGTGACGAATCGCTGGCCGATTGGTTTGATGAACCCCACGCGCGGGTAAATCCCCTGCATCGCCGCATACAGACCCAGACAGGTCGTTGTCTTGCCGTCATTCATCCGTGTCGCGGCGACAAACAGCCTCTTCGTAACGGTATTGGTCGGCGCCGTCTGCAAGGGAAGCGCGGGAGCCGTGAATGGATTGCGCATCCCGCCTGCCGTCGACACCACAGGTTGCCCAGCGGGTGCGGGAGCCTCGGAACTGCGACGTGTTTCAGGAGTCGCCATAGAGAAGTCGCCGATCGATCGCCTGGCAGCCGACGATGGCGGCCGCGCCAAAGACATCGTGAGCACTCGCGCCACGGCTGATTTCCGCCGCCGGTCGGCTCAGGCCCGTGATGATCTGCCCGAAGGCATTTCCGCCCGCGAGACTCTGCACGAGTTTGAAGGCGATATTCCCGGAATTCAGATCGGGGAAAATCAGGACATTGGCCCGGCCGGCGACGGGGCTCGTGATTCCCTTCATAGCCGCGGCCGCCGCGTCGAGCGCGGCGTCCGCCTGCAATTCTCCGTCAATCTCCATCGAAAGTGATGCCGTCCTGGCCTTGGCGCGGGCCAGCTCCGTCGCCTCCCGCATCTTGACAACCGATGGCTGCTGAGAGGTGCCATGGGATGCCCAACTCAGCATGGCCACGCGAGGAAGACTGTTCGTGAGGTGACGCGCAATCATTGCCGTGGAAACGGCGATATCCGCAAGCTGCGCAGCCGTCGGTTCGGGGATCACACCGCAGTCCGCGAGGAAAAGCGTGCCGTCACTTCCCACCTGTTTTTCCTCAAAGTCCAGGATCATGAGCGACGACGCAGTCTGCACATGCTCGAGTTTGGGAATGATCTGGAACATGGGGCGAAGCGCGCTCGATGCACTCACCGTGGCACCCGACACAAGCCCATCCACCTGGCCGGCAACGAGCATCATCGTGGCGAAATAACTCGTGTCCCGCATCAGCGACCTGGCCTCCGCGAGGGTCATGCCTTTCGTCCGACGAAGGCTCTCCAGTTGCGACGCAAACGCCTCGAAATCCTCGCTTCTTTCAGGATCAATGATCCGCATCCCCTTCAGATTCAGGTCAAGTCGGGCCGCGGAATCCTTGATCGCGGTTCGATCTCCGAGCAGGACAGGTGCGCCAAGCCGACGGGTCACCCACTGGCGAGCCGCTTGCAACACACGTGGGTCGTTGCCCTCGGTAAACGCAATGCGCTTGGGGTGGCGCTGAATGCGATCAATCACTGTGGGAAGAAGCGGCATGTCGACGTTTCACGCTGCGTACCGAAGTTGGAAGCGTCAACGCTTGAGCCGCCTGGATGGGTTTGCGCAATTTTCACTCCGGAATTGCCAGCCTCCCTCCGCCTTCCGACAACAGATTGTTGTCCAGGAACCTAAAGAACATCAGTCTCGTCTCCGCGTTGACCCTGGTCTCACGCGTGCTGGGACTGATGCGCGATTCGCTGATTGCCGCGGTATTCGGGACCTCCGCGCTCGCCAGCGCGTTTACGACCGCCTTCACGCTGCCCAACCTCTTTCGCCGCCTCCTGGGCGAGGGCGCACTGACGGCGGCATTCGTCCCAACCCTGCACGATGAGCTCAACAAGGGACAGCGAGCGGGTGCCTTTCAGTTGCTGAGCCAGGTCGCCACCTGGCTTCTGGTCATCACCTCAGGCATTGTGCTCCTGTCGACCGGAGCACTCCTCGCCGCGACCTATCTGGCCCATCAGGGCCACGTCTGGGGGGCCCAGCCGGAGACGGTCGCACGCTGGCTTCAGGCCGCCGAGCTCGCAATCTGGCTCTTCCCCTACCTCGTGCTCGTCTGTCTCGCCGCGGCGCTGGGCGCAGCCCTCCAGACCCTGCAACGGTTTCTTGAACCCGCCCTCTCGCCCATCTGGCTGAACCTGTCCATCCTCGCCCTCCTCGGCGGGGCGGTGGCATTCGCGTGGGGCGACGGCGATTCCGGACGAATGCGCTGGCTCTGCGCCGGCGTGCTTGTCGGCGGCACCTTTCAATTGCTGGTGCCCGCCATCGCGCTGACGCGCCTGGGATGGCGACCCCGTTTCGACCTGCACGTGAGCCCTTCAGTGCTGGCGATATCCCGCCTGATGGCTCCCACGATCTTCGGCTCGGCCATCTACCTCGTGAACATGGCCGTCTCGCGCTTCATCGGACTTTCGCTGGACGATGCGTCTGCGACCATTCTCAACCTCGCCTCGCGGCTCATGGAGCTTCCGATCGGGCTCTTCGCTGTCGCGGTGACCACTGTGATTTTTCCGCTGATCTCCCGATATGCCGCGCAAAGGGACTGGGCCAACATGGCCGCCGCCTACGGCAAGGGCATGCGCCTCATCCTGATCATGAACATTCCCGCAGCCGCAGGACTGGCCCTCCTGGCGACACCGATCGTGCGCATTCTCTTCGAACGCGGGGAATTTTCCGCGAGCGACACCGCGCTCACCATGCCGGTTGTCGCAGTCTACGCGCTCGGGCTTCCTTTCTTCTCCTTCGTCAATCTTCTCCTGCGCGCCTTCTACGCGCAAAAGGACACCCTCACTCCGGTCCATGCCGCTTTCTTCAGTTTTGTCATCAACCTCGTCCTCAGCCTGGTCCTGATGCGACGATTCGGGACCGTCGGACTCGCCCTCGCCGGCAATCTCGCGGTCGTGTTCCAGGCCGTTTACCTGCAAATGAAGCTCTCGCGGCGTCGACATGAACTTCGTTTCGCCCCCCTGGCGCCGGATCTTTTCAAAATCCTCGCAGCAACCGCGCTGATGAGTGTCGCGGTATTCGGTGCTCACCACCTTTCCAAATCACTCATGTCCTCCCGCACGCTCCACGATCTCCTCCGACTCGGCCTTGTCATCTCCGTCGGCGTGGCAGTCTACGGCACGACGCTCGCATGGATGAAAATCGAAGGCTCAGCCGAATTATTCCGGATCCTCAGGCGCCGAAAGGACGCCTCGCCAGCGGCATGAGCCCGCGGTCGCTTCGCATGCTCGATCCATGAGACTAAAGGTCGACTGGTTTCTCGGCGGCATGGCTGTCGCCGTGGTGATTGCGTGGTTCTTCCCCGATCCCGGAGCCCGCGGCGGATGGCTGTATCCGGAAATCCTTACAAAGGCCGGTATTTCCCTGATCTTTTTTCTTCACGGACTCACGCTCTCCTTCTCCGCGCTGAAGGCGGGCACGCTCCGCTGGAAGCTCCACATCGTCGTGCAGGTGACCACGTTTCTGGTGTTTCCGCTCATAGGACTCGCGACGCTCTGGGTGGCGGGCGACACGCTTTCACCGGCATTGAGAACAGGAGTGTTCTTTCTCTGCGCCCTGCCCTCGACCGTTTCGTCCTCAGTCGCCATGACCGCGATTGCGCGGGGAAATGTGGCCGGCGCCGTCTTCAATGCCACACTCTCCAGCCTTATCGGGATATTCCTCACTCCCCTTTGGATAGGCCTTCTGATGTCCACGGGAGGGCAGCGGCTTCCCCTGGGGCAGGTAATCTTTGACCTGACAATCTGGCTTCTGCTGCCGCTTGTGCTGGGACAGGCCCTGCGGCCCGTCCTTGGTGCATTTGCCGGGCGACACAGAAAGCACATCAGCCTCGTAGATCGTTTTACGATTCTGCTCCTCGTCTACACCTCTTTCTGCGACTCCGTGAAGCAGGGTGTATGGGCGAAACAGGGGTGGCTGATGATTCTCGGCATCGCGGTGGGATCCTGTGCATTGTTTTTCCTGGTCATGAGCCTCGTCAACGCCGTGTCAAAAGCGCTGCATTTCTCCGAAGAGGACCGCATTGCGGCCATTTTCTGC
>CAUJJL010000168.1 GCA_963205455.1 Verrucomicrobiota bacterium
GACTGCGTGACAATGAATAGCCCCACCCCGAGAACAATGCACGCAAGGCTCATGAGCATCGCACGACGGCGAGCGGTCAGGAATCTCAGCGCAATGCGAAACGTCGTCGACATGCCAGGGTGAGCGTGATCCAGGATCCTCTGTTTCCGGGTATCAGTGTCGCTGCAGGTGCACCGGCTCAACCTGGACGCGCACCTTGTCGCCCGCCCGCACGGTGTCGAGCTGTTCAACCAGCACGAGTTCACCCTCCTTCAATCCTGACGCGATTTCCACCTGGTTCAGATCGGTGAATCCTGCCTGCACAGGGCGCAGTTCAACCGTACCTCCATCGACCACAAAAACCTTTCCGTCAAAAAGCGCGCGTCGCGGAATCACCAGCGCATTCGAATGGGAGTCTATCACAATGCTCACATCACCGGTCAGCCCGGGCACCAGTTTTTCCTGGTCGATCTCAACCGCAAGATGCACGACGTAGCGCTGGGTGGCGGGATCCGCGGTAGGCAGCACCTTCACCACATGCCCCTGAAATAGCTGCTGGCCATATCCCAGAAATCGGATCGTTGCCTTGTCGCCCTCCTTGATCCCTGAAAAATTCTCTTCGCTGATCCTCGCCTCAACCGTGCGCGCGTTGGAGATCAAGGTCGCGACAACCGACTCGCCGCTGATGATATCGCCGGGAAATGCCATAACCTCGGATATCTGGCCATCCGCGGGCGATTTCACCGTCATCCGCTCCAGCCGAAGCTTGCGAAGCTCCAGGGTGTTCTCCAGCGCCGCGATTGCGGACTCGGTCTCCACCTTTTCAATGGCGAGGCGGCGTTCAATGCCGCGTACATTTCCTGCCGCGCGCTCGAGCGCCTGCCTGGAGATCGTGCCGTCCTTGCTCGCCCTCTCAGCGTTGCTCAGATCAACGCGGGCATTCTCAAGTTCCAGCTCGATGAGCGACCCCACCGCCCGCCGCTCCTTTGCGGTCCTCAACGCGTTTTCATTCGCGCTGATGTCCAGCTCGAGATCCCGCGTTTCAAGCTTGATCAGGAAGTCCCCCTTGCTGACCCGTTGCCCGATCTTCAGATCACCCTTCTCCACCAGCCCTCCGACAGCCGAACGCACCACAATCACCCGCTCCGCGCTCACGGTCACGCTCCCCGGAACGGCATTCGCGGCCACCGACCGAATAACCGGGGCTACGATGACAATCGGGCGTGCCCGCAGCCACAGCCAGTATCCGAGGCCAGCCAGGATAACAACCGGTGCCAGAATCTTGATGAATGTGAAGAGGCCTTTGCGTTGGCTCATGGTGGAGGGGGCGAAACCGATGCCAGT
Organism: Verrucomicrobiota bacterium; assembly: GCA_963205455.1. Classification (GTDB taxonomy): domain Bacteria; phylum Verrucomicrobiota; class Verrucomicrobiia; order Opitutales; family Opitutaceae; genus UBA6669. The sequence goes on from CAUJJL010000168.1 coordinate 1,324, forward strand.
GCCGGGTCGCGCCCGATCGTTGAAAGAAATTCAGCCATGCGGACCATCAAATCGGAACGTTGAATCATCGCCTGGATCAAGACCGCATCGCGCGCAATCGTGATCCCGTCGAGTTCCGACGGTGCCGATGCACCGAAGGCGATGTCGTCTGACTTCTTCCTGACAAAGAGATTGTACTGATCGAGATTGGATTCGCTCAAAGCCATGCTTCTCGACGAGAAGTCGATCTGCCGGATCTGCGACTGCACTGCCTCAGAAATTTCCCTGCGTCGGTCGTCCCGCTCCTCCTCAAGCTGCCGCTGCCGCAGGCGTGATGCCCTGCGCTGGGCCGGAGTGGAGAAACCGTCAAAGATGTTCCAGGTGATATTGAGCCCGCCGTAGAGGGACTGGGTGCGGGCACGATCAGCGGGGCTTCCCGTATAGCTCACCTCATCCTGCATCACTCCCGTCACCGCGTTGAACTTCGGACGCAGGTTCTTGTCGATGATCTGGTAATTGAGCTTCTCCTGATCCAGCCGAAGTTGCGCCGACGCGAGGCGGAAATTGCCTTTCTCAGGATCGGATCTGAAGATCCCTGCGAGCGATTGGATACGCTCCTCAGAGTAATCGACCCGCGGAATGAGTGACGGGATTGATTCGTCTGGGAGCGCGTCACTCCCCGCAAGCCGCTCAACGGAAATCTTCGCGAACCGGAAGTCTTCCTCGGCCCTGTCCAGATCAAGCCGCGCCTGCTTCACCTTGTTCCCGGCCTCGAGAATGGTGGCCGGTGGAAGGGAACCAGCCTTGATCTGTTCCTGCACACGCCTTTCCTCCTCTTCGGCAAGTCTGAACGCATAAGCTGCCCGTTCCTTCGACGCCTTGAGCACAATAAGCCTCAGGTAGGAGGCCCTGATCTCCAACACCAGCAGGCGGCACACCTCCGCGAAATTGTTCTCGGATGCCCGGGCTGCCATCTCGCTGAGCTGCGTGCCCGCCTTCAATGCTCCCCAATGGTAGATGGGCTGCGTCACCGAGAAATTGTAGGCCAGCTTGTCTGCCAGAAGTGCATCCGGCCTGTCCACCCGGCGGTCGCGGGCATAGCTGTAGGTCAGGTAGCCACCCGCCTGGGGAAGCGTACGGGCCCGGGCCATCTGCACGTTTTCGCGCGCGATCAGAAATTCGAGATTTGCAGCCATCCCCCGAGGCGACTGTTCGATCGCCCTCTGCAGGAGCGGTGCAAGTTGGGGAAACACCTTCTCCGCAAGAGGAATCGAGCCGGGTACTGGTTGTGACGGCTCCTGTGCAGTCGCCTTAAAAAATATCAGTAGGCACAGCACGCCCCGTATCACATAGGGGGGAACATGGACTCTGATGAAGGCATCAACCATCGGCGGGAGACAGTAGGAACGGGCAGACGGCAGAACCTTGCAAGCGATTGCAATCTTGAAAATCAATGGCTTGCCGCCTTGCCGCTGCGTTGGCCCTGTGAACGCATTCACGGCCCTGGGTTCCGCCAAATCCGTTTACTGGGAACCGCATCGCCCGTCAGGGCAGTGGCCGCACCTTGATATTGCGGTAAATGACACGGCTTTCGGGATCGTGACCCTGAATCGCAAATGTGCCGTGATCAATCAACCTGCCCGCCATGGCGGCAGGGCGCTCCGGGCGATCTTCTTCGGTGTACGCGGAGATGGGACGATCATTCACGAACGTTTCAATGCGTTTACCCTGAACCTTGATCCGCAAGGTGAACCACTCGCCATCCTTGGCAGGCGCCGCATAATTGTCCTGGATCGCATAAATCCCGGCCGTGCGCTTCGGATCCTTGTGCGAATTGTTCACCTGGATTTCATAGCCCTTCGTCGGCCAGCCCTTGGCCTGCCACTGCGTGTGAAAGTAGACGCCGGAATTGGCTTTCGGAAAAGTCTTCACATCAAGCGTCAGTTCAAAATTGCGAAAATCGTGCTTCTGTACCGGACCGTCATAGAAAAGGTGGGATCGGGGGCCAAAAACAACCAGTTCGCCGTCCTTGACGGAAAAGGTCGAAGGGCTCTCCTCCGACGCCTTCCAGCCGGTGAGTGAAACTCCATCAAATAGCAATTGCCACCCGGCTTTCTTTTCTGCCGGGGACAATGTGTTGTGAGCCGAAGCCAAAGACACGGGCACGCATGCGAGCACCGCGAGCAGGCCGCAGAGCAGCTTGAAGTTCACGAATCGGATGGAATGAGGAGTGTGCATGAAAGGGGGAATTCTCAATTCTCAGATCAAGGACAAACCTGCCTCAGGCCCTGGCAGGCACCTGCGCGGTATACGGCTCTTCGTGCAGAACCGATTGCCTGCGACCACTCAGGAGGAGAAGCCACTGCCGCGCACAGGTTATCACAACCAAAAGGACGAGCACGAGAAACACTCCCGTCACCGCAACATTGATATACTGGTTCATCAGTTGATTCTTCCAAACCGCAATGGCCTCCGGCGCACCTCCGTGAGCCAGTTGTGCACGCAGCTTTTCAGCCGCACTCAGGAATCCAAGCCGGGGGTCCGAAGCAAAAATCTTCTGCCACCCGGCCGTCATGGTGACGGACAGCAGCCACCCCAAAGGAAGCAGCGAAACCCAAATGTACCGCTGCCTGCCCATCTTGATCAGGACGGTAGTTCCAAGCGAGAGGGCGATCACCGCCAGGAGCTGGTTGGCGACGCCGAAAATGGGCCACAGGGAGTTGATGCCACCCTGCGGATCGATTGTCCCCTGGTAAAGGAACCATCCCCAGCAAAGGACAAATCCACCGCTCGCGAGCCAGTTGCCCACAGTCGAGTGCGTGTGGGCCAGCGGCTTCCAGACGTAGCCGAGCAGGTCCTGGACGAGAAACCGCCCCACCCTCGTCCCTGCGTCAATCGTCGTAAGGATGAAGAGCGCCTCAAACATGATGGCGAAATGATACCAAAGCGCCAAGGCCTCCTTGCTGCCGACCACGCCGGCAAACATGTGTGCCATTCCCACGGCAAACGTCGGCGCCCCCCCCGCTCGACCCACCATGGTCTTCTCTCCAACATCTGCCGCGAGCGCTTCCATCTGGGCAACACTCACCGGGAAACCGAGCTCGGTGACTTTCGCGGTCACAGCGGCCGGCTCGCCAACCATGTTGATCGCAAAATACTCGCCGGGCTCCATCACGCTGGCTGCGATCAACGCGATCACGCCCACGAGCATTTCGGTCACCATCGCCCCATAGCCCACGATGCGTATGTCGCGTTCACTCGAAATCAGCTTGGGTGTCGTGCCCGAGGCGATGATGGAGTGAAACCCTGACACCGCCGCGCAAGCAATCGTAATAAAACAGAAGGGAAACACCTTGCCGGCAAAGACCGGTCCCGTGCCGTCCACGAACTGAGTAAACGCCGGCATCTTGAGCATCGGCGCAACAATGATGATGGCGATTCCGAGCAGCGCCACCGCGCCGATTTTCATGAAGGTGCTCAAATAGTCCCGGGGTGCCAGCAACAGCCAGACCGGCAGCACGCTCGCGAGGAATCCGTAGACCATGATCCAGATGGCTAGCGTGTCCTTCTCAACGGTGAGGATCCGCTCGAGCGCGGTGCCGTGAATCCACTGCCCTCCCACCACCGCCAGCAGCAGACCGATGATCCCCATAATGCTCACAAGGCCCACGCTCAATTTCCCGTAGCGGAGGCTGACTCCCATCACGAGCGCAATGGGAATGGTCGCAACAATCGTGAAGAGTCCCCACGGACTCTCCGCCAACGCCCTCACAACCACCAGTCCGAGGACTGCCAGAATGATGATCATGATGGCCACGATACTGATCAACGCCAGCAGCCCTGCAAAAGGGCCAACCTCGTCCTTCACCATCTGACCCAGCGACTTTCCCCCACGGCGCGTAGAGCAGAAGAGGATGATCGAATCGTGCACCGCCCCGCCGAGCGTGGCTCCGATCAGGATCCACAACAGGCCGGGCATGAATCCAAATTGTGCCGCCAGTACCGGCCCGACCAGGGGCCCGGGACCGGCGATCGCCGCAAAGTGATGTCCAAACACCACCCACTTGTTCGTCTTTACGAAGTCCTTCCCATCATCCTTCACCACCGCAGGCGTCAGTCTCTGGTCGTCCAAGGTCAACACCTTCGCCATCAACCACGCGGAGTGAAACCGGTACGCGATTGCAAAGACGCACACCGACGCAACCACCATCCACAAGGCGCTCACAGGCTCGTTTCTCGACCAAGCGAGGACCCCCATCGCCAAGGCACCTGTCAGTGCAACCGCAG
>CAUJJL010000169.1 GCA_963205455.1 Verrucomicrobiota bacterium
TCCGAAGCTCATCCATAGTCGGGTACTTGGGTTATAAGCCTCCTATTTTCAAAGAACCGCCAATTTTCCGCTGTTTTAGCCACATTCTCAATCGTGCTTTATGTTGCCCACTAACATGTTGCGAACTTGGGACAGGCTCTAGTTACCCCATTTGCCAAGGTCGAATGTGGATGAAATACTTGCACGCGCATTGTCGGAGCGTTGATCGGAATAGTAGCGGATCCAGTTCCCTTCGTGGAAAAGCCGACCGACATTCGGATTAGGAGCACCCGTGGGCAGGAACTGGTTTGGATCGGCCATCAATGCCCGGTTGGAACCTGGAATCTGGTATGCTTTGGACTTGTTGTCCTGATGATTGTAGGCCAGTTCCAGATAGATGTTTTTGGTGATCTCGTGGTCAACGAATGCCGAAAACGCGTTGAAATTTGCATCGCGAAGCTGGCTCGGGCCGCCCGTGTTGATTGTCCGGGATGCAATCGTTTCGTCGGTCAATATGTCGTTGGTATTCGTCGTGAAGTTGCGGCTTGCGAGATTCATGAAGCCGCCTCCTTCGATAAGGGTGATACGTGCACCGGAGCCGTAGCGGTTGATTCCGAGGTCGCTGTTGCTCGGTACGGGTGTCGCAAAGGTGGGGCTGCCTTTTGCACGCCAGCGCAGCATGCCGTCATATTCCGTGTTCGGAGCGGCAATGTTCTGATGAATATCGCCGGTCTCATATTCGGTGCGGACCCGGATTTTTGGAGTCACCTGGTACGCTGCACCCACATGGATGCGGCGCTGGTTCGAGTAGGCAAAGAGACGATCGGATTCACCATGGTCATACACCGCATTGACGCGGACGGCCAGCTTGCCCCGCATCACGGATTGGTTGATGTCGAACGAACCGCGGTAGCTGCCATAGGAACCGACGGTTCCCACGGCCGAGCGGAAACTTCGCCCTGAGAGCGGTTGCTTGGTTGTAGAGTTGACGACGCCACCCGCTGATCCGATGCCGAAAAGAATGGAATTGGGACCCCGCGCTTCCTCCACACGATCGATATTGTAGGTATCGACCGGCAGGCGCCATGCGAAGTAGTTTCTCGTGACCGTCGCCGGTAGGCCGCGCACGCGAAACTGGTCAAAATTGGCGAATACCGTATTGTCGTTGCCACCTTCACCTCGATTGAACTGGGAATTGGTCGTCCATTCCAATGCCTCGGTGAGATTGGTGGCAGCTATGTCTTTCAGAAATTCCGCGGTCAGCACCGAGAGCGATGCCGCGGTGTCCCTCAGCGGTGTATTGAGGCGGCTACCCGCAAGCGTGTTCCCGGCCAGGTAGCCGACGTCCTTGTCGACATCGACGCGAAACGGGCTCAGCTCAATCGGTGTTTCTCCAGAGCGGTCCTTGTCCGTGGGCTCTGACAAGACGTTTTGGGCGTGGGCATTTCCAACAATGAGAATGGCCAAGAGCATTTTGAATGCCCGGCGTGACAAGGCGGCGTGATGAGTCCTCGGAGCTGAGGAGCCGATGTAACGATTGATGATGTTCATGTGTCGTTTTGGTCGATTGGGGGAAAGGGAAGGACGCCGGATGGCGTTCAGGGATCTACGGGTGATGCAACTTCGAGAATCCAGTCGTCATCACTTGGCGCTTCGACGGTTTGTGATGCTGCGTCCATGCTGAGCGGTGGCGTCATTTCACCCGTGCGGGGATCGAACCAACGCATCTGTGCATTGCGGGCGACGATCGGAGCCTTGAGCGTGAAGGAACCACCGTGAGGCAGGTAAAAGAGCGATAGCCCGGCTCCGTCGGATAGCCCGAGCGCATTTCCAGCAAATCCTGTGACGGGTTTCAGTTTCCAGAAGGGCTGTCCGGTCATGAAAGCATAGAGGATGGCCAATTGCTCACCCGCACCCTGATCGGCCACTCGGAAGCTGTACCGGTTCGGCGCATCAATGACGTTGAAGTTGTCACTGTGTGCCAGCGTGCCCACAAAACCCGCGGCAAAGTTGCCACCCGAGAAAACGATCTGCCAGGATGTGCGGCGCACCTTGTCGGTGTGATGGACCTGGCGCCGCTCGTTGGGATAACCCTTGAGATACTCATAGCCGTTCTCGGTATTCAGCACGGGCTTTTGATAGCGGCGATCCGCTGCCACGCTCGCGGCGACCGCGCGGTCGTCGCCGTTCCAGAAATTTCCGATCTCATCCCAAGTGAGGCCGGAGTCAGCCAGCGAGGTTTGTTGCGACAATACGTCGATCGCAGGCTCTTCACCAAAGAATTCGCCGATTCTCCATGGCGCTTCGTAGGGCGACTGCGGACCCGAGCCTTGTGTACTCGACGATATGACCGGGTGTACCGTCAGCAGGTGTCCGTGCACATCGATTTTCTTGAGGTATGCAGCCGTTTCCCGGGCCCAGTCAACATCGGCGGGATAGTCAAGTCGGTACTTACCGTCTGGATGCGTCTCGTACTCGTTCGAGATGGTCCATAGGAATATGTTATCGAATGCACCGTACCTTGCCACGACATAGCGCAGCCAGCGGCGCTCATGTGCGACGGTCCAAACCTTCGGGTCATTCATTGGAAAGCGGTAATAGTTGAGAAGGATGAGTTCCGCGTTCATTCCGGCCTTTCGCAGCGAAAGCACGACCTCATCCAGTCCCTTAAAGAAGGCAGGATTGATTCGCGTCAGGTCCGGATCTTTCGGAGTGCCCCCCCATGGCCAGAACGCAGGATCCTTGTCCGCATGATCACGGCTCTGGCGAATCTGCATGCGGACAAAATTGAATTTCTGGGAGCGTCTCAGCTTGAGGTAGGCAGTGCGCAATTCAGGCGTGACGGGGCCATCGTCATAGAGGCCGTAGCAGGTGTCACCCATCGGGAAGAAAGGTGAACCATCCGCATGGGTGAACGCGTAGGGGTTTTCCTGATGTATTCGAATCGGCCCCCGGTTGATTGGTGGGGTGCAGCGAAAGCTGCCCCGCTGGAATATGGAAACGCCTTCCCCGCGTAGGAGGTAGGTCCACTCGCCTTCTTCGTCCGGAGCAAAGCGAAGTTTCCATGACTCGCCACCGTCGTGGAATCCGTCGAGCACGATGGTTCTGCCCGAGGGAGATTTGAATTCACCAACAAGTGCGGCATTGCAGAACGGATCCGTGACGTTTGCTCGTCCCTTCAGCGAGAACTCATGGGATTCCCATTTCGCAGTATCGAACGGAGCGGCTTCTCCAAGCGGCAGCTTTCTGTCCGCCTTCAGATCATCAAGGGTTGCAATGAAGGCGCGTGCGAATGCGATGCCCATGGCGTGGGCGTCCTCGACCGTGCGATTCCACCATGGCATTTCCCAGCCCCACAGGGCGGTTCCATGACGCGCCATCGCGTATTGGTGAACGTTTCCCAGATTGTAGGGACGTCGTGGTCCCCAGTTGAAACTCAAGGCATTGGTTTCGTTTCGCCAGCGATGATCCTGTGCCCGTGGCGAGGGAAATCGCTGCGTGAACAGGTACCATGCCCTTGCGCTGGGCTTTCCGCCTTCGCTGTCGGTAAAGGACAGGTCGTCGCGATCCCGCGGGGCCACCCAATTGTGCCAGGCGACGCTGAAGTCGGGCTTCAGCCGGTCCATGGTATCGAATGTCATGCGCCCGGTGGCCGTGCCGCGCGGTTCGGGGAAGTCGTATCCCCCGCGGTATTCAAATCCCGATGCGACACCATCGACATTCGTCATTGGATGCAGCACGAACACATTACGGCGCCGGTAGTCCGCCGAAGCGTCCGAGAGCAGAAAGGGAATCAGCGACTCCATCGCGAATGACGAAAATGTTTCGTAGGCGTGTTCACGGGCGTGCCAGAAGATCACGCGTTTCTCGCCGCGCGCCACGGATGGATCCGTGATGGTCAGCTCCCAGTGGTTGCGGCCTCTATCGCTCTTGCCCAGCACTTCCCTTTTCAGGTGCGGATGCTCGGGAAGGGAGGCAATGAATTGCTCGAGGTCGGTGTAGGTATACCACGGGCTGAGGCCGAATTTGGTCTCTCCCGGCGGCGCCTGAAAGCTCAGGGTCGACACCCAGCGATGGGTTGTTCCCTTGATCTGCGTCCACCTACCACGTGGGACCTGAATGAATGCAAAGTCGCGCAAGGGCATTCCCGCGTGTGGAGCATCGTCATAACTGGTTCGCGTGTTGCTTCCGGAGAGGTCTGCATGAATGGTGACCTTTACCGGTTGAGTCCCGGTGTTCACGCAAAGCAGATCCACGCGGGAAACGGCGTGGCGCAAGGGACTGCGCCCTTCTTCGACCGATGAGCTCACCCTGAACTCCGTTGCCCCCATCTGTTCTATTCGAGCTTTGTCCCGCGGCGTTCCTCCCTCCTTTGGCGAGATGAGACTCACCTCTGCTCGCAACAGATTGCTGAGCAGGATCAGCGTGCTGACGCAGAGCATCGCGAGCATGCGGGGAAACTGCGTGCGGGGTATCATGCGGCGCAACCATGCAGCTTCCTTTGAGCTTCGCGATTGCCATCTCCATATAACCGTTAAACGCCGGTGGAATTGTGCTCGAGCGGACAGCATCACCAATACATTTGTCTCGTCCCTCCCGTTCCCCTGACATCACCTCTTGAAAATGGCCGGACTTCACGTTCTCGACCTCACTGTCATTGCAATCTACCTCGTCACAGTGATCGTGCTCGCTCGGCGCGCATCGAGGTCAACCCATTCCGATGAGAACTTTTTTCTGGCGGGACGGAAGCTCGGCCGGATGTACCAGTTCTTTCTCAACTTCGGAAATTCCACCGATGCCAATACTGCGATCAGCGTCGCAAGTCTCGTATATCGACAGGGCGTGTCGGGCGCGTGGCTTGGATTTCAGCTAGTTTTCCTGAATCCCTATTTCTGGTTCATGAACATGTGGTTTCGCCGGGCGCGTCTGGTCACGATGGCGGACCTCTTTGTAGACCGCATGGGCAGCAGGCGTCTCGCTTCCTTTTACGCGTTGTTTCATGGCATCGCTGCGATCTTTGTGGTGATCGGCTTCGGCAATCTGGTGACCTACAAGATCAGCTCGACTCTCGTGGTGAAAAGTGAAGCTGCCTGGACTCCCGATGAACGTGCCTCAATGGAAGGGTATCGCGAACTTCACCGCCTAGAGAAGGCGGAAGGACTCTCGCCTTTGACGGAGGAAGAGCGGGCACAGTTGGCAATGTTGAGGGAACGCGAGATGCGCGGAGAACTCGCGAGCCAGGTGAGCGCGCTCAATCCATTCTGGTTCTACCTCGGCTACACGGCAATCATCGGTCTGTATGTGGTGCTGGGCGGCATGACCGCGGCTGCATTGAATGAGGTCCTTCAGAGCGTGCTGACAGTGGCTTTCTCCGCCATGCTGATTCCCCTCGGCATAAGCGCAATCGGCGGGTGGGGGCAATTGGGTGAAAAGCTTCCCGACGCCATGTTTGAACTTCTTGGCAGAAATTCAGGTGCCATGCGGGTTACGGGACCCGTGCTCTTTTCCATATTCCTTGTGGCGATCGTCCAGATCAACGGAATCATTGAGAACATGGCGCTTGGCGGATCGGCGCGAAATGAATTCGCCGCGCGCTTTGGAGCGGTCACAGGCACGTATGCCAAGCGGCTGATGACAATCCTCTGGGCGTTCTGCGGGCTCATCGCTGCTGCTCTTTATGTCGGTCCCGCGGCGTTGGCGGATCCTGATACCGCTTGGGGAGTGATGTCGCGGGAACTGCTTGGTCCGGGGCTCCTGGGTCTGATGCTTGTGGGGCTCGTCGCCAACAACATGGACACCATTGCAGTCCAAACACTGTCGATCTCGGCTTTGTTCGTAAGGAACTTCTACCGGCCGCTTAGGCCTGGCTTGAGTGAACGGGAATCTGTGTTCGCCGGTCGTTGCGCGGTTGTCGCCGTTCTGGCGATCGGCTTTGTGGCGTCGCTCACGATGGACAATGTCTTCTCCGCGTTGCAACTCGTCCAGACAGTGAGCGTGCCGTTCGGTGCAACCGTCCTGCTGATGTTCTTCTGGCGTCGCCTCACGGTACCGGCAATCTGGATCACCCTGTTAGTCTGCATCGTGGTTAATATTCTAGGGCCGCACCTGCTCGCCCGGATTCCCTCCCTTCGAACCCACGCCACCTTGGTCACCCGATCGGTGGATGCGGCCCTTCAGGTGCATCCAGTGTATTTTGAGAACGTGGTGCGCGCAGACCCCGACGATCCATCGAGCAGTCTCGAGGGCCGCGGAAGGCTGCATCTTGAACTTCTGGTCCTAAAGGCGGTGGGAATGCCCATTGAGAAACTGAGCGCGAGTGGACGGTTCGCCGGCCGTTTCATCTTCGATGCGGTGCTGCCGTTTGTCCTCCTGCTATCTTGCAGCCTGTTCACGCGGGCGCCAGAACGTGATAGAGTGGATCAGTTTTTTGGGCGCATGAAGACTCCCGTCGGGGCAACACAGGAACTTGAGGAGGCAGCAGTTGAGGCTACGCGGCGCAATCCCCATCGTTTCGATCACACGAAGCTCTTCCCCAATTCGTCCTGGGAGCAGACTCGTTGGAACCGGGTGGATGCACTGGGTTTCCTTGCCTGTTGTGCATTCTCAGGGTTCCTGATCCTACTCTTCTGGGCCTTAGTCCGCTGGGCGGAGGCATGAATCGGCGCCAGGGCTGTCGTTGGCGTCATTTGGTCCGCACGGTCGGGCCGTCGATCCACTCCAGCGGCAGGCTAATCAGGCTCGGATTAACGGGGATGCCACGTTCGTTGCGATGAAGCTGTGCGACTGACGTATCCACCGCCGTGCTGCCAAGCAGGGCCGGTCGCGGATCAAGCCCGGCGCAGGGTCCGCTGCGTTCGTGCCAATTGAGTTGAAAAAACCCGACGTCACGCGGCACGCTCAATCCCTTGCCGCGCAGCCACGTGATTACATTCTCCTGCAGGTGACCGACAATCACGTCGGGGCGGTGACGTTTGAACCACGCCAGAAATTGCTCCCGATCGATTGTTTCGTCGATGAGCAGGGGCAGGATGGGCTCGGTATTGTGCTCCCGGAAAAAGCTGGTGAACCCGGCCGACCACCGGTGTTTGATCCGGGCATCGCGCCAGCGCTCAAGACAAAGCCCGGGCCGCTTGTAGCCGAGGTCATCCAAACGCTTCATTGCAGCGAGCATCGAAAGCTGGTGGTCGGGCAGGACGGTATGGAGTGTCGGAGCGCTCACGCAGAAGTCGATGCTCGCTGCCGAAAGGGCTTCCCATTTGACGGAGGAAAAATCGACAGTTTCCGCGAACGGCATGATGATCACCCCTTGCACGCGTCGCGTCGCCACGATGGAGTTGAATCGTGAGAGTGACAATACCTTGGGTCCAACCCAGCACAATTCAAGGCTGTAGCCGAGCTCTGCTGCCCGGCGTTGGGCGCCTTGGTAGACCTGTCGATGATAGGGATTGAGAACGGGCCTTTCCTGCCGACTGTATTCAATCGCGAGCAGTGCGCCGTGAAACGATTCGTGGGTGGAGCGGCGCAGTGAGGACATGACCGAGCGCACCAGCGGATTGGGCCGGTAGGCCGCGGCAGCGGCAGCGCGCCGCACACGCTCCTTGGTCTGAGGCAGTACGCGCGGACTGTCGCGCAGGGCAAGCGACACGGTTGCAATGGATACACCGACTTGCTTGGCCAGGGACCGGATGGAGGGGTTTGCCACAGTTAACTGTTTTATGAAGAAAACTTCGCGGGCGCTGCAACCTCGAACAACAAATCGATAGGTGCCAGGCCGGCATCTCCCGGATTGTGCGCGAACGTTTGCACGCCCGTTCCCTCGTCAATGAAACCAACTGAAATCAAGATTGCCTGTATCGGCGGCGGGAGCCGCTACTGGGCCCGTGTGCTGATCAATGAGCTCGCGCTTGCGCCGCGCCTCGCGGGCCGGCTTGACCTCTATGACGTCAATCTGGACGCAACCCACCGCAATGTACAGGTGGCTGCGGCAATTTTTGCGCGACCCGAGGCAAGGACACGATTCAAGGTCCGTGCGGTTTCGCGTCTCGACGACGCATTGAAGGGGGCGGACTTTGTCATGATCTCGATCGAGCCCGGAGAGATGGAAATGCGGTACGCGGACGTGGTCATCCCGTCGCGGTACGGCATCCTCCAGCCCTGCGGGGATACAGCGGGTCCCGCGGGCACGATGCGTGCGCTCAGGACTCTTCCGCTTTACGAGGGATTTGTCCGAAGCATCGAAAAGCACTGTCCCAAAGCCTGGGTCTTCAACTACAGCAACCCCATGACGATCTGCACGGGTGGGCTCCATGCCCTGTTTCCGCAGATCAAGGCTTTCGGATGCTGCCACGAGGTCTTTGCCTCCCAGCATCGCATCGCCTCCTTGGTGGCGGACTGGTTTGGAGTTCCTGAACCGCCGCGGCAAGAGATCGCGATCGATCTGACGGGCCTGAATCACTTCACGTGGGTGACCGAAGTGCGTTGGAAGGGGCATGATCTCATCGCTCGACTTCGCCGGGAAATTGCGGCCCCAGAGTTTTTTCGCTCTCGCGCCCGGGATGCGCGGCGACGAAAACGATTGGAGAGGTGGTTCGAGCCATCAGGCATGGTCGGCTATGATTTCCTTCGGCGATTTGATGCGCTTGGATTTGCGGGAGATCGCCACTTGGTAGAATTTGTACCTTGGTATGTCCGAAGCGAGGCGGAGTTGCACCGATGGGGCACGACAATAACTCCCTATTCATGGCGCCTCAGACGTGCCAATTTGGTGGATCACGACCCGAAGCATTATGCCCGCCAACCCCTGCGCCCAACCGGTGAGGATGTAGCCCGCATCATCGAATCGCTCGTGGGGCACGGCCCTCTGATTACCAATATCAATCTGCCCAACCGAGGACAGACTCCCGACCTGCCCTTGGGACACGTGGTGGAAACCAATGCGCGTTTCGATCAGAACTCGCTCTCGCCAATAGTGGCGAAAGCGCTCCCGCCCGCGGCATGCGCGCTGGTTCGCCGGGCAGCAGATGTCCAGGCACTCGTCCTGCGTGCAGCGCTCACCCGCGATGTTGATCTCGCATTTCAGGCGATCCTTGCGGATCCATTGGTTTCACTCACAACCGATCAGGCCTGGTCCATGTTCGCGGCCATGCTGAATCATACGCGCAAAATGCTGCCTGGCTATAGGCTGCCTTCGGCTTCTTGATGCCAATGCCCATGAAATTGCCTTCCTCCCTCGAAATCCGGGTGTTTGACGACAATCGCCTGCTCGGCATTCGTGCCGCGCAGCAGGCCGCTCGTTTGATCACCGACGCCATTGCTGCTCGCGGCAAGGCGCGCATCCTGATTGCCACCGGCAACTCTCAGATTGGGATGATGGATGCGCTCGTTGGTCACAACGAAGTGGACTGGTCTCGCGTCGAGGGCTTCCACCTCGACGAGTACGTCGGCCTCTCCGACCAGCATCCCGCCAGTTTCCGTCGTTGGATTCGTAATCGATTCGAGAAACGGGTCCGTCCTGGCTCGATGAGTTACCTCCCGGGCGATGCTTCGGATGTCGATTCCGCTGCTGCTGCCTATGGTGCGAAACTTTTCTCCGAACCGGTTGACCTTGCGTTTGTGGGCATCGGTGAGAACGGGCACATCGCCTTCAATGATCCTCCTGTTGCGGATTTCAATGACCCGCTCGCTGTCAAGCGCGTGACCCTTGACGAACCCTGCCGACGCCAGCAGGTGGGTGAAGGGCACTTTCCTTCCTTGGACGCCGTGCCCAGGGAGGCGCTGACGGTAACGTGTTCCGGGCTTCTCAGATCGAGGTCGTGGGTGAGCTGTGTGCCTGATCTTCGCAAAGCCAAGGCGGTGAAGGACGCACTCGAAGGTCCGATCGCCCCTTCGTGTCCCGGCTCGCTGATCCGCCGCCATCCGCATGTCACACTGTACCTCGATCAGGCGTCGGCATCGCTCTTGAGCGACCGCTCGGCGCTGATTCCGTCGACTTAGGAATGGCCATCAAGATGCGCTGCAATTCTCACTGCCGAATAGCTGCATCGACTCTATGCGTCCGCAGTCGGATTCCTCTGATGCTGATCGTCCTCCTGCAGAGTGGCGTGGCGGTGTGCCATGGAAAGTCATCGGACGAGCGGGAGCAATCGGGTGCCGCCGCCCTTTCTGCTTCCTTGCAGGAAGGACAAACGCTCTACCTCGCCCACTGCTCAGCGTGTCATGGACCGGGAGGCGAAGGAGGCAAAGGGCCGACGCTGGCGCTTCCGTCTTTACCACGGGCGGGCACCGACGAGCAACTTCGACGGATCATCCGCGGCGGCATTTCAGGCAGTGGCATGCCGCGCAGCGAACTCTCCTCGGAAAAAATTGCACGGGTTGCGGATTGGGTGCGCCATCTGGGTACACGTCCCGTGGAGAAAATTCCGGGCGACATCTCCAGTGGCAGAAAGCTGTATCAGGGGCGCGGCGGCTGCGTGCAATGTCACACGATTGACGGGATCGGAAAGGCGATCGGCCCAGATCTGACGGACATCGGATTACGCCGCAGTCCGGACTATCTCAGAATGGCACTCCTCGAGCCGGAGGCTGACATCCCGCAGACTTATTCTGGTTACAATCGCTATCTGAGCCTCCGAGAAAACTTCCTTCAGGTGCGCCTGGTCACCCAGGACGGGCGTTCGTTTTTCGGTGTTCGCGTGAACGAGGATACGTTCTCCATTCAGATTCGGGACTTGGAGAACCAGATCCACTCCTTCTACAAGGCAGAGCTGACGGAGCTTCACAAGGATCGCGGCAAATCGCCAATGCCGAGCTATCGCGATGCTTTCACCGCAAATGAAATCGATGACCTTGTTGCCTTTCTGCATTCCCTGATTGGCCGCCGTACGTCCCGCTGATGAATCCCTGCACATTTTCCCGGTCACTTCCAGTCCCGCTGCTGTTTGCGATCTCCGTCGCGGCGGTTGGCGACATCCTTGCTTCGGAGCCAGAGGTCAGCTACGAGCGCATCCGAAGTTCGAATACAGAGCCGGGGAACTGGCTGACATACTCGGGACAATATAACGGGCATCGCCATTCATCGTTGTCGCAGATCAATACCGGCAACGTTTTCCAACTCAAACCTGCGTGGGTCTATCAATCGCGGGAGGCAGGCAAGATCGAAACATCGCCGCTTGTGATTGGCGATGTGATGTACATCACTGAAAAACCCCATATCGTCACAGCGCTGGACACGCGTACCGGCCGCCCGCTCTGGTGCTATCGCCGTCCGCCTGCTGAAGGAGTGCCTGCCTGCTGCGGACCAGTGAATCGTGGTCTCGCGGTGCTAGAAGACGCGCTCTATCACCTTACCTTTGACGCGAAGCTCCTCGCGCTCGACCTGCAAAGCGGGCGTCTGCGCTGGGAGGTATCAGTGGCGGATTACCGAGATGGTTATTCCTGCACGGTGGCGCCCCTTGCGGTAAAGGATAAGATCATCGTCGGCATATCGGGAGGAGAATTCGGCATCCGCGGTTTTCTAGACGCCTACGACGCCAGGACCGGAGAAAGGGCATGGCGATTCTACACGGTGCCGGGGCCCGGCGATCCCGCGTTTGGAACCTATGAAGGTGACAGTTGGATGACCGGCGGCGCACCCACGTGGGTGACGGGTACCTTTGATCCTGAACTGAACATGCTGTATTGGGGAACAGGCAATCCCTCGCCTGATTACAATGGCGATTTGCGGAAGGGGGACAACCTTTACTCCTGCTCACTGCTCGCACTCGACCCTGACACAGGGAAATTGCGCTGGCATTTCCAGCATACTCCACACGACACGCGTGACTGGGCATCGTGTCAGGTTCCGGTACTGGTGGACGCCCAAGTCGACGGAGTCCCTCGCAAGCTGGTGGTTCAAGCGAATCGAAATGGCTTCTACTACGTCCACGATCGTGTCACAGGTGCCTTTGTCCGCGGCGTGCCGTTCATACCCCAGACCTGGGCGAAGGGCCTCGACGCAGCCGGCAGACCCATTCCTGCGCCCCATTCGGAGCCGACTCCGGAGGGCAATCTGATTTATCCCGGCCTGTCTGGTGCGACAAATTGGTTCAGTCCATCCTATGATGCGGCCAATGGACTTTTCTATGTGCAGGCGCAAGAGGAGTACGGAATGTACTACTACAAAATGGAGGCCGCCTATTCACCTGGCCGCAATTTTGAAGCGGGTGGGACGCGCCCCGTGGCTGGAGAAGAACCGTTCACCATTGTGAAGGCTCTGGACGTCACCACCGGCACTCTGCGGTGGCAGTTCCGCATGGAAGGAGAGGCCCGTGGCGGCATCGTCTCCACGGCTGGTGGGCTCCTGTTTACGGGAAATGCCGAAGGCGCTTTCTTTGCCCTCGATGCCGTCACTGGCAAGCCGCTGTGGCATTTCCAGACGGGCGGGCAAATCTGGGCCAACCCCATTACCTATCTTTCAGGTGGGAAACAGCAGGTTGCGATTGCGGCGGGGCAGGGGATTTTTGTTTTTGAACTGCCCTGACGCGCCGGGCGGCGCAGAGGTGTTTCCTACTGGAAAAATCGGGCTGGGCGGATGGGCTGGGATGGGTTTTGCTGGTCGATTCGCATGCTCACGATTGCAGATGTCGCCAAGTCCTACGGTACCCGTGAATTGTTCTCGGGGGTGTCCCTTTTTGTTGCCCGCACGGATCGGTTT
>CAUJJL010000170.1 GCA_963205455.1 Verrucomicrobiota bacterium
TTTCACCGCCGAGTTCGTGGGTGACCTCGAGTGCCTTCTTCACCTGGGCCGCGGCATAGGCGAAGACGTGGGCATCGGGGTTTGTGGCCGCACCGGACATGTAGCGGGGATTGGAAAAGAGATTCGCGGTTCCCCAGAGCAGTTTTATGCCGGTTGCCTTCTGGAGTTTCTTTGCGTGGCTGACGATCTGATCGAGGATCCGGTTGGTCTCGGCGAGCGATCTGCCCTCGGGGGCAATGTCCCGGTCGTGAAAACACCAGAACGGAGCCTTGATCTTCTGGAAAAACTCAAAGCCCGCATCGAGGCGGACCTTGGCGATGCTGACGGCGTCCTTGCCCTGCTCCCACGAACGAAGGATTGTTCCCGGACCAAACGGATCGCTGCCTGTGCCGCGAAACGAATGCCAGTAGGCGATCGAGAAACGCATGTGGTCGCTGACGGTTTTGCCGTCGATGACCTCGTCCGGATTATAGTGGCGGAACGCCAGCGGATTGTCCGAGTCGGGACCCTCGTAGGCAATCGATGGAACGGTGCTGAAATGGGACTTCTTCGATGATTTGGCCATGGTATGGGACGTGGAAGGAGGAAGGTTCAGCCAATCGCTGAGGCGGGCGGAAAACCAGCCGAATTTTGAGGTGGCGGGAAGTTCCGGCGTGAGTTCATTGCCTGGAGGCTCAATGTCGGTTGCTCGCAATCATGTCGGACACCCCCTATTCCCGCGCCCGGATCCTGATCGATCAGGCCCATGAAGGAGATCCGCAGCGCACGGCCGACGGCCGCGCTGCCGAGCTGGCCTATGCCGATGCCATGGAGGGATGGGTTGCCCGGCTTGATCCGTTGGCGTCATCCCTCCTGCGGCTGGCCGCGCGTTGCCAGCATTTGGAGCGTTGGTCGGTGCCGCGATCGACGTTTCCCCTGGGAAAGGTGGGCTATCACAAGTGGCGGCGGCTGCTCTATGTCCGGCAGTCAGAGAGGACCCGCGAACTGCTCCTGCAGGCGGGATTGCCTGAACACGAAGTCGCGGAGGCCGCGGCCTGGGTAGCGAAGAGCAATCTCAGGGACAATCCCGGAACGCAGATGCTGGAGGATGCCGCCTGTCTGGTCTTTCTTGAAAAGGAGATCAGCGGGTTTGCAGCGCAGCATGCGGAGTATCCCCGGGACAAGTTCATCGACATCCTGCGCAAGACCTGGCGCAAGATGAGCCCTCGCGCCCAGCTTGCGGCGCTGGAATTGGATCTGCCTCCCGACATTGCGGCGCTGGTGCGCGATGCGGTGACGAACTGATGTCGAGGCCGAGCGACTCGCGGAATCACGCCGCGGTGAGCGGTGGAGGCTGGGGTGCCCGGGGTGGACGCTTCATAAAGGCCCCGATGATGAGGGAAAAGACGGTGCCCACGATCGGAGTAACAAAAACCAGGATGATCAAGAACCACAAGGGGCTTGTGAAAAATCGTAGCATCCCCTCGGCGGCCTGTGCCTGGTCTGCCGATAGTTTCTGACGTGCGTTTTCGAAGACGAGTTCGTGAAACTCGGGATTGATGAGTGTGCCGTAGACATAGGTGAGTATGCCGCCGATCACGCCTTGAAACACGGATGTGAGCGCGCCCGTTCCGACCGCTTTTCCGTAGCTCAGAGAGCCATCGGAAGAGGTATCACGAACCATCCGAATGACGAGAATCAGGCCGATGATCGTGATGGCAAATCCCGCGATCGTGCCGATGGTCTTCCCGGTTTCAAATCTCGCCATGTCGTTGTGAAACCCCAGCAGGTACTCAACAAGCGTTACCAAGGTTCCCGCAACCGCCATCGCAGAGCCATAGAGCAGGGGGATTTTCATGCGCGAATGTCAACAGAATGACTGCGCGGATGCGATCCTGTTCGATGCCCTGCACGCAGAAATCGCGAGGTAGAATGCCTGCACCCTCGGCGTGGTCGCCGATCCGATGCAGGTTCAGGATGCCAGCGGCTGCACGCCCAGGGTGCCGATCAGGCTTTCGCGGTAGGCCGCGGACCCGATGCGGGCCTTTTCAGCGATCGCATAGGTGAGGCGTTCGCGGATTCCCATCCTCGCGGCAACGTCTGCGTATGCCGGTTGATCGAGCAATCGCTCCAGTGATTCGACGTGCTTTCGCCAGAGCTCAATGTCGGCGCGCTGTTTTGCATCGAGTCGGCTCCGGTACCAGTCGCTGGACATCATGTGTTCCCGGGTGAAGAGATCGCGCACAGCGGGGTCGATGAGCGAATGCCCCTCGTTTGTCCGGGAATTGACCATGATTTCCAGAATCGCACGAAGGGGAGGGCAGGCCATGGCGATGCTGCCATCCGCAAAATAGCTTTCCGCCACTCGCCGGTGGGTGGACAGAATATTGTCGATACCGTCGGTGAAGACGGCCATGTCCTGCAGTTCAGGCCGGAGCATGTCGTCGGTGAAGACGACATGCGGATGGGCAAAGATCCGACCGAAATAGATGCGCACGAATCGCGACGTGATACGGTAGCCCAGCCTGCTTGCTGGGACGGGTTTGCCGTTGAATTCCAGATCGGGACAGCGCTCCAGGCACCCATCGGCAATCAACGAGCGTGCGCTTCGTTCCGCAGGGCTCATGCGTGCGAAGACCTCGGGCACCAGCAGGCTGATGTCGTGATCGACGCGCATCCTGGGGCCGACATAGCCCGCAGCCGTAAGAAACGCGTCGTGTCCCGTAAGGACTAGGGAAACCAGTGCAGCGTTCAGATCGATGATAGGAGGCAGCGCATTGAATGGGGCTTTTGTCAGGGCACCCTCGGAGCCGGCACCTGTGGTCGATGGGGATTTCCCTGTCATGGAGCTGATGAATTCCATGAAGAGTTC
>CAUJJL010000171.1 GCA_963205455.1 Verrucomicrobiota bacterium
TTCCCGCTCCCCGAAGCCCCGAGTACGACGATGAACTCACCCGGCGCACAATCCAGGTCCACACCATCGAGCGCGCGGACGACAGCCTCGCCTGTCCCGTAAACCTTCGTGAGCCCGCGCGCATGAAAGACCGGATTGGAGAAAGTGATTTCGGAGCGCGACATGGATGAGTCTGGGCAGGAGCCCGAAAACTCCATACTCATGCGGTGCGCGGTGCAAAGGCGGAATCATCGCATGTGCGCGATCGTGATGCGCAATTGCACAGTCGAGCTGCAATAGACCGGCGATCTCGCCGAAACCGGGTGAGGCTAAGGGCTATTTCTTCCAGACGTCACCGGCGCCCTCGACAGGCCAGCGTGTGGTGACGACCTTCTGCTGGGTGTAAAACTGGACAGCCTCGCGGCCTTGGATATGGAGGTCGCCATAGAAGGAGGAGTCCCATCCCGTGAAGGGAAACATGGCCATGGTCGCCGGCACGCCGATGTTGATGCCGATCATACCGGCCTTGACACGGTGCTTGAACTCGCGGGCGGCGGCGCCGCTTTGGGTGAAGATCGATGCGCCGTTGCCATAGGCGGACGCGTTGGCGAGCGCGATGGCGCGATCCAGATCGTCCATGTGCACGACGTTGAGCACGGGTCCAAAAACCTCCTCCTGGGCAAGGGTCATGCCGGGCTGCACTCCGTCCACGATGGTCGCGCCGACGTAGAAGCCGCCAGGTGCATCGGGTATCCTTACCGTGCGTCCGTCAGTGAGCAGTCTTGCGCCCTGCCTCTCACCGCTGCTGATCAGATCGAGCACGCGATCGCGGTGTCTGGCGGTGATGACGGGTCCCATCTGTGGCTGCGGATCAGGTCGGTCGGTGCGGCCGACCTTGAGCGCCCGTGTCGCCTCGACGAGTGCGGGCAGCACGCGGTCGGCGGCGGAGCCGACGGCGATGGCGGTGGAACCGGCCATGCAGCGTTCGCCTGCGCATCCGAAGGCGGCGTTGGTGATCGCTGCGACGGTTTTGGGAACCTCGGCGTCGGGCATGACCACGATGTAGTTCTTTGCGCCGCCGTTGGCCTGGACGCGTTTTCCGTGGCGCGTGGCGGTCTCATACACGTGCTTTGCCACGGGCGATGAACCGACGAAGGAGACGGCACGCACGAGCGGATGGGTGAGGAGTGCATCCACGGCGGTATTGCCGCCGTGCACGAGATTGAACACGCCCTTCGGGCAGCCTGCCTCGACGAGCAGTTCCGCGAGCAGCACGGCGGTGAGAGGGACTTTCTCGCTGGGCTTCAGCACGAAGGTGTTGCCGCAGGCGATGGCGAGAGGAAACATCCACAGCGGCACCATCGCTGGGAAATTGAAAGGCGTGATTCCAGCGCAGACGCCGAGCGGCTGGAGCAGAGTCTCGCAGTCCACGGCTCGTGCAAGGTTCTCGAGTGTGTCCCCGAAGAGAAACGAAGGAACACCGCAGGCGTACTCGATGTTTTCGATTCCGCGGTGGAGCCCCCCGCGGGATTCGGCGAGCGTCTTGCCGTGTTCGAGCGACACCGTCGCGCAAATGCGATCAAAGTTTCGCTCCACGAGTTCGCGGTAGCGAAAAAAAAGACGGGCCCGCTCGATAGCCGGGGTTTCTGCCCAGGCGGGAAATGCGGCCTGGGCTGCCTGCACGGCTTCGTCAACCAGCGCGGCGGAACCGAGCGGACACTCGGCGATCACCTCACCCGTGGAGGGATTGTAGACGGGCGTGGCGGGAGCATCAGCGAGGGTGCGCCATTCGCCGGCGACAAGGACTGGGCATGGGATGAGGGCGTTGGTCATGATGATCAGGTTGGATTGTGGCGTGGCCGAGGCGTCTTCACGCCAGCATGCGGGTACGGACGAGCGCGATGAGATCGGCGTAGCCGCCGAGAAATTGATTGAGCGTGTGGCGCGTTGCGCCGTAGGTGGCGAACTGTGCGGGAGTCATGCCATCGGAGTCGTACGCGCGCACAAAGTCGGGAAACTTGGCGCGCAATTCGGCGACGACTGCTTCGTCCACCGGATGGTCGAGCGAGAGCGTAGGCGTGTGATCGCAGGCGTTGAATTTTGTCCACCAGGAATACGGAATGGTCTGCAGCACGTCGCGTCCGATGATTTCGCTCCAGTGTCCCTGATGCCGGTAGGCGGCGGCGAGCAGCGTGCCGGGATATCCCTTGGCGCGGAAAAGGCGGTGCGCCGCCTTGAAGACGGCGATTCCGGATTGCTCGATCACGCCGGGAGTGGCGGCGATGACTTCCTTTTCCGCCACGCGTTTCAATTGGTCATCCACGCGGCCGATCATGAGGGTGATATAGGGCCGGATGGCATCGGCATCGTGTCCGGCGGCGCGGGCACGGCGAAGGCCGCGCTCCAGCATTTGCGCCACCGCCACTGCCTGTGCCACGGAAAAGCTGACCGTGGCGTTGATGCGGATTCCACGCGCCGTCATTTCCTCCATGGCGGCGATTCCGGCCGCGGTGGCGGGCGCCTTGATCGCGATGTTGGGGGCGAGCGCGGCGAGTTGCACGGCATGGGAGACCATGCGCTCGGGATCGGGATAGAATTTTGGACTGACCTGGATGGAGAGGTAGCCTTTGGCGCCGCGGGAGCGTTCGAATACGGGGAGAAACTGAGCGGCGGCAGCGCGACCCAACTCGGCGATGAGCATCCAGGCGATGTCATCCTCCGTGGCGGTGGGGTGGTCGACGATCAATCGGTCGAGCACGGGCAGCCAGCGCTCCGGTCGGCCCTTCACGGCTTGAAAAACAATGACGGGATTCGACGTGCCGCCGACGGCGCCAAAGCTGACGGCTTCGGCGATTTCTTCTGGGGCGCAGGAGTCGTTCCACCAATCGGCGCCTAGCGCCGTCATGAGGGGCATTTTTGGTGTGGGCATGGGTGTGCGGTTTTCGGTTGGTTTCAGAGTCCGGTGTGGAGGCGGATGTAGTCGCGGGCGAGCGTGGCGTAGTGCAGCGGGTTCGCGCGCGCGGGGTCCTGTTCGGCTTCCACCACGAGCCAGCCGCGGTAATCCAGGGCGGCCAGACCAGCGAGCACGGATGCGAAATCCACGCAGCCGTCCACATCGCCCGGCACGGTGAAGAGTCCGCCGGTCACGGCGCGTGCAAATGACCAAGCCTCGGCACGGGCGCGGGTGAGCACGGCGGTCCGCACATTCTTGAGGTGCACATGACCGATGCGCGGGCCGTATCGGTGCAATACTGTGAGCGGATCGATGCCTGCGGCGGTGAGGTGGCCGGTATCGTAGAGCAATCCGAGAGCGGGCACGTCGCCCAGCAGCTTTTCGAGTGCGGTGGCGCTCTGCACAACCGTTCCAAGGTGGTGATGGTAGACGAGGGTCAGGCCGCCGTCCCGCGCGAGAGCGGCGAACTCGGTGAGGCCGTGGCACAGGGCCTGCCATTCTCCGGCCGTCAGGGCGGGTGTGCCCGAGGTGAAATCGAGCGGCTGGTCTGGCTGAGGATAGGTGCGATGGCTGCACTCGGCCACGATGACCACGGAGGCACCGCAGGAGCGCAGAAGGTCGAGGTGACGAAGAAACGCGTCGCGTTCCTCGCCCAGGTTGCGGGTGGCGAGATGCGTGCTGTGCCACCCGCTGATGAGGCGCAGGTCGTGCGGACCGAGTGCTGCGCGCAGGGCGGGCGGTGTGCGGGGAAACTTGCGTCCCAACTCGGTGCCAGCATACCCGGCAGTGCGCATTTCTCCAAGGCATTGCTCGAGGGAGGTGCTTCCGCCCAGTTCGGGAAAGTCGTCGTTGCTCCAGGCGATCGGCTGGGTACCGACCGGATTGCGGAGTTCGCGGAATTTTTCGCGCAGTTGCATTTCAGTAGTAGAAACGTTGGCGGCGGCGCGCCTTTTCATAGGCACGGCTCATGGTCTTGACGGTGCGCACACGGGACGTGGCCGACACGGGCACATCCCACCACGCATATCCGGGAAGGCGCACCTCCGCGGGCACGGTCGCATGGATGAGGAATACGCCTTTGGGAGCGCTGCGCGCTTCGGCGAGGGCGGCACGCAGTTCCGGCAGCGTGCTGGCGGCGCGTGCCGTGGCGCCGAGGCTTGTTGCGTTGCGGACGAAGTCGATCGCAAGAGGCGCGCCTTCGAGGCGACCCCGCGCACCGGTCCGGTGGCGGAACTCGTTGCCGAAACTGCGGCCGCCACAGCCACGCTGAAGTCCCTGGATGCATCCGTAGCCGTGGTTGTCCGCCAGCACGACGGTGAGTTTCAGCCCTTCCTGCACGGCGGTGACAATTTCGGTGTGCAGCATGAGGTAGCTCCCATCCCCGAGGAACGCGTAGACCTCGCGCTCGGGACGGGCGAGTTTCACGCCAAGTGCGCCGGCGATCTCGTAGCCCATGCAGGAATAGCCGTATTCCGAGTGATAGTCATCGGGCGAGTGCGAGCGCCAGAGCTTGTGGATGTCGCCAGGGATACCACCTGAACCATGTACGACTGTACCGTCTTTTCCGCACACGGCGTTCAATTCGTTGATCAGTTGGGCCTGGGTGAGGTTGTGGTCGCGTTGCGGCGCGACGAGCGTGGCGCGGGTGCGTTCCCACGCGGCGCGGGCGCGCTGCACCTCCTTGCGATGGACTGCGGGGGCGCGCCAGCCGGCAAGTGCGCGAGAGAGTTGGGTGAGCACGGCGCGGGCGTCGCCAATCAACGGCAGGGCTCCGTGCTTGTGCGCGTCGGCCGCGTGCACATTGACACCGATGAAGCGCACCTGCGGGTGCTGGAAAAGTGTTTTGGAAGCCGTGGTGAAGTCGCCGAGTCGTGTGCCCACCGCGATCACGACGTCGGCGCGGGAGGCGATCGCGTTGGCGGCGGCAGTGCCGGTCACTCCGAGTGCGCCGAGCCAGGCAGGATGGGCGTGTGGCAGCCCGCCCATGCCGGCCTGGGTGAAGGCAACAGGAATGCCGGTGGCCGCGGCGAGGGCAGCCAAGGCCGGTTCGGCCTCGCTGTAGTGCACGCCGCCGCCGGCGATGATGAGAGGACGGCGCGCGCCGCGCAGCCACGAGGCGGCGGTGCGCAGGGCGTCGGTCGCGCATGGCGTGCGGGATATTTCGTAAACGCGTTTTTCAAAAAAGTGACGCGGCCACAGGCCGGTCTCTGCCTGCACGTCTTCGGGCAGGGCGAGCGTGACGGCGCCGGTTTCTGCGGGGTCGGCAAGCATGCGCATGGCCTCGGGCAGGGCAGTGAGGAGCTGTTCGGGGCGGTTGATGCGATCCCAGTACCTGGAAACGGGACGGAAACAGTCGTTCACGCTGATGTCCTGGCTGCCCGGATTTTCGAGCTGCTGGAGAACCGGGGCTGGTCGGCGGTTCGCAAAGATGTCGCCCGGCAGCAGCAGCACCGGAAGCCGGTTGACGGTGGCGGTGGCCGCGCCGGTGATCATGTTGGTTGCTCCGGGGCCGATGGAACTGGTGCAGGCAAGTGTGCCGAGACGGTGCCGCGCCTTGGCGAAGGCTGCCGCGGTGTGCACCATGGCCTGTTCGTTCTTGGGCTGGTAGTAGGGCAGGTCGCGACCACCAAACTCCTCGAGCGCCTGGCCGAAGCCGGTGACGTTGCCGTGGCCGAAGATGCCGCAGATGCCGTGGATAAGACGGTGTTCGACGCCGTCGCGTCGAATGTATTGCCGCGAAAGAAAACGCACGAGCGCGGCGGCGGTGCTGAGTGGAAGAGGTTTCATGAGAGGCCGGGGGGAAAGTCGAAGGGAATCCAGCCCTGACGGGTGGGGTCCAGCGCCCAGGCGTGTTCGGGCGCGAAGGTGAAACCGGTGTACGGATTGCCCGGCAGATGCCGGATAACCCACAGGTAATACATGCCGTAGCCGGGTGCGGCGACCTGGGCGTGATCGCGCCCGGGAGGGATGAGGATCGTATCGCCCGAGCGGACCTTCAGGACTTCGTCGCCAATTTCGGCGTGACCGTAGCCGACGGGATCCGTGAAACGGTAGTGGTAGATTTCAGGCTGGTCGTGATGGTGTGGCGGGTAGCTGGACCAGCGGCCAGGGTAATTGAGGACCTCGCCGATGACGATATTGGACTCCGGGCGAATCTTTTGATCGAAGATAAGACGCACGTTGCGCAGGGCGGCATTGCGCACCAGACCTGTGCCCCTGTACTCGGGATTGCTGTCCTCGGGAGTGAAGAGCCGCGCGGGAAAGGCGACGCCGTTGGGAGCGTGGATTTCCGCGAATTCTGCGCCGTCCGGACCAGCGGTGATTTCTGCCGTTGAACCGGGACCGAGGTGGAGCACGAAAGGCGGACTTGAAAACACATCCTTCCGACGTATGCGGGCCGATTGCCCATCGAAGCGCATGCCGGCTTCGCCCCGCATCAACACAAACACGGATTCCCTCCCCTTGGATGATTGGAACGTCGTGCCGGAGGTGAGTTGCCGGATGCCGAAGGTCCAGGCGGCCTCCGCGATTTCCTCCGCGTGGATGATGGGAGTGTAGCCTGCGGGGAATTGCCCGGCGGGCCCGGAATGGTAGGCGGGGTGGGGCATATGTAAACGTTTTCATCATTGATAGAAATCGAACCTCCCGCCTGTAAAGCAAAATATGTTTTTCGAATTGAGGCAGACCTTTTCCAGGCGCCCGCATGACGTGGTTTTGCTGGGTAAATCGAATCGTCGGAGGTTCATGTCACGATGGACTGCAGGAGGAACTTTTCGAAAAGTTCTTGACGGGGAAGCGCGATTTGTATGTAAACGTTTACATGTTTCGCGCGCCCCGGTCGAGTCTTGGCAGTCCCCAACATGACCGGGAATGGGTGAAACCTGCAGCCTGACATTTCCAGCTCTACTCAGCGGCCCCACCCCATGGTCTTCCCGATACCTGTCTTCCCTGGCATCCTTGGAATCCTTTCGCGTCCGAACCATGCGGCGCCCTCAAGCCGTGTCTTGCCTGTAGTGCTGTTGGCGGGCGCGCAGCATTGGGGAAGGCACGATTTCCTTGGTGATTCAGCCGTGCAAGAGGCAGGACACCACGGCGATTCATGCGCACCCAAGGAAGTCGGGCGCGTGTCGGGCGCAGGCCCTGGCAATTGGTTTTCCAACGCCACGATCCTCTCCCTCCCTTTTCCTTCTTAGCCATGTTCACCCAATCAAACCCAGCCATGAACCAGATTCCCCGCCAAAGTCGTACCGGCCTGTTGCGCCGGTTGTCGTTCTGTTTCTTCGGATTTGCCTTCGTTGTCGCCACCGCCTGGGCGCAGGAAGGGACCGGCGCGCTGTCCGGCAATGTCACCGACGCGGTCAGTGGAGCTCCGTTGTCCGGCGCGCTTGTAAGCGTCAACGGTCTCACCACGTCGACCGATCGTTCGGGTGACTACTCCTTTGCCAGCGTACCGGCTGGCAACCAGACGGTGCAGGTTTCCTACCTTGGTCTTCCTCGCCAGAATCTTGCCGTGACGGTTGTTGCCGGCAAACGCGCGGTGTTAAATGCGCAGCTTGGGGAGAAGGTCGTCACTTTGGACACTTTCAAGGTCGAGGGTCAAAAGGTCGGTCAGGCCAGGGCGCTCAACCAGGAGCGGGCGGCTGACAGCCTGACAAACGTAGTGGCGGCGGACGCGATGGGTCGTTTTCCCGACCAGAACGCGGCGGAGGCGCTCGCCCGCATCTCCGGCATTTCCCTGGAGCGCGACCAGGGTGAAGGGCGCTTCGTGCTCGTGCGAGGCATTGATCCGAACCTCAATATGACCACCATCAATGGCATCGTGCTGCCCTCCAGCGAGGGCAACGAGCGCACGATCAATCTCGACGTCATACCCTCCGACATGCTCTCCGGCATCGAGGTCTTCAAGTCGAACACACCCGACATGGAGGGCAGCGCCATCGGAGGCACGGTCAACCTCCGCACGCAAAGTGCATTCGATGAAAAAGGGCGGGTGATTTCGGGTTCCGCCGGTCTGCAGTACAATCACCTGCGCGATGAGGTGGGTAGTGGAAAGATTGATTTCCGCTATTCGAACCAGTTCCGTGACGGCACCCTTGGGGCGGTGCTGGCTGGCAGTTTCCAGCGGCGTGATTTCAGCACGCTCAATGTTGAGGCCAGCAAGCCGGCGCTGGTCAATTCGCCTTCAGGAGGTCACTACTATCTGCCCTCGAAATATACTCTGAAGGATTACCATCCGATCCGCGACCGTGCCGGATTCAATGCGGCACTGGAATTCAAGCCGGATACGGATGACTATCTCTATTTCCGCACCTTCTACTCCTACTTTTCCGACACTGAACAGGACGGCGAACTCGTGTTCGCCACCGGCAAGGGCTCCGTTTCGGCTCTCGGCGCCAACCAGGCCACCGTTACCGTCAACAAGAGCAATCTCAAGTCGAAGGACCGCAAGCAGACCTCCGATCTTTTCAATGTCGCGGTCGGCGGTGAGCACACGCGAGGCAGTCTGCACTGGGACTGGATGGGCTCGTTCGCCTATGCCGCTGAAGAGACGCCCAATCAGATCGAGGCACAATTTCTGAACGGCAAGAGCGACACGACCACGCTCACCATCGACTCGTCCGATCTCTATCGCCCTGTGATCACGCAGACGGCCTTTGCGAAGAAGGGCGACATCGGCAACCCGGACAATTTTGCCTTGGACAACCTGGAGTTTGAAGTGAAGCAGGCACATGAAAACCAGTGGGCCGTGCAGACAAACGTGCAGAAGGATTCACTCATCGCCGGGTATCCGGGTTTCTGGAAGGCAGGTGGCAAGTATCGCCTCGCAAGCAAGCATTACGACAAGGACGACTACGACTATTCCCATCCGTCGCTGTCGTATGCCAAATTCGCAGCCCGCAGCTCGTTTCCCTATTTCCGACCCGGCGGCAAGGACTATCCCACCTTCAAATGGGATGACCTGCGCTCCTACTTCAAGAGCCATGGCAATGAGTTTTCGCTGGTGGAGGAGGATTCTGCGATCGATTCCGCTTCGGACGATTTCGACACCGACGAAAACGTGCTGGCTGGCTATTTCATGGGCCGGGTCAAGGTAGACAAGTCCACGTGGCTCGGCGGAGTACGCCTGGAAGAGACGTTTTTCAAGACTGCGGGCAACGAATCGGATTTTGATGCCTCCGGTGATTTCACCGGCGCTCACCGCGTGAGTTCGAGCCGCAACTATCTCAATGTCTTGCCGAGCGTAAATTACCGCTACGATTTCAGCGACCGGCTGGTCTTTCGCGCGTCGGCCACGCGTTCATTGGCGCGTCCGAGGCTCGAAGATGCGGCCTACCGCCGCTCGGTCGACCGCAGTGCCGAGCTTGTCGAGGAAGGCAACCCGGATCTCAAGCCGTACCAGTCGACGAACCTTGATGCCTCGCTTGCGTACTACATGCCGCACCTCGGCCTCTTGTCGGCGGGTGTGTTCTACAAGGACATCACGGACTTTGTTTTCACGCAGTTCGTCGGAGGTGGTGACACCGCGACCGGTTTCGACCTGAGCTCCCCGCAGAACGGCGATCGTGCGTCCATCAAGGGACTCGAACTCGGCTGGCAGCAGCAGTTCACCTTCCTGCCCGCACCGCTCGATGGCCTGGGGATCTACACCAATCTCACGCTCACGGACAGCGATTCAACCCTTGGTGGCAATGGTCCGCGGGCAGGGGAGAAATTTCCCTTCATCAGCCAGTCCAAGACCCTCGCCAATGTGGCGCTGTCCTACGAGAAGAACGGCCTGCTCATCCGGCTTGCCGGCAACTATCGCAGTTCCGCGCTCATTGAAATTGGCGGTGTGGCTACTGAGGATCTTTACGTGGAGAGCCATTTCCAGGTCGATCTGGTCACGCGTTACGAGATCTCCTCGCGCTACTCCGCGTTCCTCAACATCTCCAATCTCAACGACGCGCCCTATCGCGTGCATTTCGGAACCGCGAACACGCTGTCGCAATCGGAATACTACCGCTATGCCGTTGATGCCGGCATCCAGTTCCGGTTCTGAGCACACCGGACCCCGCCTGACCTTTCCTGCTTCCGACCGCCGCGGAGGAATGAGCCGGGGGGCGTGCCATTCCGGCCAACAGGCAGTCGATCTGGGGATCTCTTTTTCATGAAATCATCCCACAAAAAAGTCGTCGCACTATTCCTGTTGGCGTTGCTCGGCGTGTCGGGTGTCGAATGCGCTGCGAGCGAAGGGGACGCGCTTCGCGCCGTGGTCATTGTCAGCCGACACGGTGTGCGTGCGCCGATTGACGCTCCCGACAAACTGGCGCCCTTCTCCGCGGCGCCCTGGCCAAAGTGGGGCGTACCGCCGGGTTACCTCACTCCGCGCGGGAAAAAACTGGTCGCTCTGATGGGTGCCTACTACCGCGCGCGGTATGTTGGGGCCGGATTGCTGACCGGAAATCCGGCAAAGGATCGTGATCTCATTTTTTTCCGCGCGAATAATTTTGAGCGGACGATGGAGACGGGCCGCGGACTCGCGCAGGGTCTTCTGGACGACGCGAAACCCGACCTTCATGCGCTTCCTGATGGGGCGGTCGATCCGCTCTTTGTGCCTGCGAAGATTCGGTTTGGATCGCCGGATGAAGCACTCGCCGTCGCTGCCGTGCGCGGTCGCCTGGGCGCGGATCCCGATGCATTTGCTCGGACGTACCGCACGCAATTCGCCAAGCTGCACGGCATCCTGTTTGGCAACGAGGCTGCCGCCTTGCCGTCCGGCAAGATCCGGCTGCTCAGCCTGCCCATGGGAGTAAAACCCGGTGAAGGTAATGATCTCATAGGCACGACGGGTCCCTTGGACCATGCGAAGACATTCATTGAGAACCTCATGCTGGAATACGCGGAAGGGATGCCCGCGGCGGACGTCGGCTGGGGACGCGTGGACCGCGCGGCGTTTTCCGACCTGGCACAATTGCACGCGATGGACTTTTCGCTCGCGCACGGCACATTCTACGTGGCTCAGGTGCAGATATCGAACATGGCCAGCCACATCCTGCAGACGCTCGAGCAGGCGGCGAGCGGCGAGGCGATTGCCGGAGCGATAGGTCCGGTGTCCGCGCGGATGGTTGTGCTCGCGGGACACGACATGAACATCATCAGTCTTGCCGGCCTGCTCGATCTGAACTGGAGCGTCGACAGCCTTCCGATGAGTCCGGCCTTGCCGGGTGGTGCGTTGGTGTTCGAACTGTGGCGACATGCGGATGGAGGGAATTTTGTGAGGACGTATTACATGACCCAGACGCTGGACCAGCTGCGCAACGCCGTGGTCCTCTCGTCCACCACTCCGCCCGCGATCGCTCCGGTCTTTATTCCTGGCTGCAGCACGGCCGGTCCCGGCTACGAGGCGCCACTGGGACGATTTGCATTCAAGCTCAGGCAGGTGATCGACCCCCAATTTGTGTCGCCGCAGCCATGAGCGGACGCGGTCGTTCATTGCCGAACTGTAATCTTCGCGCAGCGTTCATGTAACCGACCGGCTTCATCATTCCTGCGCCATGAAAGAAATTTCCCTCATTCTCCTCTCCGTCCTGCTTGCGGGCTTTCCGGCCTGCGCCAAACCGGGAAGGACCACACCCGCTCCGGACGCCATCAAACCCCGCGTCATAACCGAGCCCACCAAGTGGGATACCGACGACCCGGCTTTCTGGATCCCGGCTGATCGCACACAGACACTGATCGTAGGCACGGACAAGAATTCCGACGGCGCGCTCTACGTCTATGATCTCGCGGGACACATTGTGCGGCGAGTCGGTGACCTCAAACGACCGAACAATGTCGACATTGCATACGGTCTCATGCTCGGGGGCAGGCCCACTGACATTGCTGTCACGACCGAGCGCGAGATGGACCGTCTTCGCATTTTCCGTCTGCCTGACATGACCTGTGTGGACAAAGGTGATCTCGTGGTTTTCAACGGCGACCGGAACCGCCTGCCCATGGGCATCGCTCTCTACAAGCGACCGCGCGACGGCGCCATTTTTGCCATCGTCGGCGGAAAATCCGGACCCTCCAAAGACTATCTGGCGCAGTACCGGCTCGAGGACGACGGCAAAGGCCAGGTCAGGATGACCCTTGTCCGCCAGTTTGGATCCTATTCGGGAAAGAAGGAGATCGAAGCCATCGCCGTGGATAACGAGCTTGGCTACGTCTATTATTCCGACGAGACTTATGGCGTTCACAAGTACCTCGCCGATCCCGACGCTCGCGACGCCAACCGGGAACTGGCGCTTTTTGCCACCACCGGTTTTGCTTCCGATCATGAAGGAATCTCGATCTACAAGATCAACGACGGGACCGGCTACATCCTCGTCTCGGATCAGCAGAACAATGCATTCCGGATCTTCCCGCGCGAGGGAACCCCGGGCAAGCCTCACGATCATCCGCTGCTCAAGACCGTGGATGTTTCCGCGATCGAGAGCGACGGCAGCGATGTCACCAGTATGGCCTTGCCCGGTTTTCCAGACGGTCTGTTCGTTGCAATGTCCAACGGCAAGGTCTTCCATTACTACTCGTGGGATGATATTGCTGGCAACGATCTGAAGCGTGCGCCCGACGGGGTGCCTCCAGCGAAAAGATAAGTCGAAGGCCATTTTCGCCAAGCCATTCTAATCATGAAACGCCAATCCTTACGCCTCCTCCCGCTCTGCGTCGGCCTGCTGCTTGCCGCCGCGATCCATGCTCAAGTGCCGGTCCCTGACGGAAGTGTGCGATTCCTCGCCTTTGGCGACTGGGGGCGTGACGGCAAGGCCTTCCAGTTGTCCGTTGCCGAGCAGATGGGCAAGGCTGCCGCTGCTGATCACAGCCAGTTCGTCATCTCACTGGGGGACAATTTCTATAACGACGGAGTTCCCAGCGTTGAAGCCCGGCAATGGACAACCTCTTTTGAAGAGGTCTACACGGCGCCTTCGCTCCAGGTACCGTGGTATGTGGCGCTCGGCAATCACGACTATCACGTCAATCCCCAGGCAGAGGTGGAGTACACGCTCTTCAGTCCCAGATGGAAGATGCCCGCGCGTTATTATACGGTCACGCGTCGCATTGACGCGGCGAACACGGTGGAGTTTTTTATCATCGATTCCTCGCCCTATGTTGGGAGTTATCGCAATGAAAAGAAGGCGGACTACAGGCCTGTGCTCGATCAGGATCCCGCCGTCCAGACTGCCTGGCTCGAGGCTGAACTGAAGAAATCCACGGCGCAGTGGAAGATCGTCTGCGCTCACCATCCCGTCTATTCGTGCAGCGGCAGGCATGGCGACACGGCGGAATTGGTTGAGCACGTCGAGCCGCTGCTGGAGCGTTACGGGGTGCAGGTATTCCTCAATGGGCATGAACACGATCTCCAGCACCTGCGCGTGGGGAAGATCAATTACTTCTGTTCCGGTGCAGGCTCCCAAACGCGGGCCACCAAGAAGGACGAGCGAACGCTCTTCAGCCTGGGTGACACGGGTGGATTCCTGGCCGTCAAGATTACCTCGGACACCTTCAACGGGCGATTCATCGACTACACCGGCAAGGAGGTTTACGCGGTGACGATTCCCCGAATGGCGTCTTCGCATCCGTGATGGAAGCACGCCGGGATCTCACGATCCGTCCGGGTCGTGCACCTTTCAGCTTTGTAATGTTCATGCAGGAATGGCGCAATGAACCCCGGCCATTCTGACCGGCGGCAAAGATTTCCATGCGCATTCTGGTCATAGAGGACGATCCCAAGCTCGCGAGTTTTGTCACCAGTGGCCTGCGCCAGGCAGGTTTCGCCGTTGACCACGCACCCGATGGGCTCGATGGACTCGTGCTTGCGCGGCAGGGCCACTATGCCGCGGCGGTCATGGACCTCATGCTGCCCAAGATGGATGGACTCGCGCTCATCGAGACGCTTCGTGCAGAAAAGAATGCGCTGCCCGTCATCATTCTCAGCGCGCGGGCCAAGCTTGATGACCGGATCCTTGGGTTGCAGGCGGGTGGCGACGACTACCTGACAAAACCATTCGCGTTTTCGGAGCTGCTCGCGCGCGTGCAATCCCTGATCCGCCGAGCGCAGCCGGGAGACACAGTTCCGGAGCTCTCGTGCGGTGGTGTCACCCTGAATCTGCTGACGCGCGAAGTCTCGCGCGAGGGTCGGCGGATCGACCTGCAAGCGCGCGAGTTTGCCCTTCTGGAACTGCTGCTGCGTCACGCCGGTCGCGTGCTGACCAAGACCTTTCTGCTCGAGCGACTGTGGGACTTCAGCTTCGACCCGCAGACGAACGTCGTCGATGTCCTCATCTGCCGGCTGCGCGGCAAGGTGGACCGCGATTTCGAGGCCAAACGCATCCAGACCGTCCGGGGGGCGGGTTATGTCTTCAAGCTGGATTAGGCGCATCACCGGTGCGTTCAGCTTCCGCCTGAACGTCTATTACGGCGCATTCTTCGGACTGCTCGCACTGGCCTTCTTTGCCTTTGCCTACTTCGAACTGTTGAGCGTGCTTCGAAAAAAGGATCGGAACCTCGTCAAGTCACAACTCGAGCAGCTCGTCACACGCTACGGGCACGGCGGTGCGGAGAGACTGCGCGCAGATTTCGCAGACAGCGACGAACTGAAGAAGAACGTGTTCTTCGTGCGGTTGATTGCGCCCGATGGAGCAACCGAGTTTTCAGTGAAACCTGCGGAGGATCGCGGGCGCGACGATCTTGATCTTTCGCGTTTTTCGCTGGCTGATGCGCCGAAGCGTGGTGAAAAGCCGACCTGGCAGGAAGTGCCGACAAGCGACGGGAGCCGTACGTGGGTCGCGTACACCGCGCGCCTTGACGATGGTCGTCTGTTGCAGGCCGGTGCCCGCACCTCCGACCGCCACGAACTGCTGGGGGAGTTTGCGGGTGTCTTTGCCCAGGCCATTGTTCCCGCGATTGTCGTCGGTGTCGGCATCGGATTCTGGCTGACATTCCGGGCGCTCGCGCCGGTGCGCGAAATCCTCCGCACGGTCCGGCGCATTCTTGCCACCGGCGACCTGGCGGCCCGCGTGCCGACCCGCCGCAGTGAGGACGAACTCAGCCAGCTTGTCACCGTGCTCAACCAGATGCTTGGGCGAAATCAGGCGCTGATCGGCGGCATGCGCGAGGCGCTCGACAATGTCGCGCACGATCTGCGCACGCCACTGGCCCGCATGCGCGTCTCAGCGGAGCAGGCGCTGCAGAATTCCGATGATCCGGCGTCGGCGCGCGAGGCGTTGGCCGATTCCATTGAGGAGTCTGAGCGTGTGCTCACCATGCTGCGCGCGCTGATGGACATTTCCGAGGCGGAGACCGGTGCGATGAAACTGCATCGTGAGCGGGTGAACCTGAATGACCTGCTGTGCGGCGTCGCGGATCTCTATGAGTTTGTGGCGGAGGAAAAGAGAATCCGGCTGACGGTCGAGGTGACACCGGACCTTACTGTGGAAGCCGACCGTGTGAGGCTGCAGCAGGCGGTCGCGAATCTGGTGGACAACGCAGTCAAGTACAGTCCTGAAGAAACCGAAGTGAAGCTCGGGGCACGCGCGATTGTGGGTGGCGGCGTCGAGATTTCCGTGAGCGACCAGGGACCGGGAATTTCGGCAGAGGATCTGCCGCGCATCTGGGACAGGTTGTACCGTGGCGACAAGAGCCGTTCGCAGCGCGGCCTCGGCCTTGGGTTGAGTTTTGTGCAGGCCATCGCGCACGCCCATGGTGGTCGAGCCGAGGTGGCGAGCGCAGCAGACCGGGGTGCGGTCTTCAGACTCACGCTTCTCCCACAAACTTCATGAAGACAATCCGACGGATTCATCTCTTTCTTGGCTGTTTTTTTGCACCGCTCCTCGTCGTGTTTGCGCTTACCGGAGTGTTGCAAACCTTCGAATTGCACGAGTCCACCGAGGACGGTTCCTATGTCGCCCCGCGCTGGCTCGAGGTCGCGGCAAGCCTGCACAAACATTCGACGCTTTCGAAAGCTGTCCCATCTCCCGCCATGAGAGTGTTCGTCACGTTCATGGCATTGGCGCTCGTGATCACGATGATCATTGGTGTCGTGCTGGCATTCCGTTCCGTGCGAAACGTGTGGTCGGTTGCCGCGTGCCTGGTCATGGGCGTGGTCGTGCCGCTGGTCCTGCTGGCGCTTTCCTCGCCTGGCGGACGGTGACATTGCGGCGGTGTAATGCTCGGGAAAATTGGCTGTCATGCTGGATGGGCACGCTTCAGGCCACATGATGACTCCACATTTCCTTCGCGTTCGCATGGGGCAGGTTTGTTTCGGCGGCATGATCATGGTTGCAGTCGCGCTATGTGCGGACGCCCGGCCAACTGCCACCCAGGACACTGGCACGGCGGACTTTGGACACTGGGAATCCGAGATCGGATTCGAACATGAGGTGGCGCCGGACGGACGGCAAAACGTGATCGCGCCGGCGTTCACCTACGGCCTCACGCCCCGGCTTGAGACAGAGGTGAGCTGGGACTACGTGATGGAAAGTCCCGAAGACGAGGCCCCTGCTCGTCGTTTGCTGACGGCGTTTGAATTCAAGGGGCGTTTCTGGGAGCCGAAGGGTGAAGAAGGCCCATCCGCAGGGGTGAAAGGCAAGTTTGCGGTGCCCGCCAATGTCAGTGGGCCTCAGGGTTCGACCGATCCCGAAGGCTATTTGAAATTCATCTATGCGCGGCCTTTTGGGGCCGCAGAGTTGGATTGGAATGTGGGATACAAGTACCGCGGGGCCTGGAGTGCGGGCGGCAATGACCGCTTTTTTGCCGGCGTATGTCTGCGGTATCGCGTTGGACCGCGCTGGCAATGGCTGGCGGAGATACACGCGGACCCGCACGAGCACCGGGAGCATGAGACCACGGGCGTGGCGGCCGCGGGATTCAAATGGAAGGTGCGCCCGGGGCTCAAGGGAGACCTCCTTGTCGGCACGGGCCTTGGACGTGGTGCTCCCCAACTTCAGATTTCTGTCGGCTTGGTTTGGCAGCTCTAAGCTGGCGAGGACTGTGGACGGGTCATCTCAAAGCGACAAGACGCACCCGCACATGACCATGTTGTAATGTTGACCTCACTTTCGCGCAATCTTCCACGGTCAAACTGGGCTCGCATGAAATACTTCAACCTCCTCCTCCTGGGGCTTACTGCCCTGTTTTCCTGTGCGCACGCCGGTGAATTCTCGGCAGACAAGCGCATATCGCTGCCTGGTGACGGCAGTTGGGATTATCTGACGATCGATTCCGCTGCACGTAGGCTCTATGTCACGCATGGCACGCGCGTGCATGTTATGGATCTGGACCGAAAAACGGTCATTGGTGAAATTGCTCCCACGCCGGGTGTGCATGGTGTCGCCCTCGCGCCTGAACTCGGACGCGGCTTCACGAGCAATGGGGCGGATGCCACCGTGACAGTCTTCGATATCCGGACGCTTGCGCCGCTCAAGACCCTAAAGGTCCCGGGCAAGAAACCCGACGCGATACTCTTCGATGCATTCACGAAACGGCTTTTCACGTTCAATGGCGGCAGCGCGAACGCCACGGCATTTGACGCGGCGACCGGCGAGGAACTCGGCTCCATCGGGCTTGGCGGCAATCCGGAATTCGCAGTGAGCGATGCCGCGGGCCACTGCTTTGTGAATCTCGAGGAGGAGGCGGAAGTCGTGCGTTTTGATCCAACAACACTCCAAGTCACGGCACGCTGGCCGCTAGCGCCGGGCGCTGGTGCCACCGCTCTCGCGCTCGACACCGGCAATCACCGGCTGTTTTCCGCCTGTCGCTCCCGGAATCTCATGGTGTTGAACTCCGACACCGGCAAGATTGTCGCGAACCTGCCCATCGGTGGCGGCGTCGACGCCATCGCGCTCGATCCGCTCCATCGACGTGCTTTCATTTCCTGCGGCCAGGGTTCGGTGAGCATTGTTTCATGGACCGATGCCGACCACTACCGTGTCGAGGGGACAGTTCCCACGCCCCTGGGTGCAAAAACGATGGCCTACGACGCGAAGAAGCGGCGCCTGTATCTGCCGGTAGCAGATTTCGGTACAGGCGAGGCGCCGACCGGGACGCAGTCGGCTCCCCATGCGCCGATCCTGCCTGGCACGTTTGGCCTGGTTGTGATCAAGGTGCCCAAGAAATAGGTACTGATCATTCCTTGCATAGTCTTGCCGCTCGCATCACGCGGCCCGAGCGGCGGGTATCGAAATGAGGCGGGGTCGCTCCAGGTGTAAATTGCTGTAAACGATTACAAGAACGTTGCACGCGTCCGCATAATCTTGCCAAATGCGGACGCAATCACCGCACTGCCGGAAGCCCGCACATCCACGCCCATGGCCAGTCTCCAAGAAGTCGCCCGTCGAGCCAAAGTCTCCATCGCCACGGTTTCCCGTGTCCTTAACAAGTCGGACAAGGTTGTGGCAGGGACGCGCGCCGCGGTGGAACGGGCGCTGCGGGAGCTGGACTACCGCCCCAGCCGCGTTGCGCGTCGGCTGCGCAAGAAGGACGGACGGGCCCATCTTGTCGGGCTGATCATCCCTGACATCCAGAATCCGTTTTACGCGGAGCTGGCCCGGGGCATGGAGGATGCAGCCTACGCCAGCGAATATGCGCTGCTCCTGTGCAACTCCGATGAGAATATCGAAAAGGAGCGATTCTACCTTGGTGTGATGCAGGCCGAGTCGGTGGACGGCATCGTGCTGCCGCCGTTGTCGGAGACTGATGCGGCGGTTGAGGAGGTGATGGCGACGGGAATGCCCGTCGTCTGCGTGGACCGCAGTCTGTCGCGGGCACGGACGGATCTCGTCGAGGTGGACAACTATCGTGGCGCCTATGAGGCAGTCACCCATCTGCTCGACAAGGGCCACCGCCGCATCGGCCTGATCGAGGGCCGTTCACAGGTGTCGACGAATCGGGAACGGCGCCGCGGTTATGCCGACGCGCTCGCGGCGGCTGGCCTGGGCAGCCGAGAGGAACTCATCCGAGCGGGCGATTTCAGGCAGGAAAGCGGACGCCTTCTCGCCGGGGAACTGCTGGACATGAAACGCCCGCCCACCGCGCTCTTTGTGCTCAATAATCTCATGACTGTCGGCGCGCTCGCCGCGATCCACCAGCGGCAATTGCGCGTGCCGCAGGACATCGCGGTCGTCGGCTTCGACGACCTGCCATGGGCGGAGTCGCTTGATCCGCCCCTCACCGTCGTACGGCAGCCCGCCTACGATGTCGGTCGGCAGGCGATGGAATTGCTGTTGCGGCGCATCATGGAAGCTGGTCGACCTCCCGTCACCGTGAGGCTCCTGCCCCAGTTGATCGCCCGCCGCTCGACCTGAAAGGGCAAAATTTAGGGTTGAAATCCGTCAAGAATGTAAACGTTATCATTACATTACATCGCCCCGCACCCCTTCCGCTGCCATGAGCCGTTTCCGCCGCCCCATCCCTTCCGTGCCGGTAGAGCCGCCCGCCGCCTTGTTCGAGGGAAAGTGTGCCGCGGGGTGCAGGGGAGGCTGCATTCGGAGCGGTGAAATCCCTCTGCTCTCTTGAACCCATCCGCCGTGCCTTCGCTCGTTTCAGCTCTCCGGCTGCGCGGCATCCGCAAGACCTTTCCGGGCGTGCTCGCCCTCGACGGCGTGGATTTTGATCTGCTGTCCGGTGAGGTCCATATTCTCCTCGGAGAAAACGGTGCGGGCAAATCCACGCTCATGAAGATCATCAGCGGCGCCTCGCGCCGCGATGCTGGCACGATGGAGATCGCCGGCGTGCCGGTCGACCTGACCGGTCCCCGCCACGCCCAGGAGCTGGGCATCGGCATCATCTATCAGGAGTTGAACCTCGTGCCGCATCTCTCCGTTGCAGAAAACATCCTTCTCGGTCGGGAACCCATGCTATGTCCGGGCGTGCTTGACCGCCGGCGCCTGCGGCGCATCGCTCAGGAGCTCCTCGACGAACTCGGCCTGACGATTGCCGCCGGCGCCGTCGTAAGCAGCCTCGGAGTGGCGGAGCAGCAGATGGTCGAGGTTGCAAAGGCGCTTTCCCTGGATGCGCGCGTGCTCATCATGGATGAACCGACCTCGGCGCTCACGAGCCAGGAGATCGAGCGCCTGTTTGCGACTATCAGGCGACTCAAGGCGCGCGGCGTGGGCATCATCTACATTTCCCACCGCATGGAGGAGCTTTTTGCGATTGGTGACCGGGTGACCGTGCTGCGCGATGGGCGTTACATTGGCACGAAGGCCATCGGAGAGTGCACGCTCGACAGCCTGATCGCCATGATGACAGGCAGGGACCTGGACGCGCAGTTTCCCAAGGAGGCGGCGCGTCCCGGTGAAGTTGCGTTGCGCGTCGAAGGATTGGGGCGAAATGGCGTGCTGCACGACATCAGCTTTTCAGTGCGGCGCGGTGAGATTGTCGGGCTTGCCGGACTGATGGGTTCGGGTCGCACCGAGTTGGCACGGGCGCTTTTCGGGGCAGATGCCATTGACTGCGGGCGCATCGAGGTGCACGGCCGGGAGCGGCGCATCCGGTCACCGCGTGAGGCTATTGATCTTGGACTTGGGTTTCTCACGGAGGACCGCAAGACACAGGGGCTGGTGTTGGCCCTCTCCGTTCAGTCCAATCTCTGCCTTCCCAGTCTCGACAAGTATGCGCGCGGCGGCGTGATGATGGAGACGCGGGAGAGGGCGGCTGCCGGGCGCATGGTGGATGAACTGCACATCAAGACGCCCGGGCTTCAGCAGCGGGCCGATTGCCTGAGCGGCGGCAACCAGCAAAAAGTCGTGCTCGGCAAATGGCTTTGCACCGCTGCGGATATTCTCATCTTTGACGAGCCCACGCGCGGCATCGACGTGGGGGCGAAGGTTGAAATCTACCGCCTGATGAACCGCCTGGCGGCACAGGGCGCGGCGATCCTCATGATTTCCTCGGAGCTGCCCGAGATTCTCGGCATGAGCGACCGCATCCTGGTGATGCACGAGGGGCGCATTGCCCGCGAATTCTCAGCCGGTGCCACTCAGGAACAATTGCTCGCGGCCGCACTGGGCCGCTCCGTCTGAAGCCCCATACCCATGACCCTGAAGCCGTTTCTCATCCGCTACGCTCGCCAGTTCGGCACGCTGTTCGGTCTTGTTCTCCTGTGCATCGCGCTGTGGATCGCGACGCCCTATTTTCTGACTTCATCGAATCTGCTGAACATCATGGAGCAGAGTGCGATCAACGCGCTGATCGCCGTTGGCATGACGTTCATCATCATCAGCGGAGGCATCGACCTCTCGGTCGGGTCGCTGGTGGCGTTCACTGGTGTGGTCCTCGCGGGATTCCTGCACGATGGCTGGCCGTGGCCGCTGGCGGTGGCTTGTGGGCTCGTCGCGGGCCTGGGCTGCGGCATCGTCAACGGACTGCTTGTCACCCTGGGCCGTCTACCGCCGTTCATCGCAACGCTGGGCACCATGAGCGTGGCACGCGGCGCGGCGTTGCTCTACACCGACGGCCGACCGTCCTCCGGTTTCGACTCCGGATTTCGCAGCCTCGCCACCGGTCAGGTGCTGCACATCCCAGCGCCGGCCGTCATCATGCTTGTCGTCTACGTCCTCGGACACTTTGTGCTCACACGCACCAAATTCGGACGTTATACCTACGCCATTGGCGGTAATGAAGAGGCTGCCCTGCTTTCCGGCGTGCGTGTCCGTCTCTACAAGACGCTCATCTACGGCGCCGGTGGCCTGCTGAGCGCGCTTGCTGCCGTGCTGCTCACCGCGCGCCTCAACTCCGCGCAGCCGATCGCCGGGATCAATTATGAGCTCGACGCCATCGCTGCGACGGTGATTGGCGGCACGAGTCTGCTGGGAGGTCAGGGGACGATGGGCGGCACACTTGTAGGAGCACTCATCATGGGTGTGCTGCGTAATGGCCTCAATCTCCTCGGCGTGTCGTCCTTTGTCCAGCAGGTCGTCATTGGCGCCGTGATCATCCTAGCCGTGCTGGTCGACGTGCTTTTCAAGCCGAAGAAAAAATAACTCCAAACCTCCCGCTCGCCATGTTCCTCCGCCTGTTCCCCTGCCTTGCACTTCTTGCGCTCGGCCTTGCAGCCTGCAATCGCCATGCCCCCGAGTCCACCGCGAAGTCGGGCTCTCCCACGATTGCTCTGGTCGTGAAGACATTGAACAATCCGTTTTTCATCGACATGCAGGCAGGCGCTGAAGCCGAGACCAAGCGACTGGGTGTCAATCTTCTCGTGCAGGCCGCGGAGCGCGAGATCGATGTCGAGCGGCAGATGCAGATCGTCGAGAACCTCATCGAGCGCCACGTGGACGCGCTGTGCATCGCGCCGAGCGGTTCGCGCGAAATCGTGCCCGTCATTGTCAAGGCCAACCGTGCCGGCATTCCCGTGCTGATCATCGATACGCGGGCTGACGAAAAGGCCCTGGCGGCAGCCGGTGGAAGGATCGCGGCATTCATCGGTTCTGACAACTACGACGGCGGAAGAATTGCAGGCGCATTCGTCGCAGAGCGGCTCGGCGGAAGCGGCGCGGTCGCCGTGCTCGAAGGCATCCCGGGCCACGAGACCGGCGATGCGCGACTCCGCGGCTTCCGCGAGGCGATTGCCGCGGCTCCGGGCATACACATCGTGGCATCGCAGCCCGCCAACTGGGAGCGCGACCAGGGATTCAATGTCTGCCAGAACATCCTGCAGGCGCATCCCGACGTTAAGGCGCTGTTTGCCTGCAGCGACCTCATGGCGCTT
This sequence comes from Verrucomicrobiota bacterium, assembly GCA_963205455.1. Lineage (GTDB taxonomy): Bacteria > Verrucomicrobiota > Verrucomicrobiia > Opitutales > Opitutaceae > UBA6669. The sequence goes on from CAUJJL010000171.1 coordinate 22,659, forward strand.
GGAGCCGTCGAGGCGATTGCCGCGGCTCACCGGACCGGCCAAATTCTGGTGGTGGGATTCGATGCGCTGCCCGAGGCCCGGGCTGCCATCAAGCAGGGCACGATGGCCGCCACAGTCGCGCAGTTTCCACAGAAAATGGGGGAACTCGCCGTGGCCAACGCGGTGAAGGCCCTGAAGGGTGAGGCCATCCCTGCTTCCATCCCAGTGCCGATCCAACTCGTCAAATAGGGGCGCCAGTCACAGCTCCCGTTTTCAATCCCGTTTCCAATCCATGAAAGCAAAAATCAATCTCGCAGTGGTCGGCCTCGGTAGGCTCGGCCACCAATACGCCCGCTATCTGGCGGCCCGGGTGCCGGGCGCCTCACTGTATGCGGTCGTCGACGTTCAGCCTGGCGTCGCCGCTCGCGTGCGCGACGAATTCGGTGCTGCCCGCGCGGCAGTCGACTATCACGAGGTGCTGGGTGATCCCGCGCTCGACGCGGTCGTCGTCATGACGCCCACCAAACTTCATCGTGAGGTCGTGGTCGCCGCGGCACGGGCGGGCAAGGCCATCTTCTGTGAAAAGCCCCTGTCGCTGTCGCTGGACGAGGCGAGGGAGATGCAGGCTGCGGTGGACAAGGCCGGAGTATTCTTCCAACTCGGTTTCATGCGACGCTTCGACGCGGGTTATGCGGAGGCGAAACGGCTCCTCGACGCGGGTGCCATCGGCAAGCCGTGTGTCTTCAAGTCCACCTCAAAGGACAAGGAACGTCCCGCCCTCGATTACCTGCGGCCGGAGAACAGCGGTGGTTTGTTCATTGATATGGGCATTCATGACTTTGACCTCGCGCGCTGGTACATGGGCGAAGTCGAGAGCGTCTACAGCAACGGTGGTGTGCTCGCCTATCCCGAGATGAAGCCCATCGGTGACTGGGACAACGCGATCACCAATCTCAAGTTCAGCAATGGTTGCATCGGTGTGGTGACGCTCAGCCGCAATGGTATCTATGGCTATGGCATACACACGGAGATCCTCGGCACTGAAGGCACGCTTCAGATCGGCTATGATCGCCAGACGCCTGTGCTGCTGCTGACGAAGGATCGCATCGCGCACGATACGGTCCCCGGCTTCTACGAACGGTTTGAAACCGCCTACATCACCCAGTTGCAGGACTTCGTGCGGAACCTGCGCGAGGGACGTGCAGCACCCATCACGTGCGCGGATGGCATCGCGGCACAACGCATAGCGCTCGCGGCAACGGCGTCGGCGCGGGAAAGCAGGGCCGTCGCGTTGTAGCTTCACGCTGATAGTCCGCTGCGTGAACGCGTCTGGGTGATCGATGGGGAATGGACTGCGCCGTGAAAGGATCGTCCGACGAAAGGGCCGCGTTTTCTATTCGGAGGTGCGAAACGTACCCGAAGGACGTAGAAGGCGATTACCCGTTGGCCTGAGTCCTCAGAGTTTCCTGAGGCGGATGTTGCGCCAGCGGACCTTTTGGCCGACCTTTTCCATCGATTTCCCGATGCCGTGGAGCTGGAGGGCGATCATTCCGGATGCGGTGAGCTTGTCGTGAACCTCGGCGATGGCCACGCCGTTGAGCCAGGCCTGGATATGGTCGCCGTTGGCGCGGATTCGGAAATGGT
>CAUJJL010000172.1 GCA_963205455.1 Verrucomicrobiota bacterium
AACCACCTTCGGGCCGGCCATGGTGTCGCAGACCGCCCTGATGGAATTGTTCGCCTACATGAACCGCCTGATCGACGAGCGCAGGAACAAGCCGCAGGACGATATCATCACGGTTCTCGCGCTCGCGGAGGAGAACGGACGAGGGTTCAGCCGCGACGAGCTTCTCGCAACCTGCAACACCCTGCTCACCGCGGGACACGAGACGACCACGAATCTGCTCGGCAACCTCGTCCATCTGCTGCTGTCGCATCACGAGCAGTGGGCCGCGCTCAAGGGCAACCCGGCCTTGATCGGTCCGGCGATCGAAGAGGCGCTCCGCTTTGAAGCACCCAAGCAACGCAACTTCCGTCGCGTGAAAAAGGCGCATGTGTTTGCGGGTGTCCCTTTCGACGAAAATGAAATGGTCTTCCAACTGATTGGTTCGGCGAACCGGGATCCTGCCCGCATCGAGGCACCCGACGTCTTCAACATCCACCGGACAAAGATCGACCACTTCTCCTTCGGGTCCGGTATTCACTTCTGCCTCGGCGCGCCCCTCGCAAAACTGGAGGCGCGCGTCGTCCTTGAAACGCTCATTGCCCGATGCCCAGATATTCGACTCGTGCCGGGAAGCCTCAAGTGGCAGGAGCGTGTGCAATTCCGCGGGCCACGGAGCCTCGTGCTGGAGTGACTTTCCGTGGTCGGCGCGAGATTTACCGCGCCGACATGACGGTGAAACGCGCTACTTGGCTTCCGCAGCGAGTCGGGATTCCTGTTTCTTCAACCAGGTATCGTAGCTCTTCGCCCGCCCGGAAACATAGCGATAGGTGTCAAAAATCGCGCCGTTCCCAAGCGCCCGTGGATCCTGCTCTTCGCGCAGCATGCTCATCATGCGCGTGCGCATTTCCTCAACGACCGACGTAAACGCCAGGTCGCTTGCGAGGTTGTTGACCGTCTCCGGATCATCACTCAGGCGATACAATTCGTCCGCAGGCCGCTTGCCGAGCGAGAGGTCGTAGTAGTATCCGCCAAGCTGCTTGATGATCTCTTTGCTGGGACTGCCATCCACATTCCCGAAGTCGGTCTCCGGATTCCCGGCCGGCCAGCGATCGGGGAAGAAGTTGTGCACATAGAGGTATTCCTTGGTGCGAAGAGCACGCACCGGATACCCCCAGTCGTGGGGTCGTCCGAGATCATGGCGCTCCTTGCCGACCAACATGGTGTCACGGCCCTCGATCCATCCGGAACGCGGTGATTTCAGGATGTTCACGAGACTTCGACCCGTCATCTGAGGGTGCGGCTTCATGCCAGCGAGTTCGAGATAGGTCGGTGCAAAATCGCGCACGTTTACGAAATCCTCCACCACACGGCCGGGGGAAATCGCCCTGCCCCAGCGCATCGCCAGCGGAATGTGAAACGCATCCTCATGGATCTGGCCCTTCACGTAGGGAAACGGCATGCCATGATCGGAGGTGACCACGATCAGCGTGTTGTCCAATTCACCCGCTGCCTCGAGCATCGCCAGCGCGCGCCCAATGTGGGCATCCGCCGATTCGACTTCCAGAGCGTAGTCCAGCAAGTCGGACCGGATGCCTTCCGTGTCTGGAAGATAGGCGGGAACCACCACGTCCGCGAGTTTTCCTCCCAGACGCACGCCCGATCCCTTTTCGTAGGCGCGATGAGGTTCTGAAAAGCCCATCCAGAAGCAGAATGGCTTCCCGCGTGCCCGAGCCTTCAGGAAGTCTTCAAAATTTCCCGCATAATCAAGATTCCGGATTCCTGTGGTTGCCGGTTTGCTCTTGCGCTCGGAAAACTCCGGCCCCGCCGGATTTCGTGTCCAGCCCGTAAGCGTCTTGAAATCCCCTGGGCCCCATCCTTTTCCGGTCAGGCCCACCGTGTACCCGTGCTTTTCCAGCAGATCGGGATAGACCGCAAATCCGGCGGGGAAATAGCCATTGTGACACACCGCCTCCTTCAACTGCCACGAGTTTCGCCCGGTAAGGATGGTGGCACGACAGGGACTGCATTTCGGATTCGACGTAAATGCATTCCTGAAGAGCACCCCCTCCCGCGCCACGCGGTCAAAATTCGGTGTCTTGATCCACGAATTGCCTGCAATACTGGAGTGAGTACTGCCACCCCAGTCGTCAAAGATGATAAAAAGAATGTTGGGGGGCGACTCCTTGGCGGCGACCTGCGCGGATGCTTGAGCGGCACCGCCGCAGAAACTCACCCCAACCGTCACCAACACCATCAGAATTCGGATCAGATTCATGTTACGAAAGGGCATCGCCCGACGAACTAACCCGATTTCTTCGGTTCGGAAAGCGTTTTGGCGAAGTTTGAAGCTGAACGTGCATCTCCTGATTGATGCTTGGGGCTCCCGTCTGCCGCACGCGGGTGATTTTCACCAATGCGTTTGTCGATCGCCCGGAATCTGCCGCTGCCCGCTCAGCAGCCTTGCTGTCCGACCCGTGGCCGGGCAGAACGGCACGAATGCTGGAATCGGGACAGTGAGTTGAGGTTTCAACGCACGGGTTCCGATCGTTCCTCATACCGCAAGCCAAGCCTTTTCTCTTTCTTCCATGCCATCATCCGCTCCGCTCTATACCGCCGCAGTCGATCTCGGTGCCACCAGTGGCCGCGTCATTCTCGGGTCCTGGGTCAAACAGCGCCTTGAGCTCAAGGAAGTTCATCGTTTTCCAAACGCCTTCCGAACGCTTGGGAATCATGACTATTGGGACATCGGCGGACTCTGGCACGAGGTGCAGACAGGGCTGCGCGCCGCGGCGTTGGCGCTGCCTCGAAATGCCCGCCTGGCCTCGGTCGGCGTGGACACCTGGGGCGCGGACTATGCACTGCTGAATGACGCGGGCCGACTCGTTTTCCCGGTGCACGCCTATCGGGATGCACGCACACGCCCGGGACTCGAGCGCCTCGCTCACACCCGGGCGGCACTGGACCGCATCTACGCCGCAACCGGCATCCCCAATGTTTTCTACAACACGTCTCTCCAGCTTGAAGAGGCAATCGCCTCCTGCCCCGCCCTGACCGATCTCGCGAGCCGGTGTCTTTTCCTGTCCGACTACTTCAATTTCCTGCTCTCGGGCAAGGCGGCCAACGAGTTCTCGATCGCGAGTACCTCGCAACTGATCGATGTCCATACCAAGAGCTGGTCCCGCGCGGCCCTTGATCATTTCCGCGTGCCACCCACCTGGTTCAGCACGCCTGTCCTTGCGGGGACCAGGCTCGGTGGCCTCCGGAAGGACATTGCAAATCTGCATCCCGCACTGGCCAAGACCCAAGTGGTGGCGGTTCCCGGACATGATACCGCCTGCGCCTACGACGCCATGCCGGCGTCGTCCGACGGCAGCGACCTCTTTCTCAGCTCAGGCACCTGGTCACTGGTCGGCTTCGAAAGTGCCCACCCCGTGCTCGGATCCGAGGCCCTCGCAGCGCGCATTGCCAACGAACGAACAGGCGACGGACGTTACCGCCCCTTGACCAACGTGATCGGCCTCTGGTTGCTCGAAGGCACCTTGAAGGACTTCGATTCCCGCCCCCAGTCCTCCAAGGAATGGGCTTCATTGATTGCCGCGGCCGAGAAGCAACCCGCCCCCCCGGTATTGATCGAAGTGACAGACCCCGCGCTCGGGAACCCGGCGTCCATGCGTGCCGTGATCGACGCGCAGATCAGGAAGAGCAAGGGTCGGGTGCCAAGGGACATGGCCGGCTATATGCGCCTGATCTGTGACTCCCTCGGTCGCGGCCATGCCGATGCCCTGCATGCCTTCGAGCGGCTCGCCCAACGCACCTTCAAACGCATCCTCATGGTCGGTGGCGGTGCGAAGAACCGTCTGCTCTGCCAGGCAACCGCCGACGCCTGCGGCATCCCGGTTGTCGCCTTCGATCTTGAAGGTTCGGCTGTCGGAAATATCGCATCACAACTTATTGCTTCCAAGGTGGTAAAGAATCTGGAGGCCTTCCGGGCGCTTCTCGGAACCCACCTCGACAAGCGAACCTATTCGCCGCGATGACCTGCTGTTGCGGCTGCCGTTTATCCGGTTGGACGGCCATGCGTCGGGATCGGAGGTTGCAATGGCGGGCGGAAAGCCGAGACTTTACCTTTCCCAGAAAGAAAAGCCTATCATGCTGAAGAAGTTGATCGCGAAGCTGCGCAAGACAATTGCCCCATCAAGCGTCGCTCAATCACCGCAAAAGCCCGCCTCACCCAAGCCATCGGGAACGGACCGCCCCCGGACACGCAACCCACGGAATGATCCGGGTCGCCGTCGCGAGGATCGTCCGCATGGAAGCAAAGAGCCTCATCAACGGCCCGCCTCTTCGGGACATGGCCACAACCGCCCCCGGACCGGTTCCAGCGGACACCGGAAGTCTGCTCCCCACGAGCAACGTCCCGCGCCTCCCCCGCCTGCGGCTCCCAGGCGCAAGAAGCCCGCTCGCGAATTGAAGGATGTTCCCAAGGTTGACAGCGCATTCAGCAAATTGGGGCTCTCCGACCGCATTGCCTTTGCCGTTCAGGAAAAGGGCTACTCCGAACCGACGCCAATTCAATCGCAGGCAATTCCCCTCGTGATTGCAGGCAGGGATGTCATCGGATCCGCCCAGACCGGCACCGGAAAAACCGCGGCTTTTGCACTCCCCATCCTGCAGCGCCTGGGAGCCCGCACGGGCCACCCACGCTGTCTCGTGCTCGAACCGACCCGTGAACTTGCGTTGCAGGTGGAGGAAGCCTTCAAGGGCTATGGAAAACACACCCAGCTCGACGTCACGGTCATCTATGGCGGCGTCGGCTATGGCAAACAACGCGAAGATCTTGAGAACGGAGTCGACGTCATTGTCGCCACCCCCGGGCGCCTGCTCGATCACATGGAACAGGGCGCCATCAGTCTCGCGGGAATCGAAATCCTGGTGATGGATGAGGTGGATCGTATGCTGGACATGGGTTTCCTGCCCGACGTCAAGCGCATCGTCTCAAAGACACCCAAGAACCGGCAGACCCTCTTTTTTACCGCGACCATACCGCCCGAAATCGCCTCGCTCGCGAGCTGGGCGCTTCGCGATCCCGTTGAGGTCAAGATCGGGCAGCGGCGTTCACCCGCGGAGACCGTGGCGCATGCCTTCTATCCCGTGGTTGCCTCACAGAAGTTCGACCTGCTTCTCACGCTTCTGGAAGCCACCCAGTACAAGAGCGTCATCATCTTTTGTCGCACCCGCATGGGAGCGGACCGCATCGCGCACCGCCTGATCGCGGCCAATCACACTGTCGGCGTGCTGCATTCCGACCGCAGCCAGCGCGAACGCGTGGAATCACTCGAAGGCTTCAAGTCCGGCAAGTTCGAGATGCTCGTCGCGACCGACATCGCCGCCCGCGGCCTCGACATCGCAGGGGTGTCCCACGTCATCAACTACGACGTACCCGAAAACCCCGAGGACTACGTGCATCGCATCGGCCGCACGGGCCGCGCCCAGCACACGGGCGAGGCCTTTACACTGGTCACGGAGGACGATGTGCGCAACGCGCGTTCGATCGAGCGTTTCATCGATGCACAGATCGAGCGCAAGAAATTCGAGGGATTCCCCTATGTCTACTCCGCCCTCTTTGATGAATCAGCCCAACCGTCCCCCAAGCCAGCCAGCAGGCTGACACGCGGCGCACGGCGCTGAGTTCCGCCATCGACGCGGCGCTCCCGGCAAACGGTTTCGCGCCCGTTTAACATTCATCGCAACTTCCCTTGCCGCTCCTCCGGGGCGGGCAAGGATTCGCGACTCAACCTCCACCCACATCTCCCTCCATGGACAAGGTTCGCATTGGTATCGTCGGCCTCGGCAACATGGGATCTGGTCACGCGACCAATATCCTTGCCGGGAAAATCAAGGGACTCGAGCTCACCGCCATCGCGGACGCCGACCCGGCGCGTTTTTCGCGTTTCCCTGGCCTGAAGACATTCTCATCCGCAGCCGAGATGATCGATTCCGGTCAGATTGACGGCATCATCATTGCGACCCCCCATTTCGATCACACCACGATCGGCATTCGCGCCCTGAAGGCAGGCCTGCATGTGATGGTTGAGAAACCGATCTCCGTGCACCGCGCCGACGCCGAGCGCCTCATCGCCGCCTACACGAACAAGAAGCAGGTCTTCGCCGCGATGTTCAACCAGCGCACGGATCTCTATTTCAAAAAAATCCGGCAACTCGTCCAGGATGGCGAACTCGGCGAAGTCCGACGCGTAAACTGGATCATCACAAACTGGTTTCGCACCGAAGCCTACTACGCGAGCGGCGGCTGGCGCGCCACGTGGGCCGGAGAGGGCGGCGGCGTCCTCCTCAACCAATGCCCGCACAACCTCGACCTTTTCCAGTGGATGTTCGGCATGCCGAAGACCATCCGGGCGTTCTGCAGCTTCGGACGCTACCACGACATCGAGGTCGAGGATGATGTGACCGCCTACATGCAGTTTGCCAATGGCGCAACGGGTGTGTTCATCACCTCCACCGGCGAGGCACCGGGCACGAACAGGCTCGAGGTGACCGCTGAGCGCGGACGGCTCGTCTACGAAAACGACACGATTTCCTACACGCGCAACGAGGTCCCGATGTCGGAATTCTCCCGCGCCTCAACACAGGCCTTCGCGCGTCCGGATTCGTGGGATGTCACCATTCCCGCAGCGAACCATGGCGGACAGCACAACGAAATCCTTCAGAATTTCTCCGACGCCATTCTCAAAGGAGCCACGCTGCTCTCGCCGGCCGTCGAGGGGATTCATTCAATCGAACTCGCCAACGCCATGCTGTTCTCCGCATGGACGAATACCACGGTGCCCCTGCCGCTCGACGGTCGGAAATACGAACGCGCCCTCAAGCAGAAGATCGCCGAGTCAGCCGCCAGCAAGCGCAAGAAGCGGAAGGTCGTGGTCTCCAACGACGACTTCGCAAAATCATTCGGGCGCTGACCCAGCAAGGACCGCGTCGTGAATACCATTCGCACCTCGTCGGTTTCCTGATGCCATGACCAAGCCCTTTCTCCACGAAGACTACCTGCTCACCACCGAATGGGCGCGCCGGCTCTATTTCGAACATGCGGCCAAACAGCCGATCTTCGACTATCACTGCCATCTTCCGCCCGACCAGATCGCATCGAACAGGCAGTTCACCACACTCACGGAAATCTGGCTCGGCGGCGACCACTACAAGTGGCGCGCGCTGCGCGCTGCGGGAGTGCCCGAGGACCTGATCACCGGCAACTCGAGCAGCGACTACGAAAAGTTCATCGCCTTCGCACGCACCGTACCGCAGTTGGTCCGCAACCCGCTCCACCACTGGTCACACCTCGAACTGCGCCGGTATTTCGGGATCGATCTCCTGATCAACGAGGCGAATGCGCCGAAAATCTGGGAAGCCGCCAACGCAAGACTTCAATCGCCGGAAATGGCCGTGCACGGGATCCTTACGTCCAATCGCGTGACTGTCGTCTGCACAACGGACGATCCTGCGGACACCCTTGAGCACCATCTCGCCATCACGCGGAGTCCCTTGAAGACGAAGGTCTATCCGACCTTCCGGCCCGACAAGGCAATGGCTGTGAACTCCCCCGCGGTGTTCAATCCCTGGTGCGATCTCCTGAGCGCGCGCAGCGGCGTGGACGTGAAGAATCTCGCAGGATTGCTTGAGGCGCTCGACAAGCGCCATGCGTTCTTTCATTCGATCGGCGGTCGCCTGTCCGACCACGGCATGGAGGCGCTGCCGGATGTCGAATGCACGGAACGCGAGGCGGCCGCGATCTTTGCCCAGGCGCGCTCCGGTGTCGCCGCAACGCCCGACCAGTTTGCGAAGTTCACGGCGTTCATCATGATTTACCTGGGACAGCTCGACGCGAAGCGAGGTTGGACCAAGCAGCTTCACCTCGGCGCCCTGCGTAACAACAACAGCCGCCTGCTCAAGCGGCTTGGCGCCGATGCGGGCGTCGATTCGATCGGTGATTTTCCCCAATGCCGTGGGCTCACCCGCTACCTCGACACACTCGACCGTACGAACCAACTGCCGCGCATCATCCTCTATAACCTGAATCCGGCGGACAACTATGCGTTCGCGACGATGGTCGGAAATTTCCAGGACGGCACAATTCCAGGCAAACTTCAGTTCGGTTCCGGCTGGTGGTTTCTTGACCAGCGCGAAGGCATGGAGTGGCAGATCAATGCGCTGTCGCAGCTCGGGCTGCTTTCAAGATTCGTGGGAATGCTGACAGATTCGCGCAGCTTCCTCAGCTACGTGCGCCACGAATATTTCCGGCGGCTCCTTTGCAGGATGATCGGCGAGGACATCGAGGCCGGGCTGATTCCGGCCGACGAAGCGGCAAACGCAAAACTCATCCGCGACATCTGCTACGACAACGCCGCCGCCTATTTCGACCTCAAGGCAGGCAACCTCTGACGCAGACTCCCCTGCCCCATCGCTCACTCATGAAGATCGGCCTGTGCACCACTCCCGATGTCATTGCAAAGTTCTCCGTGCCTCCGTGCGACTACATCGAGGGACACGTGCAGAATCTTCTGCTGCCTGAACAATCCGCCGATGCATTCGCGCCCCATGCCGTAGCGACACGGAGCTGTGCGCTTCCGACGCCAGCCGCCAACTGCCTGTTTCCGCCGGATCTGAGGGTGACAGGTCCCTCGGTGAATGCGGCGCGCATGCAACGCTATGCCGAAACCGCCTTTTCCCGCGCGGCGTCGATCGGACTCACCACGATTGTATTTGGATCAGGGGCGGCGCGAAAGGTACCGGAAGGGTGGTCGCTGACACGAGGTTTCGAGCAATATGTGGAGGCTCTCAAACTGCTGGCGCCGATAGCCCAGGCAAACGGGACAACGCTCGTGGTGGAAGCGTTGCAGCGCGGTGAATGCAACATCGTGAACACGCTCGACGACGGCGCCGAGGCGGTCAGGCGATGCAACCATCCGAATGTACGGCTACTCGTGGATGTATTCCACATGTTGCGGAATGGAGAGACGCCCGACGCGATCACGCGTCACGCGACGCTGGTGACCCACGCGCA
>CAUJJL010000173.1 GCA_963205455.1 Verrucomicrobiota bacterium
AGCGATGAAGAGAGGGACAACCGTCACCAACCGGTGGCTATCGCAGGCATTGAGAATGGGCCATCCATCGGAGGTAAGTCGCCTGGTTTCGGAGTGGATCCGGGAGAAAAATGGCTGAGTACAAACCACATGACCTGACCCTTTATTGCCCACATCCAAGAGGTGTATTTTCATACCTCGCTTCGGAAAATGAGCGAACTTGGGACAGGCTCTAGGTAACACTCGATCCGGAGAGATAGGTGGCACATATGGCAGGGATGCCGTGGAAGAATATCACTCGGATGGACTGCACGTTTGATGCGCAAGGCCACCTTTTGAATCAAGTGCGTCATCGCCGACGCTAAGATCGAGAACGACCGCGTGGGTGTCAGGACGCTGGCGACGCTCCTGCGCGGCGATTTCATAGGCAATCCATCAGTCCTTCGTGCTTTCGTGCCTTCGTGTGGACCCATCCTTTCAATACCGAGCCGGAGTATGAATGTCTCGCGCGAAGCCGCGAAGGCGCGAAGGAAGGAAGCTGAGGAGCAACCCTGATGATGTCAGTTGTTGACTCATGACGCTCCCTGAGGGGCAAATCGAGCCATCGGCAGATCACGGGGGATCAACACACTGTCTCAAGATCGGCCACTGCGGCTGCGGTGGTGGCAATGAAAGGGCGAAGCGTGACGACTGGCCGACAGGCGTGATTCTGAAGCAACGCTTACGCTCATTGTGGCATTGAAGCATGAACCCGATGTCGTGGCGAAAGGACTGGCGCTGGAATGCGCTGGGCGGTCCCGGGCACGACGACGCGTGCCCCTCCACGTGGGGGAATTTGTGGTTGTTTGAGGGTCGAAGGACGGTTGTAGGTTTGTTTTGATCTCTTGGTGCGGTGACTGAGGCATAGCCTATGCCGAGGAGCAGACCCAGGCCGTGTACCAGAGGGACGGGCTCGAAGGGCAGGGCTGCATCGGTGCTGGCGAAGGCGGATTGTCGGGTGACGAGTTCGTAAACGCACTTCATGAAGAATCCGATCAGCAGCAGGATGCTGACCTCCATCAATCGTCGGTTTCCAAGACTCCGACCACGACAAATCAATCGCTGCGCGATGAATCCGAAAAGGGCTGAATCGATTCCGGAGAGTCCGCGGTAGCTCACGAGGTGTGGCTGAAGCCAGAGCACTGCTGTCGAGAGACACACGGCGACGCCTACGATGAAAGCCGCGAAACCCGCGCGTCGCCCGAGTTGGAGTCGGTTGCTGATATGTCCGTTGTCCGATTCCAGCGTTCCGTTCATTGCGTGCATTGGCCCGACCGTTCTGGTAGCCAGGGCCGGTGTCTCGCTCGCGCCCAGGAGTGATTCCGCCATGTTTCCCAAGAGGACGAAGACAGCGACGTCCCAGGTCAGATGCGACCAGCCGAAATGGACGAAGTGGCCCGTCACCATCCGCCAGGCGTGCGACGCCGCGATTCCCTGTCGGCTCCACTCGAACATTTCCCCGGTGCCCGGAAACAGCGCTGCGAATAGGGTCAGGGCGGCGACGGACAGCGTGATGACGGGCGCGTTTTTCATCTTATCGGGCGCGGAGGTATCGACGGGAATAGAGCGCGGCGGCGATCAGCAGGCCGAAGAGCGCGAGGTTGGCGAGGCTCGGGTCGAGCGCTCCACCGCCGGCTCCACCTCCGTTCTGGCTGATATGAGGTGCCGGTGCTGCAAACGCAGGTTGGGTGGCGTCGACACGATAGGATCGAGGAGCCTCCTGGGTCCGCACGCTCTGGGCCTGTCGCTCGAGTGCGGTCCTTTGCTGATTGTTGCGGGCGATGCCGCGTTTTGCGAAGGTATCGTCGTCGAGCAGCAGCATCGTCGTCTGGTCGGTGACAAGCTGGTAGGCGACTCCGAGATTCTGTATGGCGTCCCTGGCCTCATCCGGCGGCGTGCTGCCGATCGACTCCTGTTGTTCAATCTGCTCGATCTGCGCCATCGCCCACAGGCGCTCGATTTCGGGATTGGCGGTATCCGTCGCAGGGAAATCAAAGGTGGTGGTGTAGGTCTTGTCCTCGCCTGTCAGCGTGGCCTTGAGCGAGACGGTGGCCTTGCCCGCGCCTTCGTAGCGTCCGAAGATCACCAGCTGCTGCCCGCGATAGATCTTCTTCGGATTGTCCCCGGTGGTGTCGAACACCCGCGCGCCGCTGAACTTGAAGGCAGCGTCATGCATCGATTCGAAGGCAATTTTTGATTTTGCGAGCATGATCTGTCCGACGATGTCGTCGTCATTGCTCACGGCGGAATAGAATCCGCCGGTGGCTTCGGTGATCGTGCGCATCAGCGGCCAGTTGGAACTGTTGCCCATCAGGAACCCGAAGACGCGCAGGTCGACGTCCTTTAGAAGGTGGTGAAACTTCGCCGGCTGGATGATGCCCTGGTTGGTGACGCCATCCGTGACCAGGACAAGGCTCGTTGCACGGTCGGCGTCGAGTTCCTTGAGGGCCAGGACAAGACCGCCGTAGATGTTGGTGCCGCCGGAGGGTCTCATCGCTTTGACCTTTTCGGTCGCAGCACGCACGTTTTCGAGTGTGGCGGTTGTCCACGGCAGCAGCTCCGAGGCAGTCGAACTGAAAGTTACGATCCGGAAGCGGTCGGCGGGCTGCATGGTGCCCAGAGCCTGGCTGACGCCGCTGGCGAGGGTGTGAATCTTGCCCTGCATTGAACCGGACACGTCGAGGACGTAGACATAGTCGGCGCCCTGGTTCAGCGGCTTCAGGTCGAGGCCTGGGGTCACCACCATCATAAACGTACCAGGTTTTGCGGGATCTGCGCGGTAGGGAATCACCTCCACGCGACCAGGCAGGTTGTCGGCCAGGCGATAGTAGAAGACGAAGTCACGATCGAGTTTCGCTCCCGGCCGGTCGAGAGTAAGCGTGTAGTGGCCCTCGCTCTTCTTCTGGATGTTCGCGGCGCCTTCAAAACCAGGCGAGCGGACATCTGTCACGGGCACTGCCGACTTCAGCACGAGGTCGATGGAAAACTGTCCCTCAACCTGCGAATGGGTTGTCCAGAAGCTCTTTGCAGCTTCATCGGTTCCGCCCTCTTCAAGCGGGTAGACGTAGCGTCCCACGCCGGTGTCGATTTCAAGCGGCTGATAGTAGACGAAGCGGAGCTTCACTTCGCTGTTCGCGCGTACCGGTGACACGCGGAATTCGAAGGTCTGATAGCTGTTTTTTGAGGCCAGGCCGGTGTCGTTGCCGGCCTTCTTTTCCTCCTCGTGGATGGTCTCGGCCTCCTTTTTGGGAAGGACTTCGCCTTCGAGTGTTTTTTCGCCTGTTGTGAGAGTCACCTCGGACAGGCTTGCGCTGCGGGGAACGGGAAAGGCATAGATCGCTTCGAGGTCCTGTGGGTTGGGATTGAAGAACGTTTGAAGCACCTCTGTTTGGGCAAATCCATTGTTGAGCACCACGTTGACCTGATGATCGCGGATCTGGATGGGTTGTTGGGGACTGCCG
>CAUJJL010000174.1 GCA_963205455.1 Verrucomicrobiota bacterium
TCGCAAACCCATTGCGCTATTCGTGTATCTTCCGTCGCCTTCAGGAGCTGATTCACGCGATCAAGCGGATTATGGGCTCCGCTGCCCGTCGCGTCGCCAGGCGGTTCGGCCCATTTGTAAATCAACGAGAGCGACAAGCCCATCTCGGCTGCAATCTGCTTCGCACTCGTTTTCTTGAGTACCTCGCGCAGCACCTCGTGTGATTCCATCTGGCGGTTCAAACAAGGTTACTCCAGGAAGGCAATCCTGAGCGACAACGCACCCACACCAATTTTTGTCCTGTCTTCACAAGAAGGTTTCTGGCACCTTTTCCGTTTTATGAACATCCACGAGTACCAGGCCAAGGCTCTGTTCGAGAAGTACGGTGTTCCCGTCCCCAAGGGAGCCCCCGCCAAGACGCACGAGGAGTTTGTTACGGCGCTCGCGCAGCTTCCCGAAGGACCCACGATGGTGAAGTCCCAGATTCACGCGGGCGGACGCGGTAAGGGCACGTTCACCAATGGATTCAAGGGTGGAGTAAAGTTCTGCAAGACAAAGGCCGAAGCCAGGGACATTGCTGCCAAGATGCTCGGCAATACCTTGGTTACCGTGCAAACCGGCCCGGCAGGGCGGAAGGTTCAAACGGTTTATTTTACGACTGCGAGTGACATCAAAAAGGAATACTATCTCGCCATACTCCTCGATCGCGCAAGCTCCCGTCCGGTGATCGTTGCCTCCACGGAAGGCGGCATGGAGATTGAAAAGGTGGCCCATGAAACTCCGGAGAAGATCTTCAAGGTTCTCGTTGATCCCGCATACGGACTCGCCGATTTCCAGGTTCGCCAGCTCATTGCCGGTCTCGGCCTCAACGCAGCCGAGGCAAAAGGCGCTGCGAAGCTGATCCGCAATCTCTACGGGATGTTCTGGGAGACCGACGCCGCGATGATCGAGGTCAATCCACTCATCACGACTCCATCCGGTGAGGTGCTCGCTCTCGACGCAAAGGTGTCCTTTGACTCGAACGCCCTGTTCCGGCACCCGGGAATCTCCGCTCTCCGCGATCTGAACGAAGAGGATCCGAAGGAGATCGAAGCCTCAAAATTCAACCTTTCCTACATCGCCCTTGATGGAAATATCGCCTGCCTCGTCAACGGCGCCGGGCTCGCAATGAGCACGATGGACATCATCAAGCACTATGGCGGAAATCCCGCCAACTTCCTCGATGTCGGCGGTGGCGCAACGAAGGAACAGGTTGTAGCGGCTTTCAAGATCATCCTCGGCGACGCCAATGTGAAGGGTATCTTCGTCAACATTTTTGGCGGCATCATGGATTGCAACGTGATCGCCACGGGAATCGTGGAGGCGGTCAGGGAGGTCGGACTCAAACTTCCACTGGTCGTGCGGTTGGAGGGCAACAATGTTGCCGCCGGCAAGGCAACACTCGGAAGCAGCGGCCTAACGATTGTCAGCGGGGACACCATGGCCGATGCAGCCCAAAAGATCGTCAAGCTCGTCGCCTGACCAAGCAACAAGACTCAGCAACCAGACGTTTGTTCTCCTCCTCCCATGGCCATTCTCATCACGCCAGAAACAAAAATTCTCGTCCAAGGAATCACTGGTGATTTCGGCGGTCGCCACGCACGATTGTCGCTCGACTACGGCACCAAGGTTGTTGCGGGCGTCACCCCCGGGAAAGGCGGCCAGGTATTCGAGCACGAGCAGCACCGCGTGCCCATTTTCAATTCGGTGCATGAAGCAGTTGCCGCGACCCGCGCGACCGTCTCCGTCGTATTCGTTCCACCGCCATTCGCAGGCGATGCCATTCTTGAGGGTGTCGACGCAGGGCTGGATCTTGTGGTTGCGATCACGGAAGGCATTCCCGTGCGGGACATGATCCGTGTGAAGCGGGCAATCGCAGGCAGCAAGACCCGTTTGCTTGGTCCCAACTGTCCCGGGGTCGTGACACCAGGAACAGGACCACAAAGCACGGGAGGCTGTCGGATTGGCATTGCCCCGGGGTACATTCACCGGAAAGGCCATGTGGGGGTCGTCTCTCGCTCAGGAACCCTGACCTATGAGGCGGTGTATCAATTGACCACCCGCAACATCGGCCAGTCGACTTGCGTCGGCATTGGAGGCGATCCGGTCAATGGAACCTCGCACCTTGATGTCATCAGGATGTTCAATGCCGATCCGGAGACGCACGGCATCATTCTCATTGGCGAAATTGGCGGAAATGCCGAGGTTGAAGCTGCTCGCTGGATCAAGACCAATGTCAGGAAACCGGTCGCGGGCTTCATTGCAGGAGCCACGGCTCCCGCAGGCCGGAGAATGGGCCATGCCGGTGCCATCGTTGGGGGAGCAGAGGACACAGCGGCCGCAAAGATCGCGGTTTTCAAGGAGTGCGGGATCGAAGTCGCGGCGACACCCTCGGATATGGCGGATGCCCTGCTACGCGCCGCAAAGGCAAAAGGCATTACTCTGGGCTGATTGTCCCATGGTCGATCAGCCCGGCAGGTAAGATGCACCCGCCGGGCGAAGGAAAGAGGTGGCCAGGCACTCCACGGCACTGAGAGAACGTCGTTACCGTTGCTACCTTCCGGTCCTGGCGGAGTTCACGCGCCTGCTCATGCATGGCACCTGGCCGACCGAAAACGTGACGGGCGAAATTTCCAGTGCAACTGGAAACTCAACCTTCCCCCTGCTTTGATTCCGGCCTTATGGCGTGCGGGATTCACCCGGGCGCACAGGCCCAGGCTGGGCGGGATGTTTTCCTCCCCTGACGTCGCTTCCGCCCGGCGAAAGTTTCCCCCGTCGATCACGCCACCGCTGCTGCATCGCATCAAATTCGCGCCTCTGATCGGCAGTGAGCTCGGCGGAAATTCTTGTTTCCATTGACTGAAGCAGCCTGCCTGTTTCCCGGCGGACCTTTTTCAACTCCTCGCTTGTCTCATCCACAATCGCATCGATGCGGGTCTTCTGTGTCGGACTGAGTTTGAGCGCTTCATGGAAGCGCCCCTTGTGCACAATGGCAAACTCCGTCGGTCCCCCTCGTTGCCGCACAAACGATCGGGCCGCCAGCAACGATACGAAGCCGCCGGCAATACCTCCGGCCAGGAAGATGCCGACAAAAACCAGCGCAACCTTCCAGGACTTGCTCATCGGTGTTCAGTCAACCAGCACTGAGACCGGATCCGCCCCGACCGCCGCGACTTCCTCGCGAATACTCTGAAGGACAGGGTTGAACCCCAGCGCCATGATCATGATTGCGGCAACGGCCGCAATGCCCAAGGCGCGTAGAGCAAAGGGTTCAAACAGGCTGGCCACTCCTCTGTCCATCACCTCCAGACCGCGTGCCGCAACTCGTGTGGCAAAACCAAATGGCGCCTCAACCGCCTCAGCGTTTGAATGAGGCGCCAACCGAGCCAGCGCAATCAGGCGGCTCCAACTTTCCCGGGAATTAGCTTTCATATGCGTTCAGATGATTCGAGTTCTTCCAATGCCTTCCTTAACTTCCTGCGGGCACGAAATGCACGTACCTTGATCAGGGATGAATTCCATCCCGTCAACCGGGCTATTTCGGCGATCGACTTCTGCTCAAGATCAAGGAGCTGGATGACCATGCGGTCCTCCGGTTTCAATCGGTCGAGCAATTTGTTCACCAGCTCCTTGGCGGAAAGCGCGTCGTCAGGGCCCCGCTCATTTTCATTCGTCAGCACATTCTCAAGCACCTCGACCTCATTTTCAGAGAGATCAGCCCACCGGAACTCGGGCCTCCGCTGCTGCTGGCGCAGGTGATCGATGCAGGTCGTCAGCGCAATGCGCGACACCCAATGGGTGAAAGGCACCGTCCCCTGGTACTGTGAAAGTCTCGCAAACATTTTCAGAAAAACATCCTGAGCGATGTCCTCCTCTGAAACCCTGCGCGGGAGTCGCGCGCGGGCAATACGGATAACCAACGGGTAGAGGTGTTCAACCAACGCGCGCGCGGCGTCTTGGTCATTACGTCGGACGCGCTCCAGACACCCAGCCAGATCGAAATCGGCAGCGTCGGCATCAGGCATGAAGAAATGGAGAACCGCACATACACAAAGAGCAAGACGCTCCTCGACGCACATGAGTTACGCCGCTCAATGGCTCTTCGTTGCTGCAGGTTCCCGAAAACACCGAGGAAAATTGCCCAGAATACAATGCCTTGCTGTTTCCAGAACGCTGACCTCGGCAGCCCACAACGGCTCCCCTGACTTGACTTCCCCCGCGATCAACCGATATCCAAAGTATTCTGATGCGAGTTTTCGTTCAGGCGCTTCGACTAACCTAGACGCACGGTCCGTGAGAGCCGCGCACGCGGCCGACTGTGCGTCCACGAGTTTCAAGCGCCTCCGTCGCCAACCGACGCGGGGTTTTCTTCGTTCACGTTCCCGTCCGAATTCTCATCCTCATCATTTCCGCATCATGACTCATCCGTCCGTTTCCAAGTACACACCCTTGCCGCCGGTATCATTGCCCCAGCGACAATGGCCCAATCGCACCCTCACGCGCGCTCCCATCTGGTGCAGCGTCGATCTTCGCGACGGCAATCAGGCTCTGGCTCAACCCATGAGCGTGGACGAAAAGCTCGAATACTTCGAAATGCTCGTGAAAATCGGCTTCAAGGAAATCGAGGTCGGCTTCCCGTCCGCATCACAGATCGAGTTTGATTTCTGCAGACGTCTCATCGAGGAGAACCGCATCCCCTCTGATGTCGCCATCCAGATCCTCTGCCAATGTCGCGAAGACCTGATCATCCGCTCCATTGAGGCGCTCCGGGGTGCAAGGAATGTGATCTTTCACCTCTACAACTCCACGTCCCCGGCCCAGCGCCGTTACGTGTTCAACACCGGCAAATCGGAGATCATCCGCATCGCCACCCAGGGAATCGAATGGCTCCGTCAGCATTCCGCGGGTCTTGTAGCAGCAGGAACACGCCTCCGTCTCGAATATTCTCCTGAAAGCTTCACCAGCACCGAACTCGAATTCTCACTGCAGATCTGCGAGGCCGTCACCGATATCTGGAAACCATCGCCCCAGAACAAGATCATCCTCAATCTTCCAGCGACCGTCGAATATGCCACGCCAAACGTGCACGCGGATCAGATCGAGTGGATGTGCACGCATCTCAGTCGCCGCGATTCCACCATCATTTCCCTGCACACGCACAACGACCGCGGCACCGGCATCGCCGCCACGGAACTCGCCCTTCTCGCCGGGGCGGACCGCGTCGAGGGAACGCTCTTTGGAAACGGCGAACGCACCGGCAATCTCGACCTGGTCACGGTTGCGCTGAACCTCCATACGCACGGCATTGCCACGGGCCTCGACCTGAGTGACCTGCCGCGCATCCGGGAAGTGTACGAAAGAACGACGCGAATGGATGTGCACGCACGCCACCCCTACGCCGGCGACCTGGTGTTCACTGCCTTCAGCGGCTCGCACCAGGACGCGATCAAGAAATCCTGGGATCGCCAGACTCCGGGAACTCCGTGGGACGTGCTCTATATCCCCATTGATCCCGCCGACATCGGCAGAAGCTACAAGGCAATCATCCGGATCAACTCCCAATCTGGAAAGGGCGGCGTCGCTTACATCCTCGAACACGAGTTTGGCTTCCAACTGCCGAAACTCATGCACAAGGAGATTGGCCGCACCATTAACGACCTGGCCGATTCCACGGGCCGCGAACTTACTCCTCAGGAAATCCACGATGCCTTTGTTCGCGACTACATTGAACGCACCTCGCCGGTGGCGCTCGCGGACTTTCGTACGATCGAACGCGGAAGCCAGGTTACCTGCCAGGCTGACCTGATCGTCAACGGCACCCGAAGGCTTGTGAACGGAACCGGCAACGGCCCGATCGATGCCTTTGTGCAGGCAACCCGCGAGGCGGGCATCCCCAGATTCGAACTGCTCAACTACTCGGAGCACTCTCTCGGGAGCGGTGCGGAAGCGCGGGCTGTGAGTTATATTCAGATCAAAACCGGGTCCGGCCACACCTACTTCGGTGCGGGCATCGACACCAACATTGAACTCGCATCCATCAAGGCCGTCGTCAGCGCCATCAATCGCTCCTCGGCATAGACGCCCAGGCAGGAAACGGTTCCCTCTTTCTTTCAAACTCGTCCGAGTCGGCGAAACATCGCAAGGCCGAGCGCGAGAAAGAGGGTAACCGGAATCCAGATCAGAATGTCCGGCCGAAAGGCGGGCTTCTTGTCCAGCCACTCGACGCACACTGTGAGAAAATAGTAGCTCATCACGAGCAACAGGGCTACACCAAGATTGGCACTTGTCTCCTTGCGCGACACCTTGATTCCCAGGGGCACGGCCAGTAGCGCGAAGGCAAACACGGCGACGGCCGTGGTTGTCTTTTCATTGATCGCAAAGGATATCGCCATGCGGTCGCGCGCCCGCTTCTCCTCTTCGCCCGAGGGGACCGGGCCCGCAAGCTTCTGCTGTTGGGTGAAAAGCTCTTCAAGCGTCATCCAGCCAGGCTTCTGCCGCACGGCCTGGGCGCCCAGGAGATGCTCCATAGCGAGCTCAACCGTGAATTCCTCCGACGTTCCTCGTTGGACAGGTTTCACAAAGTCCTCCGGATTGTCTTTGTTCCGGATTTCAAAGCTCACATCGCTCAGGACTAGCACGAGGCGCCCGCCCGCAGCGTCAAAGGAAACCCGTCCACTTGCAGCCCGCCCCGATCGTATGACGCGATTTTCACTATCCAATTCCCAGATCCAGACATCCTCCAATAGATTTTCCTCCTTTTTCCCGACATACAGGACCACGCCTCGAAAGTCGCGAATGAAGGTCTTTGCTACAATGAAGCTGAGCGGGTTCTTCTGAACCGCACCGGCAAGGATGCGTTTGTATGCGATCTTCGATTTCGGCATTGAATAGAAGTTGATGAATCCGCACAGGACCGCCCCCGCAAATCCCAGAATAAGCACAGGCCTGGCAACGTACAAAAGGCTCAGCCCCGCAGCGCGCATGGCGGTAATCTCGTTCTGGGCCGACATTCTGCCCAGAATCAGGAGCACCCCCGTGAGCACTCCCATGGGAAGTGCATAGGCGGCGACAATCTGAGCCAGCAATCCCACAAGCTTGAGAAACGTGCCCGGCGACAACTGTCCGCCCATCACAAAAGGCAGCAGGTCCTTCAGCATGTTCCCCACAATCAGGATGAAGGCGAAAAGTCCTACCGCCGCCGCGCAGGCACCCAGTACGGATAGGAAAATGTGGCGGTGCAGAAGCGACATCAAGCGGAGCGGTTGCCAAACTTGAAGGGCCCAACCTCCTTCGGCAATCCGAGATTGGCGCCCGACTCCCGAAGTCACGCGCTTGGCTCTAGACTCCGCCAGTGATCCGGCGATGATATCAGCTCATGCGATTCACTCCCGAAAAGCCGCCGATTACCGGAGAAACCTTGGAAACGCTTGCCGCGCGTCTCAAGGATCAGGGGGAACCAGCCTTCCGGGCACGACAGATTCTCGACTGGATCTACAAGAAGCGCGCCCGCCAATGGGACGAGATGACCAATCTCTCGAAGCCTTTGAGAGCCTGGCTGGCGGACACCTTTGACTTGAATCCTCTCTCGCTTGTCTTCGACAAGCAGTCCCGGGATGTCACGGACAAACTGCTCCTTGAACTTCGCGATCGCTCCCTGATCGAAACCGTGATCATCCGGGCACCCCAGGAGGGGGTCGGCATCGAACATTCACGCAAGACCATCTGCATCTCCACCCAGGTGGGCTGCGCGATGGCTTGCGCGTTCTGCGCAAGCGGACTGGACGGCTTCAAACGCGATCTTTCCGCGGGAGAAATCGTCGCACAACTCCTTCACGTCTGCTACCGCGAAGATTCAACCACCACCCGAGCCAGGGAGGAGTTGGCCTCGTTCGACAACATCGTCGTGATGGGGATGGGCGAACCTCTGGCAAACTACGACAACCTGATTCGCGCACTCACCATCTTGAATGCCGAATGGGGGCTCGGTTTCGGCGCCCGGCGCATCACGGTTTCCACCAGTGGTCTTGTACCCAAGATCCTGAAGCTTGCCGACGAACCTCTCGGTTTCCGCCTGGCCATTTCACTCCACGGCGCAACGGACGCTGTGCGCGAGAAAATCATGCCGGTGAACAAGGCCTTCCCCTTGGCAAAGCTTCTGCCCGCAGTCCGCACGTTTGCGGAAAAACACGGTCGAATGGTCACGCTGGAATTCATTCTCATCGAGGATGTCAATGACTCCATCGATCAGGCCGGCGAACTCCGCGACATCGCCCGCGACTTGCATGCGCATGTCAATCTAATCCCCTACAACACGGTGGTAGGGCTTCCGTGGAAACGCCCAGACATTGAACGTCAGGAGGCCTTCGCCGATGTTTTGCGCGCGGCGCGGATCCCCGTCACCCTGCGCCGGGAGAAAGGCCACGACATCGATGCAGCCTGCGGCCAGCTTCGCCTCAAGACAGAAAGGGACAGAGAAGCACTCACGCAAATGCGCTGAAGGACAGAGTTCTTCTGTACAATTCCCGCCGCACACCGCCTGCCGTTCTTCAATTTTGGCTTGAACAGGCGCGTCACTAATCGTTACGGAAACATCCCCTTTTCAGGGAACACGCGCTCTGCTGCGCGTATCTCTCTTCATTCCCATCTCTTTCCGGCTCCTTATGATCGAAGTAAAAGGTCTGGTCAAAACCTACGGTCCCAAGCGCGCGGTCGACGGTGTCACGTTCACAGTCAAACGCGGAGAAATCCTCGGATTCCTGGGACCCAACGGTGCCGGGAAGTCGACCACGATGAAGATGATCACCGGCTATCTCCGGCCGACAGCGGGGACAGCCATCGTCGACGGACACGATGTTGCGATTGATCCGGTCGCGGTGAAACGGAAGGTCGGATATCTCCCTGAAAGCGCCCCCGCCTACGGCGAAATGACGGTGCAGGAATTCCTGGGATTCATCGCGGAGATCCGAGGTTTTCGTTCGAGCCAGTCGCGGGATGCCCAGATCGAACGCGCAGTCCGCCTTACTCACCTCGATCCCGTCCGGCATCAGTCCATTGAGACCCTGTCGAAGGGATTCAAACAACGCGTGGGATTTGCCCAGGCGCTCCTGCACGATCCCCCGGTGCTCATTCTCGACGAGCCCACCGACGGTCTGGATCCCAATCAGAAGAACGAGGTCCGTTCGCTCATCAAGAGCATGGCCACAGAAAAGGCTGTTGTGCTTTCCACCCACATTCTCGAGGAGGTCGAAGCCATCTGCACGCGTGTCATTATCATCTCTCAGGGCAAGGTGGTCGTTGATGAAACCCCTGCCCAGTTCCAGGCCCGCCAGCCCGGAGCCCGGCTCGACGCGATTTTCCGGAGCCTGACGCAAAGCGACACCTGAACCACCGATCAGCCCTTTTCCGATGAGCCAAATCGTACCTTTGTTCAAACGCGAGTTTCTCGGCTATTTCCGCTCCCCCGTCGCCTATGTGTTCCTTTCGATCTTCCTGATCGCAAGCGTGGGCCTGGCGTTTTTCATCGGCGGATTCTTCAAGACCAATGTCGCGAGCCTGAGCAGCTTCTTCAACCTCCACCCGTGGTTGTTTCTCTTTCTCATTCCCGCCGCAGGAATGCGCCTGTGGTCCGAGGAAAAGCGCACCGGCACCATCGAATTGCTGTTCACTCTTCCGGTCACCACATTCGAGGCTGTCCTTGCAAAATTCCTCGCCGCGTGGACGTTCCTTGCGGTCGCAATTCTTCTGTCGTTTCCGATGATCATCACGGTTGCGTACCTCGGCGATCCCGACTGGGGCATCATCGTCACCAGCTATTTCGGAAGCATCCTGATGGCCGGCGCCTACCTCGGTGTGTGCGCGGTCACTTCCGCAATGACCAAGAACCAGGTGATCAGCTTCGTCATCAGCGTGGTTGTCTGCCTCATCATCCTCCTCCTGGGCTTCAGCGTATTCAACGAAACGCTGACTTCCGTACTTCCCATCTGGGTGACCGACCTCATCGCAAACTTCAGTTTCTCCACGCATTTTGAGCCTTTCACGAAGGGCATCATAGATCCGAAGGATCTCGTCTACTTCCTGTCCCTGATAGGATTCTCGTTGTTCGTCAACGTGCTTGTTCTGGAACGCTGAGCCACCCATTTCCGATTTCGCCCGAACCACGCCACCATGAAACCTGGCCTGAAAACTCTCTCCGTCGCGCTGCTGCTGCTCGGTCTCATCCTCGTGAACTACCTGGCGTCCCGCCTCCCTATCAGGGCCGACGCAACCGCCGAGCACATCTACACGCTTTCCGATGGGACGAAGTCTCTGCTTTCCAAGATCGAGGAGCCTGTTGTCCTCGACTACTATTTCACCCGATCCGCCAGCGGACTTCCCATCCAATACAAGAACTACGCCGAGCGCATCCGTGAAATGCTGAGGCAGTACGTGAGAGCATCTGGGGGGAAACTCACGCTCAATGTCATCGACCCACGACCCGACACCCAGGAGGAGGAGCGCGCGGGTGCCGCGGGACTGCAGCCTCAGCGTCTCGCAACAGGCGAAACCTTTTACTTCGGGCTGGTCGCAATCCAGGCGGATCAGCAGAAGGAGATTTCCTCGTTCAATCCCCAGCGCGAGTCGTTCCTCGAATACGATATTTCGCAGCTCATCTACAGCGTGCAGGCGGTTGCAAAGAAGAAGCTCGGACTCATCACGAGCCTTCCCCTTCAGGCCCCTCCGATGAATCCCATGATGATGATGCAGCAACGGCAGCGCCCCACCGGTCAGCTCGTCGCCGACGAATGGGCGAAGACGTTCGAGATTGTCCCGGTCGAGGCATCGGCAACCTCGCTGCCAGCCGGCCTCGATGTGCTCGCGGTCATACATCCTCAAAACCTGACACCCAAGCTCGAATTCGCGATCGATCAGTTCCTCCTCGAGGGAAAGCCCGTGTTCGTCGCTGTCGATCCCGCCTCACAATACTTCAAGCGGATGGGTGGCCAGAACGCGATGTTTGGCGGCCCCCAGCCCAACGTCTCAAGCGACCTGCCCATGTTGAAGGCATGGGGCGTCACGTACAATCCGCAGAACGTTGTGGGTGATCTCGACAATGCCACGTCCGTTCAGACAGGCCCCGGTGGCGTCGTTCGCTATCCAATCTGGCTTTCACTAACGGAGGACTCATTCAGCAAGCAGGCCACCATGGTGGGCCAGCTCAAGTCATTGCTTTTTGTCGAAAGCGGCAGTCTGACGGTGGACGCCTCAGGGCGGACGGTGATGCCCTTGATCGAATCCTCTGCCCACTCCGGCGACGTCCCCGCCATGACGCTTCAGTTTGCACAGCCAGACGACGTGGCGCGGCAAATCACTCCCACCGGCAAGAAGACAATCGCTGTGCTGATCACGGGAAAGTTCTCCACCGCTTTTCCGGATGGCGCGCCCAAGGAGGAGCCGCCTGCCGATCCAAACTCGAAGGAGGCCAAGGAACCAAAAAAACCTGAGCCTGCTGCTGCTCCCGCGCTCAAGAGTTCAAGCTCCAGTTCAACTCTCTTCGTCATCGCTGACACCGACTGGCTGTTCGACGATTACAGTGTCGAGCGCCTCAACTTCCTAGGCACCCAGGCTGCCCGGCCTCTCAACGACAACCTGGCCCTGGCCAGCAACAGTCTCGAATTCCTCGGCGGATCGAAGGACCTGATTTCCCTGCGCGGAAAAGGCAGTTCGGTGCGTCCATTCACCGTCGTGCGCAACATGGAAATCGAAGCGCAGAAGCGCTACCAGGACCAGTTGACCGCACTTGAAGGTCGCCTCGCGGATGTTCAGAAAAAGTTGGGTGATCTCCAGGGCAAGAGCAACGAAGGCAACCGACTGATCGCGACTCCCGAAGTGCAAAAGGCCATCGAGGACTTTCAGGCTCAACAGGCGACCATGCGCGGCGAACGCCGTGAAATCCGCAAGGCGCTTCGGGAGGACATCGAATTCCTGGAGAATAGCCTTCTCGCCATCAACCTGCTTGTACCCGTCATTCTCGTCGTCCTGTTCGGATTCTGGTTCCAGCGCGAACGCCGCGCCTAGCAGTTGCCGCCAACCGTCGATTCTTCGACCCACTCCCCCGCTGAAGGCATGAAATTAAAATCACTCGTTGTCGTCGTCGCCATTCTCGCAGTCGTTGCCGTCGCAGTTCATTTCCTTACTCGCCCGGCAAAACAGCCACCCGCGGATGCGCGGATTGGTCAGCCCTTGGTCACGCGCTCCGTGATCGAACAGGCCCACACCGTTCGACTTTCGGAAAATGGCAAGACCGTGACGCTGACAAAGTCGGATGGCGGTGTCTGGCATGTGGCGGAGTACCACGATTTCCCCGCCGACTTCACCAAACTCTCGCGCCTGGTCAGCGATCTGACGGGAGCCAAGCTGGAACGTCTGGTGACGCAGAACCCTGAACGCATCGCGACCCTCGAGTTCAAGGATACCGGCATCACCATTTCTGACAGTGGAAACAAGAACTCATGGTCAATCACGATCGGCAAGTACGCGGAAGGTGGCGGACGCTTCGTCCGTTTCGACAAGGAAAACAAGGCATTCCTTACCAAATTGAACGCCTACCTTGACGTGGAGCCGAAGAACTGGGCCGACGCCAGCCTGCTTTCGCTGAAGCCTGAGGACATTGCCAGTGTCGAGCTTTCATTCCCTGACGGCAAGAGCATCACCGCCAAACGCGCTAAAAAGGAAGATGCCTTCAGCTCCGATGCGGCGCCTACAGGCAAGCGCTTGAAGACTGAAAGTATCGCATCCCTCATTTCCAGCGTGGGCACGCTTCGCTTCTCCGATACGAGCGATCTCACCGACCCCAACGCGGTCGCCGCCAGTGCACATTCACGCACGATCCGATTCACCACATTTGAAGGAAAAACCGTTTCTGTAAGCGTGGGCCGCAAACCCGAACAGAAAATCATCAAGGCTCCCGAGGCGAAAAAAGACGGCTCCACAGGCCCCGCCGCGCTGGGTAACGTCGCTGATCTCGCCAAGAATGCAGGCCAAACGGCAACCAGCGACACAGCGGCTGGTGCGGCCCACAAGGCAGACGACAAGAGCGGGCCCGCAAAAGCGGCTGAGACCACAGAAACGATTCCTGCGGGCCCTGTATTCGTTTCAATTTCGAATTCGGACGCCTCGGCACCGGTCAACGCGCTGATGAAAAAGCGGTCGTTCCAAGTATACGAATCCGCTTTTACCAGCCTGCCGGCGAACGAGGCGGACGTGTTTGAGGCGCTTCCCGCGCCCGCTCCACAAGCGTCGGCTAGCAAGCCCACGAACACGCCCTGAAACCCCAGACAGCGGGAACAACCAGTCGTTTCTGTCTGGCTTTGCAGGCCTCGGCCCAACCTGCATTATTTCTTTGCTTCATATCAACGTATCTGCA
Organism: Verrucomicrobiota bacterium; assembly: GCA_963205455.1. Classification (GTDB taxonomy): domain Bacteria; phylum Verrucomicrobiota; class Verrucomicrobiia; order Opitutales; family Opitutaceae; genus UBA6669. The sequence goes on from CAUJJL010000174.1 coordinate 13,421, forward strand.
TACGTTGATATGAAATGACTCCAGATCGACCGATTGCCGCCCTCTTTGCCGGGAACAGGCCGCTGCGTTCGTTGGAATTCTTTCCGCCAAAAGATGATGCTGGGGTTGAAGCACTCAGGCACGCGGCCTCCGTCCTCAAACGCATCGCGCCCGATTTTGTTTCGGTGACCTATGGAGCTGGAGGCAGCACGCGCGAACGGACGGGCCAGGTCAGCGCCCTGCTGAAGAATGAACTCGGATTCACGGTGATGCCGCATCTCACCTGCGTGGGACATTCTCGAGCCGAGCTTACGACCTTGGCTGACCGCATTCACGCCGAAGGATTCCGCAACATCATGGCGCTCCGCGGGGACCCGCCAAGGGGCTCCACCACCTTCTCTCCGACGGCCGATGGATTGAACTTTGCCAATGAGCTGGTGGGTTTGCTGAAGAACCGGCACCCGGATTTCTGCCTGGGAGTCGGCGGCTATCCCGAAAAGCACCCCGAGGCGCAATCTCACGACTCTGATCTCGACGCCCTCCAGCGGAAGGTCGACGCCGGTGCTTCCTTCATCACGACACAGCTCTTCTTCGACAACGACGTCTATTTTTCCTTCGTCGAACGCTGCCGTCGGCGGGGCATTTCCGTGCCGATCCTCCCAGGCATCATGCCCGTGCTCTCACTCAAACAGATCCAGCGCTTTACAGCGATGTGCGGCGCATCGATGCCGACACGCCTCCTGCGCCGACTTCAAGCAACCGATGACAATCCAGAGGTCGTGGAAATGATCGGACTGGATTGGGCGCTCGATCAGATTCGTGATCTCGTCGCCCAGGGTGCCCCAGGCTACCATCTGTACATCATGAACCGCGCTCGCGGTGCGCTGGCGTTGGCGGCCGGCCTTGCCGCATAACCCGCCCCATAGGTACCGCCAATGGAATCTCACCCCGTGGCCCGAGGGCACAAGTTCCTGACCGCATGTCACCTGCTCGATGCGGAGGGATTCGTCGATTCGCCTTCAATACCCGTCGTCCTCACGTCCTGCGCCTTATCGCAAGCGGCGTAGGTGTTTACGACAGACTTGCAACCTGCCGGCTGAGCGACTTTTCGAGGCTCCCGCACACCAGATTGCACAGCTTGGGAATTGTCGGATCGGCGATGTGATAGAATACCTGCAGACCCGCTTTCCGGCGTCCAAGCACATGCGCGGACGTCAAAGTCTGCAGGTGACGCGACACATTGGCCTGGGTTCCTCCTGTCGCCTCCACCAGCTCGGAGACGTTTTTTTCTCCGTCGAAAAGCGCCTGGATGAGTCTTAGACGCATCGGTTCCGCGAGCACGGCGAAGCGACGGGCCACCAGCTCCAGCGCGTCGTTCGAATATTGGGCATGCCTGATCATGGAATAATCCTATCAGGTCTTGACGACAATTCAAGTATATGATTGCTTGCGCATATACAACATTATGAAAACCGAAACCCTCATCCGTATTCTTGCCGGCTCGGTCGTTCTCACCGGCTGCGCCCTGACTGCCTTCGTCGATCCGCGATGGATCCTGCTGCCTGTTTTCGTCGGCATCAACCTCATCCAATCAGCCTTCACCGGCTTCTGCCCGCCCCTGTTTGTCCTCAACAAGCTCGGCTGGATCGATCACTCCACCGGCCGCATCCGTCGCCCGCGGAGCGCCTGAAGCAGTCATGCGCATCCAGATCCTTCCGCTCCTGCTTGC
>CAUJJL010000175.1 GCA_963205455.1 Verrucomicrobiota bacterium
GCGGATCCCCAGTTGATATTGCGCGCCGAATTGCTGGATCCTGAATCGCTTGGCCCATTCGGGCGTTTCAGCTCCATATCGCTCCGCTGTGGGATCGTCGCTGAATATATTGGTGCCGCCAAAGAACAGGGAAAGATGCTTGGCAAGAAACCAGGATATGCTCACGTCAACAGCCGTCCGTGGGCCCTCATACTCATACGCCCCCGTCCCCATGGCTGCCACAGCGGCGCCCCTTCGCCCAGTCCTGTAGTTCACTTTTGTACTGAACGTTATGGGATTGAGGCGAACCGTGAATCCCGCATTAATGGTACGCCCCTTCAAGCCGGAAATATCCGTGAAATAGGACGCATTTACAAAGACATCGAATGGCTTGCCCCAGGCCCCGAGCACAGCCAATGGCTGCCTTGCGCTGAACTCATATCCCTTGATGCTACCCTTTCTCAAATTATACTGTGTGGACAATTGGTAACCCGCATATACGGGATCAAGACCAAGGGCGACCAGGTCTTCCTCGGTGACTATCTTCACCACAGTCTGAAAGAATCCGTCGATCTGTTTGTTGAATACGCCGGCAGTAAATGCCCCGCCATCCTTGGTATAGTATTCAATAGTATAGTCAAAATTGTCGGCGACCCACGGTCGAAGGCCCGTATTTCGTAGGCTGATCGTGCCCAATGCACCGTTGGCGGGATTGCCCCCCTCGAGGTCAAACTCATTGATCGTCATGTTGGGTATGATCGATGATACGTTCGGACGGCCATAAGTGCGCGCATACGCGAACCGGGCCATGAAGTTATCCGTTATATTGTACGTCAAATGGGCACTCGGATAGAAGCCATCATAGGTACGCCGTGCTTTGGCGGCCCGCTCAAAGAGCGTTACATCGAGCTGCTCCAGTGAACCCACAGCACCTGCCTCGGGTTTACGAATTCGCGCTCCTTTGCTGTCATGTGCAAAAGATCCGTCTGAATCCCGAACCCAGACGCCATTCGGGTCTGTAAGCAGGCCCGCGCCTTTGCCAATGGTTTCTTCGTAGCGAACTCCGGTCAACACACGCAGGCGATTGCGCAGAAACTGTCCATCTACCTCGAAATAGAACGCGTTTACAGTTTCCTCAAATAGCTCCGAATTTGACCGGCGATAAGTCTCCGCGCTCACCTTTTGCGCAGATGTCTGCCCAAATAGCACCGGACTCTCCTTCCAGGCGGAATAGGCATCGGTTGCGGAGAACCAAGGAAGGTCCGTAATGCCGGAGAATCCAAATTCAAGGTTCGTTTTTCCTGCTCGGCGCATGTCAGCCAGATAGGGGGCCGAGTGATCGCTTGTCGCGGCATTTCCATCTGGCCCAAAATAGGTATAGGCATCATTCCATCGGCGCGTGTCGAATTTCTGATTCCGTTGCGCACCTCCAATTTCCACGGCAAAAGGAAACGGAAGCGCATTGAGCCGACGCCGAATGCTGGCATCCACAGTATATACCTCGTTTTGGATCCTGCGAGGTACCGACTGCGCGCCCGTCAGTCGATACTTTCCGGGATCGGTGGCATCGACGAGAGCCCCGGACGCATCGGTATAGCGTACACTTCCAGGGGCGTTTAGGTTGATATCCAGAAAATCTACAGTAAACAGCGACCCAACAAAGCCGGGCAGGCCTATCAGCTGATTGGTTGTCGAATAGAATTGCCCTGCCTCCACGTCATTCATGGCGGTCTTGGATTTCGACCAGCTACCGCCCGCCTTGATCTGCCATGTGCCATTGTCGAGGCGGTAGCGGAGATTGCCAAACTTGGTAGCGCCATCGATAACGTAGTTTTGGCCGCTCAGGGTCATACCACCCCTACCGGTCGCGCCATGGGTGAAATCAGGACCCCAGCTCAGCTTCTTTCCTCCTGTTGTCGGAAGGGCATTCGTGCCAGTGGTCGCAACCATCTGACTCATGGAATACCGTGTCAGATAATCACCATATTGTACGGTTGCAGACAGGACCGAATTGGGGGTCACACGCCAATCCGCCTTTAGATTGATCGAATCACGATACGTGAACCGGGGGGCGTCCTGCAGCGTGAACGATTGCATAAATGGATTGCTCACCGAGGCGCCGCTGTTCGCCAAGCTCGTATTGAAGACTTTGGCGGCCACATGCCTCTCATCATAGCGGTTCAAGCTGCTCGAAGATACCGATATGCCAAAGCGTTCATTGACAGGCAGGATGTATGAAAACTCAACGCTGGGAAGAATCCGATGCGCGAGTTTCTCCTGCGGACCCCGCATCCTCTTCAGTGAAATATTGTCCTTTGCGCCTGTAAAAAACAGGCGGTAGCTGAACTGGGGAGTCTTCCTTTCAAATGCGCTCTTGCTGATCAGATTGATGATTCCTCCCATGGAATCGGCGGGATTGGCAGGTCTGGGCACTTTTGTCAGTTCCACGCGCGAAAGATTGTTCATCGATACTTGATAGAACTGAAAAACACGGCTTGCGCCTCCGGTATGGGCATTGGCCATCTGTGCACCATCCGTTGAAACCTGGGTCAGATTGCTGGGAAGCCCGCGCACAGTCACCGAGGCAATCTGGGGGTCGGCAAAATCGGCCTGAATGCTCGGCATGTATTTCAGAAATTCGCCCACGTTCCCCTCGGAAATGTCCCCGAAGGCATCCGCCGCTAGAACGCTCTTGATGTTCCCAGCGAACCGCTGCTCATTCACCGCAAGAGCATCCGCCGTCAGCTCTTCATCTGCCGTGACCTTGAAAGGATCGAGCTTGACTACCGGACGGCTGTCCGCGCCACGGACCATGCTCGAAAGCTGGATCGGCTGATTGACGGTTGTCCCCGACTCCACCCTCACGACAAGCTCTTCAGGCAACAGTCCCGTATAGAAGACCCGCAGGGTCACGGGTCCGGCAGCAAGATCGTTCAACCAGAAAATCCCGGTCTCGTCGGTGAACGCCTGACGATTGGTGCCCACCACGTTCACCCGGGCATTCACCAGGTATTGCCCGGTGTCTACATTCTGCACACGACCGGATATGTTACCGGTGGACTGACTCGCAGTGACCGTCGGTGCAGCTGTCTGAGCCCGGCCATCACCGAGAAGCAGCGCCAGGCCAAGGGCCAGAACAAAGCGCATGGCCGGCGTCGTAAAATGTCTTTGTCGATTCATGATTGAGTTGGGTTAGGACAGGGTTTGCGACTGCCTGGCGAGGCGGCGTGGAGGCAACGATATGGATTCCACGCACCCATTGAGGATTGGGATTGGTCGGTAACGATTGCTATCTGAACATACTGAATAATAGAGTCAAGCCCGAAGCTGGAAAAAGGGCTTGGATTTCTGCTGGATGCACGGTTCCACCAGGGCTTCGGTCACCAAACCCCGCCTTCCGGAGCTCTCGGCAATCTGCGACGAGGTTTCACAGACGGAGCTGCTCACATGAAAGCAGCATCCATTCAAACCCGCCACGCGACGAGGCCCCTCGGATTTCCACCGCGGGTCGCCTGCAGCACCGCAGAATCCACCTCTGCTTGAGAGGGCCTATCCCTTCCTGCCAACCTGGGGTTTGGCCTCGGGCTGCGCCGCGAGCATGCGGCGCAGTTCCTCGACTACCGCTGGTTTCTCAGGCGCAAGATTCCTGATTTCGAGCGCATCAATGACGTAATCGTAAAGTTCCAGGTCCGCGGTCTCCGGAGCGGCTCCAGGCACCTTCCACTCAACAAGGCGATACCGTTCCGTCCGCACCGCCCGCCCGATGATCTGTCCGTCACCGTCTCGTTTCCTGGGATAGGCGTGAAAGACTGCCTGTTTGGTTGGTAGTTGCGGATTGCGTGCCGTGGCGGCAAAGCTGCTGCCTTCCTGTTTCTGCGCCACCCGGGGTGCCGGCAGTCCGGCCAGTTCAGCAAGCGTCGGATACAGATCAACGGTCTCCACGAGGGCACGGCTCCTCTCCCCTTGCGCGATGCCAGGCCCGGCAATGATCAGCGGGATTCGCGTCGCCTGCTCATAGTTGGTCTTCTTGCCCCAAAGCGAGTGGTCGCCCAGATGCCAGCCATGATCGCCCCAAAGCACAACGATGGTCTTGTTGGCAAGGTTCCGCCGCTCCAGTTCATCGAGCACTCGTCCAACCTGCGCATCCACATAGCTCACCGCCGCATAGTAGCCATGAAGCAATTCAATTTGCAGTTCGGTAGACAGGGCACCCGCAGGGATCCCTACGTAGGAGCGAAGCTCTTCCGAATGGGTAAGCGCATATTTTGGTGCACCCTCAGGGGCAGATGGATTCTCCGCGGGCTTGAACCTCGAGCGGTCATGCATATCCCAATACCGCTTCGGGACATGGAAAGGTAGGTGCGGTTTCAGAAAACCTACGGCAACAAACAACGGCACCTCCGACTTTGAACTTGTAGCGCGAAACCGTCTTACCACTTCGTCTGCAATCCTTCCGTCCGTGTAGAAATTGTCCGGCACCTCATCCGAGGATACTGCGGGACGGCTTCGCACAGCCCCGCGCTGCCTGATCACAGGCCCTTTCTGATCCGAAGATGGTCGCTGGGGAATAGTGCCAATATCAGACCAGAAATGCGGTTCAGTCCACGATGCGGTATCCTCGTGGTTGCCATTGGTGGTGTGCAGGATCTTACCGAGGGCCTCAGTTCGAAATCCGTATTTCGCGAAATACTGTGGCAGCGTGATCGCATCGGGAACCGCCTGACGGAAATTCGTCGTCAGGTCGTAGATGCCCATCGAGGTCGGTCGCATGCCCGTCATCAGCGAGTTCCGGGACGGCGAGCATAACGCCTGGTTGCAGTACGCGCTCTCGAAGGTCACGCCTCTTCGCGCCAGCCGATCAATGTTGGGCGTCTTGGCGAGAGGGTCGCCATAGCACCCAAGAACAGGCTTCAGGTCGTCAAGGCAGATAAGCAGCACATTGGGGTGTGCAGTTTTCGCGACGAGGGGGCCCACCAGGGCGCAGGCCAAAAGGTAGCCGGTCTGCACAATCATACGAACACGATGTGTCATGAAAAAGTTTCCGGAAGCCCGGTTCGGGGCCACAAGATTGCGCTCTTATCCGTGCGCCAATTTTCGCTGTTTATCGCACCCATCGTGCCGGCGGAAGCTGAAGGCGCAGGATCTCCTGCACGGCCAGCGCCGCAACGCGTTCCGCGCCGTATTCCGAAAAATGCGTGTCGTCCTTTACAGGTTCAGGCCAGCGGGGATACCTGCCCCCGGGATAGTGAAGGTGCAGCCTTTTCGATCCTTCCACTCCATGGCCACGCTCGAGTTCCATCGTGAGTTTGTTCATTTCAAGAAGCGGGACCTTCTCCTGCTCGGCCACCGCCCGCATTGCGGCCGGATAGTCCCCATGGGTGTCAATCAGTTCACCCGTACCGCTCCATTTCCGGCGTGCAACCGGCGTAGCCAGGATTGGCAACGCCTGACGTTCGCGCGCCTCCCTCACAAATCGTCGCAGATTCTCCTGATAGGCACCCCACGGAGCCGCATATTTGTCCGGCCTATCTTCCTTTTCATCATTGTGCCCGAACTGGATGATGACGATGTCGCCTGGCCGCAGCGCCGCAACTACCTTTGCCCAACGACCCTCATCCAGAAAGCTCTTCGTGCTGCGTCCGTTCATCGCATGGTTGCTCACTCGAACCGCATCCGGACTAAGCCAGTGAGGCAAAGCCTGCCCCCACCCTCGCTCAGGGTTTGGCGGTGCTGTCGGCTTGTCAGCCATGGTTGAATCACCAATCAGGTAGATGGTCGGAAGCAACGGCTTTGTCTGATCCGCCACGGCATGCGCGCTGCCAAGGATTCCCAGTGCCAAAAGCAGCCTGGCCAGATTCAAGAATGTCGCTCTCATTGCCCACCCGCTTTCGGCACGTTTCGCGAGAGCGCAAGCCGGAATCCCAAGCGGTTTCCACGATCTGCCGGGGAAAGCCAGCGGCGCAATGCAGAGCGGCAATTCCCCTCCGGGCAATTCCAACTGCCGCCCCGGCTCGCACGATAGACGCCTTCTGCCGGAGAAATCATCGCTCCGCGCGAGTCGACCCGAATCGTATCAGCATACCAGTCAAGGCACCACTCCCATACATTCCCATGCATGTCGTAGAGTCCCCACGCATTGGGAGCCTTCTTCCCCACAACGTGGCTGCTCTCCTCGTGGTCGTGAATGTACCAGCCCATGGCGTTGAGGTCACCGGAATAGGCCGATGTTGTACCCGCCCTGCAGGCATATTCCCATTGGGCTTCCGTTGGCAGCGTGTAGGCATACCCGGTCGGCAGACGCTCTGCCGCCTTCTCGCGTTCCGTAAGGCGTCGGCAAAACTCCATGGCATCCCGCCAGGAAATGCTCTCGACGGGACCGTTGAGCCCCACCGCCTTGAAATGACTGGGGTTGCTGGACATCAGGGCTACCCATTCGCCCTGCGTGACTTCACAACGTCCCAGCCAGAATCCGTCGGCGATCGTGACCTTGACCTGCTTCTCATCCGCTGACCGATGCGCCTCCGACTCCGGGCTTCCCATCAGAAACGTGCCCGGAGCTATCCATGCCAATTCTAGTCCGAGGCCAGGTATCGTATAGGCTTGTGTGGGACGAGGCACAGGGATCTCCGGAAGGGCAACCTTGACGACTTGATCCTCACCGAGACCGACCGCCACAATGATGCTCGTCGGCAGATGCCCCTTGCGTATTGCCGTCAGGCTCAGACTTCCGCCCCGCATGAGTTCAAACTTTACAGGTGTGATTCCCATATTGATGCCGTTTTCGTCGATGAGGGTTGCTCCCGATGGCTCAGTTTCGACGCGAACAACGCCGATAAATCTCTGCTGCCAGCGCAGAAAGTTTGGATCGGATGGCCCCGCAAGCGCCCGCAGCGGCAAGAGCTTTTCCTTCCAATCCGAGCTCACGGCCTTGGCACCGGGCTCATCGAGATAGGCGAGCGATTCCTTCAAAGTGGCGATCGTGCGCTCCACGGCAGTGCCTTCCTCTGAGCGGAGCGTAGCGAATGCCTCCTGGGGCCAATCGCCTTGTCCACGGGTCAGCCAGTCGATCAAGGGTTTTCCAACCATGGCATACCGCCGGTTCTCAGGTTCGTTCCTGAGCTTTTCTCCCTGCGATGCCGCCACCTGGATCTCCGCCAGTGCACCATCCGGGTTGCCGGATTGGAAAAGCCTTTCCGCAGCCTGAAGGTGCGCGCGAGCCGGGTGCTGGGCCGCAAACGATTTCAGCCAGGTCTCATAGGATTCGAGAAGGCCCAGCCGTCGGCGGGTCCACTCCTGGCGCCATCCGGATTCCGACCCAAGCGAATGCGCTGCAGCCCGTTGCTTCTTCACCGTCTCTGCAACCTCCTCAAGGTACGGTTGCACCTCCTGCAGGCGCGCGCGTTCCGCCGCGAGTTGCTGGCGAGCCTTCTTCTCCAGTGCGAGTTTCTGCTCTGCAAGACGCTTCTCCTCCATCACCCGCGCCTGAGCCTCGAGCTCTCGGCGCGCTTTCGCTTCGGCATTGTCGCGCTCCACCTTTGCTGTTGCCTCCTGAGCGATGCGTTCGGCGTCAGAGCGCTTTTTCCACGTCCATGCAAACGCAACGACGACGATCAAGGCAACCACCGCGGCAGCCGGAATCAGAAAACGCCTTGCCAGCACTTTTGTCTCCGTGGCCCACGGCGACAGACCAGACAATCCGGGCACGCTCTTCCGGGCCTGACCCGCGTTGCCATCCCCTGTGGAACTCTCTTTCGACGCCTCGAGCGATTCAAGGTCCCATTCGGTTGCGTCGAGTTCCAGCGCCTCATAGGCAAGCGTGAGGTCCTTCAGCGCATCCTCATAGCTCGCCTTCAATCCCGGCGTGAGCGCCGCCCGCATCTTCTCCTCCAGCAGCGCGCGCTTCTCGCCATACATCCGCGTCCGCTCTTCGCGGTTTGCGCCCTGCTCAACGCCCAGGATCTCAAGGGCACGCTTTTGGGTGAAGGGAACGCGCGGCATGGATGAGGAACAGAGGCGAAGTATTCAGGACGTCGGACGCCAAGATCGCCCCGGGGTTGGACCCGTGCATGCCTTGCGCCGTGGCTTCATGAAAGCCAACTTGACCTTCGCTTCCAGCCCGGAATATCAGGATCCCGACAATCGTTCGAACGCACTCAAAGCTCTGAGGCGGCCAATTCGTCAACCAGCCAGACGACTCTGTCCGAGGCCGTGGAAAGGATCTTTGAGGGAACCTTACTCCATTCCTCTTCGCCGATCATGACCCGCCGAAGGGCCTGTGCCTTGCCCGCCCCGAGAGCCATTACAACGATCAATCCGCAGGTCCGCAGCCCGGTTGGCGTTATGGTCAATCTCCACCCGCGCTGGGGGGTATTCACTGCTGCAAAGGAGACGCCACCATCATCCTCAAGCAGGGCGCTTCCCGGAAAAAAAGAGGCCGTGTGGGTGTCCTCCCCCATGCCAAGCATGCAAACCCCATAGGATTCTTTTGGCCCAGTCAGCGCTGTCAAGGTCTGTGCATATGCCTCCGCCGCTTCCGTGGGCGAAAGGTCCACCGGCCATGGATGACTTCGTGCTGCCGGGATCTTCAACGGCTCAAGCAGAACCCTCCGGGCATTGCCAAAATTGCTGTCATCGCTGTCCAGCGGCACAACCCGTTCGTCACTGACGGTGAAATGAGCGGCAGCGAGCACCTCCGGCGAAAAAGCGCGATGGGCCACGACCCAGGTGAACCAGTCCTTGGGAGTGCTTCCTCCGCTCAATGCAACCGTAAATGATCCCGTCCGCTTTCTCAATTGCTCGGTCTCAATGAGCCTTACAGCCCGGGCAAACAATGACTCTGCCGGACCGACAACGACGCGACCATAGGGATTCACAAATTCACGCATGGGAACTTCTCCAAAACAGCGGGAATGTCGCCGCCTAGAAAAACATGGCCTCGCTCAACGCCATCTCGGGCGCAAGCAGGCTCACTGTCGATGGCAGGTGAACAGAGTCTCCACCAAAGTTCGCCTCAAAGCTGCCCTGGTGAGTCGAAAAATTTCCTCGCCAGGCAAATCGGCGGTCATCGTCGTAGGCAAACGACACTGAAAGCGAATCCGCCCCCGGGGATGGAGTAATCCTCAGTTGGGGCGACGCATCCCCTGCATTCGCATTACAGTCTGCCATGCGTTCGACAAGCCAGCGACTCAGGCTGAATGCCTCTGCTCGAAACTCGGGTGCGTGGGTCAGCGTGATCGATCGCAGGCCCTTTGCCAGCACCGATGGAGGGGTTCCAGAAAGGAATTGACCGACAACCTGCCGCACATGCAGCAGTCGGGCATACGCCAGGTCGCGAACCGCCTCGGGTCGCGGCCATGAATAGGATATCGCATCCAACGGGACGATGGCCGTGTCGAAGATCACACGTTTCGACCTGCGAAGGAGGTATTGATAGGCAGAGAGCTTCCCGGCGTCCGAGAATCGATGCACCCAGTAGTAGAGCGGAAGGTCGGTCGAGAGGCAGACGGAAACCTGATTCTCCAGGTAGGGGCGCGCCGAGACCGGATAGCTGAGCATGACCGCCTCAACACAGCGGGTGTCACCCTTGGATTTCCCAAAAAAACACTCCCCATAAACCTTGGCGTGGATTTCTGACACTTTCGAATCCTCGGGGAGAGGACAGAGAACAACCACACGGCAGGGATACCGCTGGGCAAACTTGAGGGCCACCGCGAACTGCGCAATCGCGTCATCCGGTTTCGCCGGCAGGCCAAGGTGCAAGACCAGATTGAGTTGGGTCGCCTTGACCTCGTCAGGCGGAAGGGCGGTTTTGCCCGAAGCCGCAACGTTCGCCCACATGTCGCGCAGGCTCTTTGATACGGAGCTGACCGAGGCCTCGATCCCAGGAAGCGTGTTGAAGACGTCGGACATGCGGTCAGGGCTGGCGCCAGACATGGTTGCTCCGCGACAACAGCTCATCCGCATTGGCCGGCCCCCATGATCCGGAGGGATAGCTTTCCATTCCGTCACGGCCAGCGGCAGCCCACGACTCCAACACCGGTGTATAGAGCCTCCACGAGGTCTCCGCCTCATCCCCACGAATGAAGAGCGTGCCATCGCCGATCATCGCATCAAGCACGAGCCTCTCATAGGCCTCCGGCGTGTTGGATCCAAAAGTCGTGCTGTACTTGAAATTCATCTTCACAGGTTGCGTCCTCGTCTCAAGGCCTGGCACCTTGCCATTGAGGATAAGACTCAGCCCCTCGTCAGGCTGGATCTGGAATGCCAGTGTATTCGGCGCGAGATTGAAGCGTTCGCTCTCGGCGAAAAGCGTGCCCGGAGGCCGCTTGAACTGGATTGCGATTTCGCTCACCCGCCGCGCCATGCGCTTTCCCGATCGGAGATAAAAGGGAACTCCCTGCCAGCGCCAGTTGTGAATCGACAGCCGGATCGCCGCATAGGTTTCCGTGCGCGACTGCGCGGCGATACCGTCCTCCTCGAGATACCCTTTGACAGGCTTTCCGGAAATCATTCCCGCCGCATACTGGGCGCGGGCGACGTCACCCCCAGGCCCAAGCCGCAGGGGCTGAATTGCACGGAGTACCTTGACCTTCTCATCGCGTACCGATTCGGCATCAAGCGACACCGGAGGCTCCATCGCCGTCAGCGCCAGGAGCTGCATCGTGTGATTCTGAATCATGTCGCGCAACGCCCCGCTCTGTTCATAGTAGCCTCCACGCGTCCCCACACCTACTTCCTCCGCGACGGTGATCTGCACGCTATCAATGTAGGTGCGATTCCAAAGCGGCTCGAAAATCGAGTTGGCGAACCGTTGCACGAGCAGATCCTGCACCGTCTCCTTGCCGAGGTAGTGATCAATTCGGTAAACCTGATGTTCCTCAAAGACAGAGCGAATCGTGCCATTTAGAGCGACCGCCGATGCGAGATCCTTGCCGAAGGGTTTTTCGATGATCACCTTGGCATGGTGGGGCGTACCGCGGTGTCTGGCCGCCAGTCCGCTTGCGCCAAGATTGAGAAGTATCGGGGCAAACACCGAAGGCGGTGTCGAGATGTAGAACAGCGGCTGCACTTCTCGGCCAATTCGTTTCTCAATTGCGCCGATCGCTGACGCCAGACGATCGAACGCTGGCTTGTCGTCGTATCCACCGGCAACATACGTGGTATGCGCAGCAACACGGCCCCAGATGTCGTTGTTGAGCTCACGCCGGGAAAACTCCCTGATCGCATCGGCCGCGAGGGCGCGAAACTCGTCGTCGGGGATCTCCTTGCGACCGTATCCGATCAAGTGAAAATCGGCCGGCAGCAGATTGTCGACGGCAAGGTTGTAAACGGCCGGGATCAACTTGCGCGCCGTGAGGTCGCCGGAGGCGCCAAATATCACAACCACCGTGGGAGGAGCGCCGCGGTGCTTGCTCAGGCCTTGAAGAAAAGGATGTCTCGTAGAGGTCTCGGCCATGGGAAAACGGGAGTATGGTTGATCCAGAATTCCATGAGCAACCCCTTTCCCACGACACAAACCCTCGCAGTGTCACAGGTCTGGCATTTGCCGCGGGTGAACGGCGCATCCGCTCAAAGGCTCATTCTTGATCTTTTGCCCTCTTCGGAACAGCCTGTCCCACCCCATGATTTCCTTCTCGCTTAACGCACAGCAATCCCGTCGAAATTTCCTAGGCCAGCTCGGAGCGGCAAGCGCCCTCGCGGCGATGGCACCGCGGCCGCTGCTGGCCGCGGCAAGACCACACCGCAAACTTGGCATCGCCCTTGCAGGATTGGGAAATTACTCCACCGGGCAGCTCGGGCCAGCGTTGAAACTGACCCAATTCTGCCGACTTGCCGGCGTGGTCACGGGCTCGCGCGACAAGGGCCTCAAATGGGCGGGAGATTTCGGATTTCCACAGACCAGCGTCTACGACTACGACACGATGTCGCGGCTCGCAGACAATCCCGACATCGATGCCGTCTACGTTGTCACACCTAACAGTCTTCACGCAGAGCACGTGATTGCCGCCGCCAAGGCCGGCAAACATGTGATCTGCGAAAAGCCGATGGGCATCAGTGTGGCGGAATGTGACGCGATGATTGCAGCTTGCCGCAAGGCAGGCAAGCGGCTCGCGATCGGCTACCGGCTGCACTACGATCCCTACCATCGCGAAATGATGCGACTCGCCCGCCCCGAGAATTTCGGTCCGTTCGAGAGAATGCGCGGGACGTTCTCATTCAAGATGCGAGGGCGGCCATGGCGCGCCATCCGGAGTCTTTCCGGTGGCGGTCCGCTCATGGATCTGGGTGTGTATGTCATCCAGGCGGGTTGCATGGCGGCAGGTGGCATCGCTCCGCTGGCCGTGACTGCACATGAAATCCTGCCCAAGAAGTCACCAGAGGTATTTCAGGACGTTGAGGAAACCATCGCATGGAAGATGGAATTTCCAAACGGAGTTATTTGTGATGGCCGGTGTAGCTACGTGGAAGCCGCAAACACCTTCCGCGCCGAGAGCTCCAAGGGCTGGATCGAATTCACAAAAACCTTCAGTTATCGCGATCTTGCAGCAAGCACCAGTCAGGGACAGCTCAGCTTTCGAAACCCCGAGGCCAATCAGCAGGCGTTGCAAATGGATGCATTCGCGAGAAACGTCCTCGATGGCACTCCGAGCCTTGTGCCTGGCGAAATGGGACGACGCGACATGGTCATCATCGAAGCAATCTACGCCTCAGCCGCCGCCAACGGGAAACGAATTGAAATCAAAGTCTGAAATAAGTCGGCAAGCGACTACCGCCCAGATTTCGCTGCGCCGTTTGTTTTGGGATCCATGGTGCTCCTCAGGATAATTCGCTGATGACGTCCAAGCCAGGCACCAGGCCGAAATGCCGGTCGCGAGTGAACACGGTCGCGCCCACTTGCAGCGCGGATGCGGCGATGATGTGATCCTGCGACGGAATTATTCGTCCCCGTCGGTCCATGGCCCAGGCGAGTTGCTGAGCCCTCTCCCAGATAGCGCTGGTGGTCGGCAGATAGACCATCACGCTGAATCTATCGCGAAACCGCTGCAGGATGCGCGGTTCACGCAACCCACGGCATACCTCAAGCATGACCATGCCGCAGGTTGCGAATTCGAAGGAGTCAAGGTGACGGCTGAACTCCTGGAAAGGATCCCGTCCTGCTCGCAATGCGTCGATGTAGACGTTGCTGTCAGGCAGGATCAGTCTTTCCATAGGAAGCCGGGCTTTCAGCCGCCACCGCAGGTTGAAGCTCTTGCAACCCGCCATCCGGTGATGCCGGGTCGAAGGCATTGCGCAGCTCCTCGGCTGTGAGGCCAAGGCCAGCAGTGAAGAGCTCCTTCATTTTATGACGCCGAGCCATTTCTTTGAGAGCGATCTCCACCGCTTCGGTCTTTGTGCTTGCACCGGTGATCTTCATGACCCGGGCCAAGACGTCTTCATCAATGTGCATGGTCATTTTCATTACGGCCATCAACGTATGGCCTACCAGCCATACTTCAACATCTAAATATGGCAATACTGCCAACGCACTAGTAATCAATTATTAATATGCTATTTTATCGAATGTCCTTTAATCAGTGTGCAATCCAACCGTCGGAAAACAAATCTGCATGACTCGTCAATCACTTGCGCATGCAGTGCTCGGACATGCAAAATGTACCTTCTAGGCTCTGTTACGAATCATCCGGAACTTGTCCCACCAAGCGGATACTCAATGTCAAACCGCATAAGAAACAAGGCGTCCGAGCCCATTTGTCCGACGCCAGGGATTCGTTGATTCTGTCGGCCACAGGCGCCAAGATCACGGGCGCTAAATGGTAATACTTTTCAGGTCCTGGCGAATGCCATCATCGCACCAACTCAGGATGTCCTATTTCCCATTGATCCGATCGTAACTCTTGAAAAACGCGACGACAGCCTTCATTGCGCCCTCGGGATAACGATGGCCACCTTGATGGATCCAGGTGATCACGGGCGCGTTCACCTTGGAGTAGTGGATCATCGCTTCCTTGCCGCCTTTCGGCCACGGCACACCGTCCTTTGAACACTGGTTGATGCGTAAGTCCAGTGCGATGGCCTTCTCCTGCCACTCAAACTTCACCAGCTCATCATTCCGACCCGCAATGTGCAGCACAGGGCGTGGCTCGGTCGGAAAGCGCGCCCCTCGACCCAGCATGCCAGAAGACGGGGCAAAGGCTGCGAAAACGGACGGACGTTCGGCCCAGAGCAAGTAGGTGAATGCGCCTCCATTGGAGTGCCCGGTTGCAAAGACCCGCGAGGCATCCACGGGATACTCCTTCATCAGGGTCGCCATCATTGTATCCACGAACCTCAAGTCCCGATCACCCTGATCCCCCAAAGTTTTCTGCCAGCCGGATCGGGTCCCCTCCGGATCCGTGATGGCGCCCGGTGTCGGCAGTCCCTGCGGATAGACCACCAGAGCCTCGGGCCAAAGTTTCTCCACCGACAACGTGCGCGCAGCGTGCCGCATGGTGCCTCCATGTCCATGAAATACAAACACCAGCGGATAACGCCCGCCAACGTTCTTATCGGGCACTGAAATCAGGGCATGACGCTCCGTACCGTCCACCATCCAGGTCCGCTCGACAGGCGCTCCAGGCGCTGCCGAAACCAACGCAAGGACCCACGAAACCAGGATCAATCGAATCGATTTCATACCTCTTGAAACGCAGGAACCCTCTTCCTGGTTTCATCCAACTTCAAATCTTGCGGCAAGAGGGCAATCATATCAGCCCGGCAATCGGAATTGCCCTAGAGATTGTTTCCCTTCATGTTCCCTCCGCAATGAAGCGGGTGTCAGCAACCACGATTCGGCCGCGCGTCAGCAGACCGGAACACCCGCTTCAGTGGCTGGCCGAACCCCTTACAGATGAACCTACATTCGTCCTCAAATCATGGTTCGGCGGCCGCACGATCATGCTCGATGGCAACCATCAGATCTTCCTGACAACCCAGGGCGAGCCCTGGCAGGGTGTTCTGGTTTGCACCTTTCGAGAGCACCAACCCAGCCTCATCGCTGAATTTCCGTCGCTGACTCCCCATCCCGTGCTCGGCAAATGGCTCTACCTTCCGGAATCGCACGAGCATTTCGAGCGCGACGCGCTACGCATCGTTGAATTGATCCGCAAACGCGATCCTCGCATCGGCATTCCTCCGTCTTCGCGCAAGAAACGGGGGTCGACCGGAAAAATGCGCTTCCGGTTTGGGGATCGCCTCTGAAGCCATTCCAGCTCATCAAGTCGCTTGAAGCGCGGCCCACTGGCCACGATCCCGGACCACGGCACCCCGAGTTCAGTCTTCTGCCCCAAGAAATCTCAGGACAGCCTCATGCTTAATTCCTCAGGTTATTGCGGGTCTGGACCGACAGTGCTTTGCCCGAGTCCTGACGACAGGACCTACAATGCC
The DNA here is from genome assembly GCA_963205455.1 of Verrucomicrobiota bacterium. Taxonomy (GTDB): domain Bacteria; phylum Verrucomicrobiota; class Verrucomicrobiia; order Opitutales; family Opitutaceae; genus UBA6669. Next base: position 15,403 of record CAUJJL010000175.1, read on the forward strand.
GCGAAGGACTGACAGGTGGTGAAGACTTGCGGAAACAGAAATCTCTTTTCTCCCCGCGTTTCCTGGCACCTGATACCGGCATGACATTGTCAGTGGTAGGACAGCGCTGCCTGAGCGAGCGGGAACCGGAACTGGGCCTCGGCCTGGTCGATGAGATCGATCGCGCGCGCATCAGCATCACGTTTCCCGCAACGGGGGAGAAACGCATCTACGCACGAGGCACCGCAGTCCTCAAGCGCGTGCAGTTCCGAGTCGGCGAACGAATCTCGGACCGCGACAAAAAAGCACTTACCGTGGACAGGATCGAGGAATCGGACGGACTCCTGACCTATTTCGGGGACGGCCGGGCTGTTCGTGAAGACTCCATTTCAGATGTAACCACCGTCGATCTTCCCCAGGAACGCCTGATGGCCGGGCAGGTTGACGAAGAGGACGTCTTTCGCCTCCGCTACCGCGCGCTTCAACTCCAGTCCAGGCTCCGTCAATCCGACGTGCGCGGGTTTCTTGGAGGACGGGTGGAACTCATACCCCATCAAATGTACATCCTGCGCGAGGTTTCCTCGCGTCAGTACCCCCGGGTTCTCCTCGCCGATGAAGTGGGTCTTGGAAAGACGATCGAAGCGTGTCTCATCATCCAGCGGCTACTCGCCGTGGGCCGCGCACAGCGGGTCCTGATCCTCGTACCCGAAAGTCTGATACACCAGTGGTTCGTGGAACTGCTGCGCCGCTTCAACCTGTGGTTTGGACTCTATGATGAGGCCCGCTGCACCGCAGATGAGGCGGCGGAACCGGGCAAAAATCCATTCCTGAGTTCCCAACTCGCCCTCGCGAGCACGACCTTCCTCGCAGAAAGCGAAACACGAAGGAAACAGGCAATCGAAGCAGGGTGGGACGTGGTGGTCGTCGACGAGGCCCATCACCTGACATGGAAGCCGGAAGCGCCAAGTTCTGAATACCAGCTCGTCGAGACTCTGGCGGCACAGACTCCCGGGCTCCTCCTTCTGACTGCGACGCCGACCCAGTTGGGCCCAACCGGACACTTCGCGCGGCTACGCCTGCTCGATCCGTCCCGCTATCCTGACTATGACTCCTACCTCAAGGAATCTCGGCGCTTCCAATCTGTCGCCGAGATCGCGGACAAGATCGTGGATTCGCAAACGCTCGAGCCCGAAGATGTCGCAACTCTCAGGACAATCTTTACCCGCGATCCTGAACGCCTTGACGAGCACCTGACCAACCTCGCCCAGAAGCGCCGCGGCGCCCGGGATAGCCTTCTGCGGACCCTCCTCGATCAACATGGCACCGGTCGGGTGATGTTTCGAAACAGTCGCTCGAACATCGCCGGATTTCCCGAGCGCCGTCTATGCCGGGTCATCCTGCCTGGTGGAACTCCGACCCAGCTCGCCCGTACCGCGCGGGAAATGGAGGCCGAAGAAACCGGTACCGCGGGCCACCTGCGATATGCCTTCAAGGAAGATCCCCGAGTCGGCTGGCTCGTGGACTTTCTCCAGCAAATCCGCCCCGCCAAGGTGCTGCTCATCTGCAGATCACAGCGGAAGGTTCTCTCTCTCGAAACAGCCATCAAGGAACGCTCCAACGTGAGCGTCGGACTCTTCCATGAGGGTCTGCCCCTTGTGCATCGTGACCGCCAGGCAGCCTGGTTTGCTGAACCAGACGGAGCACAGCTGCTCATTTGCTCCGAGATAGGAAGCGAGGGCCGCAACTTTCAGTTCGCCCACCATCTCGTCCTCTGGGACCTGCCGCTCAACCCGGGATTGATCGAGCAGCGCATCGGACGCCTCGACCGAATCGGGCAGACCGAGGAAATCAAGATCCACGTCCCCGTGCTCAAGGGCAGCGCCGATGAACTCGTGCTGGATTGGTATCATCGCGGGCTCAACGCACTCGAATATCCCCTGCACGGCGGCAATGACGTCCAGGAATCCTTCCGGGATCGGTTGCTGACGCTGGCAGTCGCCCATGGAGAGGGCCATGCATCCGCATCATCCGACGCACGCGAAAGCTTCATTGGGGAAACCATCTCATTCAGGGAATCCCTCGCGCAAAAGCTTAGGAAGGGCCGCGATCGCCTGCTGGAACTCAACTCCTTCAATGCCGACGCGGCAGCGAGGGTCATATCGCGGGTCAGGGAGGCGGACGCAGACCCGAGTCTGCGGTCCTTTCTGATCGAATTGCTGGACCACTTTGGCGTGCGCATCAAGGAGCACGAGGAAGGCGATCTCTCGCTCGACTCAAGTCATGCCTACATCGAGGGGTTTCCCTCAATCCCGGCCGACGGGCTGCTTGCCACGTTCAATCGTAAGCGGGCGCTGGCTCGTGAGGACATCGGATTCCTGACAGCCGATCATCCTCTGGTGTTCGACTCAATTGACCTCCTGTTGGCATCAAAAGCCGGCACCACGGCCTTCAGCAAAATAATCTCCTCGAAACCTAACCTGCTCCTAGAAGCCATATTTGTCCTCGAGCCCGTCGCGGAAACGCGCTGGCACGTGGACCAGTTCCTCGCTCCTTGTCCCATCCGCGTGGTCGTGGACCTGCAGCGCCGCGATGTATCCGAAGAGTGGACGCATGAGAAGCTCGCGCAGGAAACGGAGGATGGGTCAATTCACCGCTTCCTAGAGAAGGGCGGTTTCGAGCCCGCGCTGCTGAAGCGCCTCACCGACGCGGCAGAGAAACTCGCCCATGCCAGGACCCGAAAGCTGAAACGCGAGGCGGCCACTGCCGCGACGGAACTGCTGAGTGAAGAACGCAAGCGACTCCTCGACCTGCGCAAGGTCAACGATCACATCCGTCCAGAGGAAATTGCCGCCACCGAAGAACAGCTTGCACGGATTCTCGAGGGAATCGAAGGAGCCCGGCTTCGCATCGACAGTCTCCGGCTGATCCTTGAAGGGCCACAGTTGGATGACTGATCTGGAAGCACACAGTCTGAATCAGCTCCGAGAATCCTTGTCGGCATAGTAGGGCACCAGTTGTTTAAGGTGGCCTTGGATGATCGACGCCACAGTCGCCCCGGGCGTCACGCCTTTGTGCAGTTCAAAAATCGCCACGAGGAGGGCGAGTTCGATGTCCACCTTCTTTGGAGTAACCGACTTCATGGCCGCCAACAGCTCCAGCGCCTTCTTCTCAGCAATCTTGTAGTCACGGAAATTCTCGTCACGCGCGCTTTGCATCGGGTCAGGCTCCGCACACCGTCGCCGTGGTCAAGCAGGCAGATCGCCGACGTGGGTATTTACCCCACCCGACGGACGAATTCTCCCCACGACGCCGCACATTTTTTGGTTCCACGGTAATTGGAGCTTCAAATCAACACCTGATCGTCGATAATGGGGCATCGGATATGGAGAGCGCCCCCGGCAGTCTTTTCCAGCTCACTGTTCCGGCGCAGATGAGACGCGGCATTACGCTCATCGCTTTCGCCGCCGGTTTTTTCGCGATGGACCCATCCCTCACTGCTGGAGCTTCCGGAACCGTTTCCTTTGTCCCTTCCGAGGCTGACAATGTGTTTCTCGACGAGCTCCAGCGCTCGGCACTCCAGTTTTTCGCCGACCAGACGGATCCGCAGACCGGCCTGACCCGCGACCGCGCACCCGCGAACGGAGGCTCCACGAACGCTCCAGCCAGCATCGCCGCAGCCGGCTTCGCACTTTCGGCCTGGTGCATCGGTGATCAGCGTGGATGGCTGCCCGCGGGCGAAGGTTTGCGCCGCGCCCGCCTTACCATGCAATTCGCAGCCGAAGCGGTGGAGCATGAGCGGGGATGGTTCTATCACTTCATCGATATTCACACCGGAAGTCGCGTCTGGTCCTCTGAGGCTTCCACGATTGACACCGCCCTTTTCCTCAAGGGTGCTCTGCTCGCACGAGAATACTTTCACGACGAACAACTCACGGCAGACGTGAATCGCATCTATGCGAGGATCGACTGGCAGTGGGCCATGAATGGGGGCGCCACGCTCTCCCATGGATGGCGGCCGGAAACGGGATTCATTGCCTATCGCTGGGACAGCTATTCCGAGATGCTGGGCCTCTATCTGCTCGGCATCGGCGCGAACCACGCTCCGCTGCAACCCGGGGTGTGGCACGCGTGGAATCGCGGCCCCGTGGTCCATGTCGGCCCTCATACGTTCATCCAGTGCGCCCCCTTGTTCACCCATCAATACGCCCATGGATGGTTCGACTTTAGAAATCAGCGCGACCTCTACGCTGACTACTGGCAGAACTCCGTCCAGGCCACGCTTGCTCAACGGGACTGGTGCGCTGCCCAGAAGGGCCGATTCCCGTTCTGGTCGCAGGACCTTTGGGGCCTCACTGCTTCGGACAGCGTCAAGGGCTACATCGCCTGGGGAACTCCGGTGGGCGCAGGCCACGACGAGAGCGACGGCACCGTCGTTCCGTGCGCTCCGGGAGGTTCGCTGCCCTTCGCTCCGCGCGAGTGTCTCGACGCACTGAAGCATATGCGTTCGCTCGGCGGAACCAAGGTGTGGAAACGCTATGGTTTTGTCGATGCGTTCAATCCGCAGACGGGCTGGGCATCGCCGGATGTGATTGGCATCGATGTCGGAATCACCCTGGTGATGTCCGAAAACCTGCGCTCCGGCCTCGTATGGAACACCTTCATGCGCGCACCGGAGGTGCAGCGTGGCCTGCGCCTTGCCGGATTTCACGAGACTTCCCATACGCCAGGCAGAGTCGCTTCAATCTCCGCGCCCTGATCAGGCTGAGTGCCGCGGATCCAGGCCGGTCAGCAATGTCCAGCCGCGTCCATCGCTTCAAAGCCGTTGCACACAACCGGTGCAGAGCCGCAAGCGGGCCAAGAACCTATCGGAGCTCCGGTGGTCGCCCAAGTTTGCCGATGACATTGGGAAGATAGGAATTGTATCTAGAATCCGGATACGATATGTCCGCACTGAGCCCGGCAGCCCAGGCTCGCAGGTCTCCTGCAAGCGCCCCCAGATCGTTGATGGCATTGAGCGCTTCGAGCGCGACAAAAACTCCGTTCCTATCCGGCGGCGCGAGTTCACGCAGCGCCGCCTTCGCCAAGGCGGCATCGTCCGGAGCCCCATAACGGGCCAGCGCCTGAGCTGCGGCGATCCGGACATGGGGAGAGGAATCAGCCAGCGCCACTCGCAACGGACCCGCTGCAGCCTGCACCATGTCAGGGCCCTGGATGAGGCAACCCAGCGCCGCCCAGGTGCGCACAGCTGAAGCAGGGTCATACAGGCGCGCAATGATCTCGCGCTTCTCATTCTTCGTCGCTCGTGATGCGAGTTCCGCGGTTTCGAGAACACGACCGAGTTCGGGCACCGGTTCATGGGCAACGAGGCGGGCGCGCATTTCTCCTTCAGGCAGGAGGGCGATGTCCCGCACTTCAAGCTGATGCGCACGCAACGTTTCCCGGAAACGCGCAAGCACGTCCGCATGCGCCGCGGAACCTGCGAGGTTGTGGACCTCGTCGCGATCCGCGTTCAGGTCGTAGAGTTCCTCCGCAGGGCGCGGTGTCTGCCAGAACGCACTCTGGGCGGCATTTGTCCGCCCTTCATCAAACCATTGCCTCCAGATCCGGGTCGTCGGCGTTTCAAACTGATAGGCGATTCTCTGACCGGCGGAAAGCTGTGGCAGGAAATTGCGGATGTAGACATAGCGACCGTCGGTCACGCTGCGCGCAACATCCAGGCATTCATCCATTCGGTTGCGTCCACCAAACAGGTAGCGCGGAGCCGGCGAAATGTGAGTTCCCGCGAAGGCATGCCCCTGCATCCACGCAGGAGGGACAATGCCTGCAAGGCTGAGCATTGTGGGCGCGAGATCGACGAAGCTGACCAGGCGGTCGGAGACAAAGCCAGGCTTGTAACCCGGTGGCGCGAGGTGCCGCCATTTTTCGGGGAAATAGACAACGAGTGCCACACGTAGGCCGGAGTCACCCGGCCACCGCTTGTAGCGCGGCATGCCACTGCCGTGATCCCCGTAGTAAAAGACAATGGTGTCCTCCGTCAGACCCGCGTCGGCAAGCTCACGCAGATGCATGCCTGCATCGGCATCCGCGGCACTCACGATGTCATAGTAGCGTGCCCAGTCCTGGCGCACCGCGGGAGTGTCCGGGTGAAATGCCGGTACGCGCACCCGTGCGGGATCGGTGATCAAACTTCCGGGCTGCGTGGCGAGCTTTGTCCGCAACTGACTCTCATGACTCTTTACCGAATTGAAGATCGAGAAAAACGGCTTCCCGGGAGGGCAGTTCCGCCAATGGGCATCCTTCGAAGAAACATCCCAGGTGGCAGAGGTCTTGGGAACATTGTAATCTTCCTTTGAGTTGTTGACGCAGTAGTAGCCCGCCTCCCTCAGGTATTCGGGGAAGAGTCGCACACCCGGTTGCAGCGGAACCATGGAACGCATGTTGATGCCGCCCGAACTCGCCCCATAGAGACCTGTGATGATCGCCGTTCGGGCCGGTGCGCATACGGGGTGGTTTGACCAGGCAAACCTGAAATGCATGCCCTTGGCGGCGAGTGCGTCGACATTCGGCGTGCGGGCAAGGGTATCGCCATAGCAGCCCATCTCCTGTCCGTGATCCTCGCTCGTGATCCATAGGATGTTCGGGCGATCCGGTGCACCATGGGCACCCGCAATCAACAGGATCGATGCAAGCAGCAGGGAAGCAGGACGCATAGGCATGGGAATCGAGAGTGAGGTTATTGTTCCGCAAATTCGGCCAAAAAGCCAGAAGTCGAACACCGCAAGCGCCGAACCTGCGCCAAGGCGATGGAACGGCGAATTGCTGAATCCGCCGAAGGGACAGGTTTCCGATGGAAGAGTCCCGATATTGTCGGCATGGGAAGCACAAAGGAAATGTATTGGAGCGCAGCACGGCAGGCAATCCACGAAATCCCGTGGGTTGAATCTGACGCGACCTTGCATGTAGCCTGATCGGATGCCCGCATCACCTCAATGCAGGCGTGCCCTGCGCACAGCCTACATGCCACTTGCCGCTTTGGCATGTGCCCTGGTCGCGCTCAGTGCATCCGCCCATGTCGATGTTTTTCCTACCCACGGACGCAACATCTACCGGCTCGCCATCGCCCAGACTCACGCCGCGCCAGAATCCGCTCTGATCGTTGGATCGACGTACGACAACCGCGTCTGTGCTTTTGCTCCCGACGGGCTTCACCAGTGGGACGCTTCTGTCGGAGGATTCATCTTTGATCTCGCAACAGGCGATCTCGATGGCGACGGCCGAGATGAAATCGTCGCCGCAGGCGCCGACGGCATTGTCACGGTATTGGATCTGGCGGGCCGGACTCGCTGGACTGCAAACCTGGAGGCTCCTGTGTATCAGGTGGCCATTGCCCGGCTCACCGGGACAACCTCGGCTGTGCTGGCGGGAGGCATTTCACGGGAGGTCGTTGCATTCTCTCCTCAAGGGATCCGGCTCGCATCAGCAAGCACCGACGGGATTGTCCGCGTCTTGCGGGCTGGTGATTTTGATGCTGATGGGGCGGACGAAGTTGCCGTGCTGATCATCCGCGGCACCAAGCAGGATGTTCAGTTCCTCAAAGGGCCCAATCTCGCCCACATGGGAACGGGATTGACCTTGGGCACCCACGTTGGCGATCCGCTTCTCAGCCTGCGCTCTGCTAATGGCATTGCCGCCGACCTCAACCTCGATGGCGCTGCCGAATTCATCTTTACCCCCGCCATTTGCCAACTTCGCGATGGGACATGGAAAACTTCGGCGCTGCCGCAGCGGTTTCCCCAGTCTAGCTACTCTACCCACTACACCATGCGGCTTTTCGCCCAGGGCGACCTCCAACCCGCGCGGGGCAAGGAACTCGTGCTCATTGAAGGTTCGACTGTGCGGATCCTCGACAGCGCTGCGCGGGAGATCGGTGGAGCCACGGCACCGATCGGCTTCACCGCAGCAGCCGTCCTGCCAGGCTCGCCTTTTGGTAGCGTCATACTTGGCTCCAGTCCCAACGGAGACGACAGCCTCTACCGACTGACGCTCACACCCGGATGGGAAGAGTCGCTTACGAATCTTACCCGACACAATAGAATGGCGGAAATCGGCAGCACGCTAAAGGAGATTGGAGCGCGTGCACGCCAATGGGAAGGCTCGCCACTTCCTGGTGCCGATGGTCCCTTTGACGTGATCGTCAATCACTCGCTCTGGAGCGGCTGGAATCCGCAAAAGTTCCAGAACTGGATAGACGAGGTCCACCTCTATCAGAAACGCTTCCCCTATCCGCGCCTGCGTTTCGCGACGGCTTTCTGGCCGGGAGAAAATGCCCCGCTCCTGCGTCCCGATGGAAAACCCTGGAGCCGCGACCGTCGCCTCGCCCACGATCTTACACGGGCGCAGATTCTTGCTGCTGCGAAAACCTTGGAACAGGCCAAGTGTCCGTTCTGGGTTCAGGTCGGTCATGCCTGCTCCCCACACCTCGAACTTGGAACGGTCGCGGCCATGCTCGACGCAGCACCGGAAATGTTGATGGGCTTCATCAGTGCAGAGGACTTCCAGCCGGACCAGCTGCCCTACTACATGGAGCACTTCATACGCCCCATTCTTGAACTCTGCCTCAAGCACGGAAAACGTTTCATTCCCCGAAACAAGGGCGTCTGGTGGGCGGAATGGCCCGCAGATCCCCGCGTGCGCGAACTCATTTTTAACGGACGCTACCGTTCCGTGATTGTGCCCGCGGTCGAGGACAGCAATTCCCGGAGTCCCGACGTCAACCTGGCTGCCCGTGTCGGCCTCTGGCTCGACGGACAGGTCGACAGCTGGGCCAGCCGCTGCAGCGCCGATTGGTACAGCTTCAACCGCGCATGGGAATGGGAATACCCGATGACCGGCCACCCCTCGCTGCGCTACTTTGTCAGCCAGGCATTGATGGGAGCCCGTGTCTTCATGCCCATGAATGGAGAACTCGACCGGCGGGGAAAGAACTGGACCACCGTCGGTATCGAGGGAGTCGGCATATTCCTCGACCTTCTCGGTCGCGGCGTGATCACGCCCCCACGTCGCGACCAGGTTCGCGCGGTTGCCCCGGTCGCGCTCGCAATGACTGCGCACTCCAAACGCTTCGTCAGCCACGGTGGGAACTATCACCAGATGCAGGAGTGGAACGTCGATGGCACAGATGCCAAACCGTGGGCCTTTGACCGCCTCGACAGCCACTGGGGTATGGCGCCACTTCCGCCCACCGATGTCTCCACCTACCTTTGGGGTCGCACGCGGCGCGACGCCACCCATCTGCCAATCACAGCTCCCCACGGTTTCGTCGCCATCGTTCCCGGAGGCAGCACACAGCCACACGGCCCATGGACCTCGGTCTGGACAACCGATGGAGACACCCTGGGTAAGGAGGGTCGCATCTATTCTCTCACGGAGGCTCGCGCAGCGATATCTGCTGAACTGGTCGAAGGCACCAAGCGACTTCCGTTCCAGATTGAAGGCCATGTCCTCCACCAGGACATTGAGCTCACGCCAAACCGCCATCTCCTCGCTCTCTTCGATCCGGGATGGGTCGCCCCTGAAGAGCGCTCGGTGCGGATCACGACTCATCTGCCCGGGGACTGGACACTCACGGATCGCCTGAGCGGAAAGGATCTCGGCAGGCTCGGCGACAGCGATTCACTCTCTGTTCCGGCGGGCGCTTTCCGCCTCATCGAGATTTTCAAGTCCAATACTGTCGCAGCTTCTGATCCTGAAACAACACCGCATTGATTGCAACCGGCACTACACCGCAAACGCACACGTGCACAGCCCATCGCTCTTCCAGATGCCATGACTGTACTCCAAATGCACGATGCCATTCCTGCACTGGTACCAATGGGAACCACGCTCCTTGGCGGGCAAGACAGTCGATGAATTGGATGATCCTTCAATTTGTATCTAAACTGTAACTACACACATGACTGAAAACCTCATCTCGAAAATCCAAGGTGCGTACCTGGGCGACCTTCTCGGACAACCCGCCGCACTTGCCGACACCGTTGCAAGTCTGTCGTCGCTCGCCGGCATACCGTCCCGCGCGCTGGCCGCCGAACGGATTGTCCTTACGGGTATGGGCGCATCCCTGCATGCAGTACATCCGCTGCGCGTCCGGCTGGTGCGTTCGGGACGCACGGCCTTTGTGGTTGAGACGGCCGAACTGATCCATGCGCAATCCGCACTGCTCGATGCACGCACGCTTGTCATAGCCGTTTCGCAGTCCGGGCGAAGCGCGGAAACCGTGGAGCTTCTCAACATCGCGAGTCAGCGCACGTCGCGACCATTCATCATCGGCGTCACCAACGGTGCCGACTCACCGCTGGCCCAGCGCGCGGATGCGAAGATCGTCATCCGGGCGGGATCCGAACACTCCGTTTCCTGCAAAACCTACCTGTCGACGCTCGCAGCCCTCGAGTGGCTGGGAGGCGCGATCTGCAGCGAAGACGTGGCCCCGATACTCGCGGAGCTGGGGCTGGCTGCGCCTGCGGTGAAAGCCTATTACGCGGACTGGCAGGCGAAGGTCGAGCAACTCGCGAGTGAGTTTTCCAACCTTCGCCATCTTTTTCTTACCGGGCGTGGCACATCGCTTGCGGCAGTCAGCACCGGCGCAATTATCCTGAAGGAATCGACCCGCATCCAGGCGGAGGGTATGAGCACTCCGGAATTTCGCCACGGACTCTTTGAGTTGATCAATCCCGGCCTCTACGCGCTGGTTTTTGCAGGCGAAGCTGAAATGGTTCCCCTCAATGAATCGCTCGTAAGCGACATCCGCCGCATGGGTGGCCGCGCGGTTCTTATCGGTGAAAAAACCGCACCCGGCCCGTTTCGTCTGCCCGCACTGCCCGAGCGTCTTCGTCCCATGACGGAGATGCTGCCAGTGCAGTTGCTTTCACTCGCTCTCGCGGCGCTCGCAGGCCACGTGCCTGGCGACTTCGAACGCGCCGCCAAGGTCACGGTTGTCCTGTAGGCGCCATCCGGGCTCGGATGTTGATTTGCTGGAGCCAATCCAGTCATGGCCCAGCGCACGCATGGGAAATCCATCCTTCTAGTCATCGAAGAATTGCCTCCCGGCAGTCAGGCTGATTGCCTGCCGCTGTCGCTGTTGTTCTTTCTCACAATAGCTCGTGCCAGCTTCCCGTTTCCATGTCGACCCCCTCCTCCCCTTCATCCAACCCCACACTCAAACGCTCGCTGGG
>CAUJJL010000176.1 GCA_963205455.1 Verrucomicrobiota bacterium
CCTCCAGCCTGAAAAGAACGGGAAGGCCAAGGGCTATCAGATCCGACAGGTCCGCCAAGTCCTCGAAAAACACCGTCTCTAACCGCCGACCATTCTCCTGCTCATGAACACGATCAAAGATTATGCCGTGCAAATCTACTGGGATGACCGTGCCGGATACTTCGTCGCCGAGATTCCGGAAATTCCCACCTGCGCGGCCGACGGAGCGACCCAGGCCGAGGCTTTGGCTAATCTCGAAGAAACTTTCGCGGTGCTGAAAGAGGCTTATGCCGAGGAAAACCTGCCGGTGCCGACGCCTGATCCCGGCCGATCCATCTCCGTGGAGCAGCTTGCCGAGCTCGCGGAGCTCGTGAAAGTATCGCGCTTGGCGGAGCTGGCCGGCATTCCCGGTCAGACCCTGGCGGCCAAGCTGAGGCGCCGTACGCCCTTCAGTCAGGGCGAATCGCGGAAATTAGCGCGAGCACTGCGGGACCGCGGACTGGCGGTGCGGTAAGCAGAAGCGGGTTTGATCGGCCTCACTGCAGCACCGCGGAAAGCGGCAAGCGCTGCATCCGAACGATGTCGCCGGTCATGCCTGCGACAAAGTCACGGGAAACATGACTTTTCGGGCGAGAGGGGGCAACGTCGGGTCGTGCGCGCCCCGAAGTCCGGAGCAATACGAGGCAAACCCTACAACCCTCAAAGCCCCAGCAGCCGCTTGACCTCGGCCTCGAGTTTTTCGCCGCGGGCGTTGGTGCTCACGACCTTGCCTGTCTGATCGAGCAGGAACATGGCCGGGCTGCCGATCACGGCGCGGGCTGGCGCCGGCCGTACAGGGAGCGAGCAGATCTGGTCGGGGGGCGGATTCAGAAGCGCTTGCGCACGGTCAGGGTGTAGCGACGGAGGCGTGGATCGATGGCGCCGGAGAGTCCGCCGGTCGGGGTAAGGTCGGGCTCCTGGTCGAGGGCGTTGATCAGGCCTGCGCTGATGCGTGTGTCCTTTAAGATGCGGCCGACCCAGCGGTTACTGCCATGAAGGGTGCCCACATTGAAGTCATACCAGACATTGCAGTTCCATAGCGTCACCTGCGGGAACGTGATCGTGCTGAGAGCGGACGTACGCCAGCGGTCCTGCCAGATTGCCGTGACGCTGGCGCCCAGACCGCTTTTGGTCCAGCTCAGCGTACCGACCCCGCGCTTCGGACGGGTGATGGCGCTTACGGAAGTGGATGCGGGAGCCCCGGGACGTGTGCGGACCTCGACTTTGTCCGTTTGTGTGAGCGAGGCCTTGAGGCGGAAATTACCCCAGGCGGTGGAGCGGTCGTAACGAAGCGAATAGTCGGCGCCTGCGGTGTGGTAGAGCGCGATATTGACGGAGCGGTTGTCCACGCCTGTGAGCCTGCCGAATGTGAGCCCGGCAGCCTGGTCGGCGGGAGTGAGTGCAGCCCGGGTGAACATTTCCGGAAAGAACTCAAGCCGATCCTGGAAGGTCAAATTGCCGACTCGGTCGGTTATGCGAATATCCCACCAGTCGATGGAGGCGGAGAAGCCCTTGAGGATCTTGAACGGTGCCTCGAGGATCACACCGTAATTCCTGCTTCCGGAATTCTCGGGCCGAAGGCCGGGGTTTCCGCCGGTGGTATTCTGAATGGGGCCGATAAAGGGCTCGTTGTTGCGGTAGTGATCGATGATGGCATTCGTGCCGGTTGCCGGCACATTGAGGATGCCGGTGTTCTGCGGCCGGCTTAGTTCGACGAGCAGGGGTACCTTGAAAGCCTCGCTGTGCGAGCCGCGGAGCATGAGCCATTTGACGGGACGGTATTGCGCGGTGTAGCGCGGTTTGGTGGCCCCGCCGAAGTCGTTGTAGTCGTCGGCCCGGCCTGCGGCGCCCACCACAAGCGTGTGCACGAGCGGGATCCTGCGCTGCCACTTCGGAGTGACCAGCGGGACGGACACCTCGCCGTAGATTGCCTTGACCGTGCGATGACCGTTGGGCTGGGCTGACTCGGTTGCGGCGGCGAAATTCTCGCGGTTGAACTCAATGTATTCCTCACGCATCTCGGTGCCAACTGCCACTTGGATGGCGCCTGAAGGAAGGTCCCAGATCGGCCCTGTTGTGTTGATGGAATAGGTGTAGGTCTGTGGAAATTCGCGGTTCGCTCCTGTAAAGAAGGCGGCTTCCAGGGTACCATCGGGGTTGGCTGGTCCGTTGAGGCTGTTGTGCAGCAGCACCGGAGGATTCGCGCTCTGCATCAGGGCCGTGAGTTTTTGCGCGTCGAACTGGAAGAGCTGGTCAAGCGTGCCGGGTGTGCTCTTGGTCCACGCGCCGGTGATATCGTAATGCCAGTCAAGAGGCAGTTCCCCATCCACGCCGATACTGGCAGAGAAGGTGTCCATGAGATAGCGACGGTTGAGCGGCCCGAGATCCCAGAAGTATTTCTGCACGCGGATTGGCACACCGAAGGGATTTCCGGGATAATTGGCGGGAAGCACGGTGTTGACCAGGGGATTGAAAGGACTTGAGGCGCTATTCAGTGCCACAGGGCTGTCCAGACCGTAGGACCGATTGCGGCCGAAGGCATAGTCGGCGCGAAACCGTGCCCATGGGCGGTGCTCATAACCGACGTGGGCGGAGAGATTGGTGCGGTCGAATTCGTTCATGGCGTTCTGGACCTCGCCCGAGTCGTAGAGTTGCGTGGCCGACGCGCTGGCAAAGTCGGCGATGGTCAGATTGCGTCCGTTCGAATTGGCGGGGATGTAGGCGGTGGAGGCACCGATGCCCGGCAACACGCCGCTGACGGCTAGCACACGGCCGCCGATGGGAAAATTATTCGCAGTGCCGTTGGAGCCACCAAGGTAGCGACGATCGTCGGAGCGCAGCCACCAGCGGTCGCGACGGGCCAGGGCGTTCTGTTTCTCGTAGGACAGGAATACCCGCGCGTCCCACTTGCCGCGCGCCACGGCAGAAGTCAGGCTTACCCTCCTGTTGGCGGCGTCCTTGTCAAAGGTGTTGTCGTAGTCGAAGGTGAGTTCCGTGCCGGTGTATTTCTTCTTCAGGATGATGTTCACTACACCACCGATGGCGTCGGCGCCATAGATGGCGCTGCCGCCGTCCAGGAGCACCTCGACACGCTCGATGGCTGACAGAGGAATGCCCGTGGCCTCGTAGGCCTCGGCCACACCACGCTGACCGGTTTTCGGAAGGCGGCGGCCGTCCACAAGCACGAGCGTATTGTTGCCTGTGACGCCGCGCAGGTTGAACAACAGGCGGCCATCCGGTGCGGATCCGGAAGAGTTGCCGTCGAACTGTGTGGAGGCGCCGACGGAGAGCTGGGGGATGAGGTTGCGGAGGTCCGAGAGGCTTGTGACGCCGGAGCGGTCGATGTCGTCGCGGTTCCATGTCAGCATGGGGCTGGCGGTCTGCTCGCCCGCAATGGATCGGATGTGGGAGCCCGTCACTTCGACCTTCTCGAGCTGGAGCACGCCATCCTGAACCTGGCCCGTGGTTTTCCTCGCCGGTTCCGCCGCGTCATCGGCGCGGCGGATGGGGACGTTTTTTGATTCTTCGCGTTTTTCCCTCCGAACGGCGAAGGCTCCGGTTTTGGCGTCCTGCGTGGCCACGAGGCCGGTGCCGACAAGCATTCGTTCGATCGCTTCCCGGGGGGTGAATTCACCCTGAACTGCGCGGGTACGGATCCCATCAACCGCCTCGACCGCGATGACGATCTCCCTTTTGGCCTGAGTCGCGAACTGCCGGAGCGTGGGCTTGGCTTCGCCGGCGGGCACATTGAAGGCCGACTTGGCCTCAAGGGACTGGGCGCGGGAGTCGGCAGCTGCTGTTAGAAACATCAGGCCGACAGCCAGCAGCATCAGGGTGCGGCAAACTCCGGTGCGAAACAGACCAGGGAGGGAAGGTGTAGTCATGCGGGGTCGATTCTTGGACCCGCAGCCACAGGCAAACCCTTAGTCGCGTTTCCAGAAATATGCCAACGACTCAATGGGTGCGTCGCAGGAAGATCTCAGCGTCCCCCCGTGATTCCGGGCGGATGCCGAAATCGGACTCCAGCAAACGGACAAATCCTTCGAGATTGTCAGAGCGGATGGAGGCATTGAGCCGGAGGGATGCCACGCCGGGATCGGCGATGATCAGCCTGACAGGGTTGCGCTCGTTGAACGCTGCTACGATCTCGGCCAGCGTTGCGTCGTCGAAGTCAAGCAGCTTGGGCTGCCAGGCCAGACGGGCTTCGAGCTGCTGACGGGCGAGCGTTGTCACTTCGGGTACGGCAGAGGACCCTAGAAGTACGCTGGTGCGCTGGCCTTCCACGAGCACCGGCAGCAGCAGGTTTGCCGCATGCACGTCCGGCTCCGCAGGCGTGGCGACCTGCACGCGGCCTTCACTCACGACGACTTCCACTGCCACGGGATCAAAGCGGACGTTGAAGGCCGTGCCGACCGCGCGGATGCGGACTCCGTCTGCGGAAACCACGAATGGCACTTCGTGGTTCTTGACCACCTGAAAGCTGGCCTCGCCTCGCAGGAGCGCCACCCGCCGTTCCGTCTTGGAATAGTCCGCCCTGATTTCCGCTCCGCGGTTCAGCCAGACGACAGTACCATCGGGCAATGTGCGCTGGATCAGGGGAGGGGGCAGTTCGACGCTGGGGGCGGCTGCCTGCGAAGCCAGCGCCGTTGTTGAAACTGGCGCCGTTGGCGAAACCGGCGCGGTCAGCCGCGACTGCCACACGAACAAGCCAACAGCCACCGCTGCAGCCGCGCCCAACCAAGAAGCCCAGGTGACGCGGCGCCTGAAGCGCCCCGCACCGGGCGCAAAGCGGTCGGCATCCGGCGGGGCGGACACTTCGGCATGGGCCAGAGACTCGAATCGGTTCCACACCGCCTGCTGTTCGGCGAGGATTTCCGCATGCCGAGGGTCCGCCTCAACCCAGGCTTCAAATTCAAGCTCCTCCTCCTCGGTCAGGCCCGCGTCCAGCCGCGGGATCCAGCGCGCGGCGGCATCCTTGATCTGGTCGAGTGTCGGGAATGGAATGGGATCCGGCATCAGGAAAGGCGGTCATCCAGGGAAACAATCGTGGGCGAGAAGGTGCGTGGAGCGCGTCGGTCTGCAGCCTGGACGAAGTCGGTGCACCGGCGGATGGCGAGAGAGATGTGGGCTTCGGCGGTTTTTTCAGCAATGTTCAGCTTCGCACAGATTTCCTTGATCGAAAGACCGTGGATCCGACGCAGGGTGAAGACCTGACGGGCGCGCTCGGGAAGGTGCTGGAGGGCTTGGATCAAGAGTTCATGTTCCTGGCGTCGCGCGAGGGATTCGGGAATGCCGGGGACATCATCCAAGACCAACGAGGGGTCGATTTCCCTTAGTGCCTCGCGGTGTTCATGTCGATCATGGCGGATCTGGTTGAGCGCCAGGTTGCGGGCGATGGTGAAGAGAAAGGTCTTGGGATGCTTGATGGAGTGAGTGGCCTGCGCGCGCAGGATCCGGAGAAAACTTTCCTGCACCAGGTCATCCGTGTCCATCCGCGGAAACCGCACGTGCAACCAGCGGCGGAGCGCGGGCTCATGGGGCAGCACCTCCTCCGCGAACCAACTCGACAGGTTGGACGCGTGCGGCGGCGTTTTGGAGGACTCAGGAAAAGGCATGGACGAAGGATCCGGGCAGAGAGGGATCGCGCTGCGGATTGGACACCTCAATACGACAATTCAAGGATGAGAAAGCGTGATCCGCGGGACTTGTAAAGACCTTGCCATCGATAGGGGCAGGCAGGAGCATGGCCGGGCTTGCGTAGCGAGTCGGATACCGGGAGAAAAGAACCACATGAATCCGCGCAAGATCCTCCAGTTGGTGCTGGGTGGCTCCCACAATGTGCGATTCGGCGATTTTGTCCGTCTGGTCGAAGCGTTTGGATTTCGGCTTTCACGAACGAGCGGCAGCCATCATATTTTCTCGCGGCCGGGCCTCCCGGAGGCCATCAACATCCAAGATTATCAGGGTCAGGCCAAGCCATACCAGATTCGACAATTTCTTAAACTTGTGGAAAAGTACGGCCTCATTTTGGAAGAGTAGCCATGAAGGATTACCACATCAACATCTTCTACAGCGAGCCAGACGAAGCCTATGTGGCCGACATACCCGACCTCGCTCATTGCTCGGCGCTGGGTACCACCGCGGAGGCCGCCGTGCGCGAGGTGGCCAAGGCCAAAGCGGCTTGGCTGGAAGCAGCCCGCGCCGAAGGACGCCCGATTCCTCTGCCGCGTTACAGGCCCGCCGTCTATGAGCTGACAGAATCCTGACTCTCCCTGTTTGGTCGAAGCCTGCCTGGGCGAGCGTTACAGCCTTGAGGGGAACTCCGTCTGCGAACTGATCGACGTTGGGCGCAAGTGAAGGAATCTGCCTTGGATGGCACCACCACGCTTCCATGCGTGGAGCTTTCAATTTCGGAACGTTTCGGATGCGATTCCTGGGTTCCGATTTCTTCCGATCTCAGGCGAGTCGGAAGAGAGGGGTTTTGATCTTCGATTCGATCAGCGCGATGGCGCGTGCCTCTGCCGCGCGCATGCGACGCTTGCGGTCGGGACGCAGGTCGTCGTAGCCCGCGAGGTGCAGCCAGCCATGCACGACGTAGAGGAGGAGTTCCCGCGAAAAATCGGTGTCATGCGAACGCGCGTAATGGATGGCGGTGTCGACCGAAACGCAGATTTCGCCGGAGGAACCCATATCCGAATTGCCGTCAAAGGTGATCACATCGGTTGTTGAAGGATCGTCGAGAAAGCGGCCATGGAGTTCGGCCAGGGCGGTATCGGCGAGGAAAACAACGGAAAGTTCGCCTTGCGGCAGGGCGGAGGGAGTCGTGTGAGGAGCGGATTTCGGGGCGGTATTTAGCCGCGCACGTTTTCTCACAGACGGCGCAAGGGTGGGCAGGTCAGCCGTGGTGAAGCGAAACGCCAGGTCGAGGATGATCAAGGCGCGCACGAGACCGCGTCGGTCAAGACGAAGGCGCGGGTGGTGGTTGCTTATGGAAATCTCCCGCGGGTGACCTGCTGCAGCCGGCACCTTGCCCTCCTTGGGGACATTGGATCGGTTCACGATGAGTGAGCTGCACGCGGCGGCTGGCTGCTGCTGCCACTTCCGGAGTCAAGAGCGGTTCCAGACGGCGGGTAGGCGACGCGACTGTGGAGCATGTTCAGCAGGGTGAAATTGAAGCTGCTCTTGATCTTGGTGATTTCTTCAAACGTGAGGGGTGATTCGTCGAGCTGACCGTCTGCCATGCTGGCACGGAAGATCTGTTCGATGAGTTCGGAAAGATGCTGGGGTGTCACCTTGCGCATGGACCGCGAGGCGGCTTCGCACATGTCGGCGAGATGGATGATGGCGCTCTCCTTGAACTGCGGCTTGGGGCCGTCGTAGCGATACGTGGTCTCGCAGACGCGCGAAGGGTCGGCGCGGATGACGTTCGTGTGTTCACGCACCTCGGGAGTACCCGGTTTGGAGAAGGCTGGCCGGGCGAGTTCCTGGACGGCCCGCTGGAAGAAGTAGCGGATGAGCGTCGTTCCGTGATGCTGCTGGATGACATCGATCACCGTGCGTGGCAGCTTGTGCTTCAGCGCGAGGTCGACGCCGTCCTTCACGTGCGCCTTGATGATGAGCGCGGAGAGCGAGGGATTGGCGTCGTCGTGGGGATTCACGCCATCGCGCTGGTTTTCAGTGAAGTACTCGGGTTTGATGAGCTTCCCGATATCGTGGAAGAGCGCGCAGACCCGGGCGACGAGGGGATTGGCGCCGATGGCGTTGGCGGCGTTTTCCGCAAGCTGGGCGACGACGAGGGAATGGTGGTAGGAACCGGGCGCTTCCAACTGCATCCTGCGCAGGAGCGGGTGATTGAAGTCCGTGAGCTCCAGTAGCGTGATGTCCGTTGTGCGTCGGAAGAGACCTTCAAGCACGGGAAGAAGGCCCACGACAACGATGCCCGTGAGAAGACCGGTGATCAACCCGGCACCCATCTGCTGGAGAACCGCGCGGACCGGCAGTTGATCGACGATTCCGAAGAGGAGGGCAAATCCCGCCACGGTCATTCCACCCAGCAGGCCGGCGCGGACGACGCGCCCGCGCTTGCGGCTGGAGCGCGAGGCAAATATGGCGACCATCGAGGACAAAAACGTCAGCACCAGCAGATCGAGCCGGTTGCCATAGATGACACTCGTGAAAATCGAGATGAGCAGCGCCATGAAGATGGCGGAGCCCGTATTGAGGAGGATCGCCACGATCAGCGGCGCGAGCGCGGCGGGAGCCACGAGAGGCAGCAGCGATGCCGCGGTGGAGTCGTCGACAAAGAACGGGAGCCCGCCGAGCGAATAGGTGGCGCGCACGAGAGCGAGATTGACGATCACGGTCAGCGCAAGCAGCGCCAGCCGCGTGTTGCTGCCGAGTGTTTCGCGGTCCTCAAGCCGGATGTAAATGACGCTGGCGAGCACCATCGCGAGCACGAGCAGGATGCGCCCGAAGAGCTGCAGTCCCTCGTTCAACTGGAGATTGTGGTCGCGCAGCACGACCTTCCGGTAGGCCTGCAGCATTTCGTACTGTTCCGGAGTGACGCGCGAGCCCGGCTCGACGAGGGTCTGGCCGCGCTCGATCCTGACGACGACAGGGTGCAGGTTCTTCAGGGCCTCCTCCTGCAGGCTCTTGGTGGCCTTGAGGTCGTAGATGAGATTGGGCGTGAGCCCGTTTCGGAAGATGCGGTAAAGGGCGACCTCCGTACTGCGTCCCATTCCCTCCGCGGCAATGTTGATTCGCAGGTAGGCGTGAGCTTCGTCCATCGATTGGACCGGTCGCTGGGCGACCTCACCGGTGGGCTTCAATATCTTGAAAACGGTGACGCGGCCGTCGCTGCCTCCAGGCAGGACTGAGCCGTCGTGCACGCCTTCGGTATAGATCTCTCGAAGGACAGCGATGCCGTTTTCCACCATGGTGAACCGCGTTTTGGCGTCGCCCGCATCAAGCAGGGTGATGACGTCGTCGACATTGACGCGGTAGGGTCCCTTTTGATTGAAGGCGCTGACCAGAGGCGCGAGCGCCGCAGGCCGGTCGGCCTTGGGCATGCCCTTTTCGACCGATTCCTTTTCGAAATTTTCCAGCGAGGCGAGAAACTCACGCAGGTTTGTCTCGAACTGGCGCAGCGGTTCGAATTCCAAACGGTAAACCGGGGGAGTCCGATCGCGAAGCTGCTCCGCCAACTGACGGGTCTTCTCCGTGCTTTCGTACGAGAATGGGGCCCCGGCGACAATCCGCACATTGACGAGCTGATTGGGCAGGAGCAGGAGGTTGGCGGTGGTGACACCAACGAAGCTGATCAGGACGATGGCGGCGACCGTGGCCACGAAGACCAACGACGCAACGAGTCGACTGCTCTCTAGGAACCCGAGCAATTCAGAATCCGGCAGGCTTTTTCGGACGCGGCGGGGCGCCCCAGCGCCACCGCGCAAAAGCCTTAGTTTATTGATGAGTGCCATCGCTGGAACGAAGGACGAGAAGTCGGAATGTCAGCCATGCAACGCAGGCATAGATGCAATCTAATAGCTTAAATCGGCAAAAGCCAGTGTTTATTGACTCCCATTTTCCTCCGTTTGGCCAATCGGATTTTTGTAACGCTCATAGGCATCGATGATCTTCATGACCAACGGATGCCGGACGACATCGGATCCGTTAAAATAATGGAATTCGATGCCCGGGATGTCCCGCAGGATCCGCCCCACTTCGATGAGCCCGCTCTGCTTGCTGCGGGGCAGGTCGACCTGGGTGATATCGCCCGTCACAACCATGCGGGAGTCCTCGCCCAGCCGCGTCAGAAACATCATCATCTGCTCGGGTGTCGTGTTCTGGGCTTCGTCGAGAATGATGAATGACTGGGATAGGGTGCGGCCGCGCATGTAGGCCAGCGGAGCGATTTCAATCACGCCCTTCTCCGTCAGCGACTGGATATCCTTTGCGTCCAGCATGTCGTGCATCGCGTCGTAGAGCGGACGAAGGTAGGGCAGGATTTTTTCGCGGAGGTCACCCGGCAGGAAACCGAGCTGCTCGCCGGCCTCGACGGCGGGGCGGGTGAGGATGATGCGTTGAACCTGGTTCTTGAGCAGCAGGCTGATCGCATGCGCGACCGCGAGGTAAGTCTTGCCTGTCCCTGCGGGGCCGATGCCAAAGACGATCGGATTGCGCAGCAGAGACTGCAGGTAGAGTTTCTGGCCGAGCGTTTTTGGCACGATGCTCTTTCGCTGGGTGGCGATGACGAGCGGCGCACCGAAGAGCTGCTTGAGGGACTCAGCTTCGCCGCGGGCGATGGTTTCAACGATGCGCGTGAAATCATTGGTGCGGATGGCGACACCGTGGGTGCGAACGTCGTTCAGAAATCCAAAAAGCATGTCCACCTTGGCGACGGCGTCTTCGGAGCCCTCCGCCTTCAGCCAGTCGTCGCGGGCCAGGAGCTTCACCTCCAGGGCCTTTTCGACCATTGCCAAGTTCTCCTCACGCCCGGCGTAGAGCTGGTTCAGGTGCCGTGCGGAGGGAAAACGGAACGTCTGGGAAGCCATGAATTCGGATCAGCGGGACGCTGCGAGACGGGAGGCCGCGGCCGAGAGTTTTTCCCAAGTGGCTTCGAGCGATTCGGGCAGCACCCGCGTCTGCCCGATCACGGGCATGAAGTTGTTGTCGCCATTCCAGCGCGGGACGATGTGTCCGTGCAAATGGTCGATGCTCCCACCTGCGGTCCGGCCAAGGTTGAAACCGATGTTAAATCCGTCAGGCGACATTACGGCGGAGAGCACTTTCTTGCCGAAAGTCGCGGTGGCAAAAAGGTCCGCGCTTTCGTCGGCATTCAGTTCGATGATGTCGGCAACTTCCCGGAAAGGGATGACAAGAAGATGCCCAGGGTTGTAGGGAAACCGGTTGAGCATCAGGTACGAGAGCGTGGAGCGATGGATGATGAGTGCCTTGCGGTCATCCCCAAGTCCGGGCAATTCGGTGAAGGGCTTTTGGACGGACGGCGGACGCGACGCGGAAATATACTCCATTCGCCAGTAGGCGTGTAGGGATGCGAAAGGAGATTCCATGCGGACAGGAAGCTGATTGGAACGTGGAGCGGAGGCGAAGTCAAAGCCGTCGGCATGCGCTTGATGAAAACAGGCGGCAATTCCTGTTGAATCCATGGCTTGCGACTGCGCCGCGAAGGCGCTTTGTCGCGGGGTGCGCGGCGATGCCGCAGGCATTCCACTTCATTACATCCGAACATGAATCCAAACTCCCTTCCTCCTCTTCCTCCCGCTGTGCGACGCCGTGTGGTCGTGACCGGGCTCGGTGCGGTGACGCCGCTCGGGCTCAATGCGGTGGAAACCTGGAATGGCCTCGTCGGCGGCAGATCGGGCATCGGGCCAATCACGCGCTTTGACGCCTCGGCAAGCAACGTGCGGATTGCCGGGGAGGTGAAGGGATTTGATCCCACGGCTCCCTTGGGCACACCGTTGTATCCGCGTGGCAAGGACAAGGAACCGCTGACGTCGCCCTTCACACCCAAGGATCTCAAGAAGTTCGGCCGATTCACCTTTCTGGGTGCCGCTGCCGCGCTGGAGGCGTATGCGGATTCGGGAATCGACGCGCATCGTGCCGGCCTCGATTCCGATCGCATGGGTGTGAATCTCGGTGTGGGCATCGGCGGACTTCCTGAGATCGAGGCGATGCACGACGTCTTCAAGGCGGGTGGATTCCGTAAGATCTCGCCGTTCTTCATCATCCAGATTGCGCCCAATCTCCTCGCGGGACAGGTGAGCTTGATGCTGAATTTCCGTGGTCCCAACATGGCCGTCGCCTCGGCTTGCGCGACAAGCGGTCACTCGCTCGGAGAGGCCGCGGCGGCAATCGCCCGAGGCGATGCCGATGCGATGATTGCCGGAGGAGCGGAGTCGACGGTGACTCCGCTCGCGATTGGTGCCTTCGCGCAGATGAGGGCGCTGTCGACCCGCAATGATTCTCCGGGGGAGGCGTCGCGGCCCTATGACGCGGGACGCGACGGATTTGTCCTGTCCGAGGGTGCGGTCGTTTTTATGCTTGAGGAGCGCGAGCAGGCTCTCAGGCGCGGTGCAAGAATCTACGCCGAGATCCGCGGTTATGGTGCGTCGGCGGATGCCTACCACCTGTCGTCGCTGGCGGAAGCCGCGGAGGGATCGCAGCGATCCATGCGCAGGGCGCTCGTGACGGCGGGTCTGGCTCCCACCGACATCGATTTTGTTTCTGCCCATGCTACATCGACTCCGGGGGGCGATGGAGAGGAGGCGGCGGCTATTGCGTCGGTGTTTGCCGAGAACAGGCAGCGCCTGCACGTGAGCGCGACAAAGTCGATGGTGGGTCATCTCCTCGGCGGGGCGGGTGCGATGGGAGCCTTTGCCGCAGTGCTTGCGATCCGTGACGGCGTGGTGCCACCGACGATCAATCTCAGCCAATTGGATCCGGCAATTGAGGCGCTTGGTCTCCAGATTGCGGCCAACTCGGCTGTTCGGAAACCGATCCGCGCCGCGCTGGCCAACAGCTTTGGGTTTGGAGGGACCAATGCATCCCTTGTCGTGACGACTCCCTGAGTGACTTTTGCGCCGTCGACGGAAAATTGCCAACACGCCCATTGTCTGCTCCTGTTCGGATCATGAAACGACTTCTGCTGCCTGCCCTGACTGTGTTGCTGATTGCGATGGGTCTCATATCACCGGTGTTCGGAGCCCAGCGTCCGAATGTGTTGTTCATTTCGGTCGACGACATGAATAACGATCTCGGTACCTATGGGCACCCGTTGGTGAAATCGCCCAGCATTGATCGATTGGCCGCGGAAGGCGTGCGGTTTGACCGTGCCTATTGCCAGTTCCCCCTCTGTTCGCCAAGCCGCTCATCCGTCATGACCGGCTTGCGGCCGGATATGACGCGCGTGTTCGATCTTCGCTATCATTTCCGCCAGGGGCTGCCGGACGTCGTGACGCTGCCGCAGCTCTTCATGAAGCACGGCTATTTTGCCGCGCGGGTCGGAAAGATCTACCACTATGGAAATCCCGGGGAGATCGGCACCAGCGGGCTCGATGATCCAGCCTCCTGGGACAAGGTCGTGAATCCCAGCGGACGGGACAAGACGCTTGAATCGCGTGTGATCAATTACACTCCGAAACGCGGCCTGGGATCGTCGCTTTCGATGTACGCCGACAGGGATGGGAAGGATGAGGACTACACCGATGGCAAGGTGGCGACTGAGGCCATCCGCCTGCTTGAAGAAAACAAGGACAGGCCTTTCTTTCTGGCCGTGGGTTTCTACAAGCCCCACTGCCCCTACATTGTTCCGGCGAAGTATTTCGATCTGTATCCGCTCGATGAAATCAAGCTGCCGGTTGTCCCGGTGAATTACCGCGACACGGTGCCTGCGGCAGCGCTTGCGTCAAACCAGCCCTGGCCGCTGCTCGGCGCGACGTCGGAGCAGGCGCGCGAAACCGTGCGTGCGTACTATGCGACACTTTCCTTCGTCGATGCCCAGGTTGGCAGGGTGATGGATGCGCTGGATCGACTGAAGCTTCGAGACAACACCATCGTCGTTTTCTGGAGCGACCATGGGTATCATCTGGGTGATCACGGCCTGTTCATGAAGCAGAGCCTCTACGAGAACTCTGCGAGAGTGCCGCTGATCATCGTTCCTCCCAAGCCAAAGCACCCGGGAAAGCCATCGCCTCGAACCGTTGAATTGCTCGACATGTACCCCACGATTGCGGATCTCGCGGGCATTGCGGTGCCAACAGCGGTGGAGGGAAGAAGTCTGCGCCCGCTCTTGGAGAACCCGGAAGCGCGCTGGGATCATCCGGCATACACACAGGTGCAGCGTCCGGGAAGTCCTGGATACAGTGTGCGGACGGAACGTTGGAGTTACATGGAGTGGAATCGCGGCGCTGCGGGACGGGAACTTTACGATCTTCGTGCAGATCCCGGTGAGATGAGCAATCTGGCGGGCAATCCTGCCTACGCAGCTACCTTGGCAGAGATGCAGGCGCTGGTGAAGGCGGTGCACCCGCATCCCGTCGAAGGTGGAAAGGCTCCCGCGGCCGGCGGGAAGGGCAAGAAACGATAGGCCGGTCAGGCGGGAAGATTCGTCAGCTTCAGCACGCGCCGGGCGTTTCCGTAAAGGATCTTGCGCTCGGCCTTTCTGTCCGGGGAAAACCGCTTCACGGAGAGAATCTGGAGTGAGCCGGAGCATGCAGGGCCGCGCCCCACGGGATCCGAGCAGTCGCTTCCGTACAGCAGCTTGTCCTGGTGTCGCGCGAAAAAGGCCCGCGCGTGATCCTCGTCGCGAATGAAAGCCTGGTATCCGGAGCCTGCAGAAAGGTCGGCAAACATGTTGGGATAGTCCGCGAGCAGGCGGTCCGTGAGTCCACCCGGCTTGACCGGTCCCTTCGGGTAGAGCACGGACTCATCGTAGTCCCTGGAGATGTTACCCCAGAATGTCTGAGCGTGCCCGATGAAATTCACCGAGGGGAATTTTTCGAGAATGTGATGAAAACGCTCCAGGTGGTGATTGTAAGCTCCCTGCTGGAAATGGAGGAGCACGGGGACATCGAATTCACGGGCGAGCGCCGCTACGCGCTCGATCGCTGAGGAGTCGCAATCGACATCAAACTTCTGCTCGCCGATGCCGATTGCGCCCGCTTCCAGTTGGCGACGCATCACGGCGATGGCGTCGGGCTGATCGCTCACTTCATTGGCAAACCAGCGGAAGCGATCAGGATGCTCTTCCGCCAGGGCTTTTGTGTCGGGATACGGATTGACGCCCGCCGCCAAGCCAAACCGGGAGCCGGCGGGAAGGAGAATCGTAAACGTGATGCCCATCGCCTTCTGATGTGCGAGCAGTTGTTTCGCCGTGCGCCCGCTATACGGAACGTGCTGATGAATGTCGATGATGGGCTCCGAGTCGGAGGTGCCTGCCTTGGCGGCGACAGCGGCACCCAGCAATGAGGCCGACATGGCGAGGAAATCACGACGGGAAAGGGAGGGGATGGGCATTGGAGGCAATAGCAAGGACGGGAGCGTGATGATTGATGACGCACGACACAAGTGCGGGAAATTCAACCCCAGATGGATAGAGTGCGGATCCGGTTCACCGTTGCCTCGAAGGATGGAGCGGGAGCCAGCGGTCGCGACCGAAGAGGCGGGTTGGAGCGCTACTCGAGAATTTCCCTCATGACCTTGCCGTCCGCGGTAGGAAGGGGCACGTCGAGGAGATGGGCGATGGTGGGGGCAACATCAAGGTTGCTGACACGATCGACTTCGATTCCCCGTTTGATGCCAGCTCCTGCCGCAATGAAAATGGCGTCCAGCTCCGGATCCGAAGAGAGAAATCCGTGGGTGCCGCCGTAGTCGGTGGACGGTCCCACACTGTGCTCACCGGCTGCGCCTCCGCTCATCGCGAAACCTAGTTTTGCGAAAAGGATGATGTCACCCATCGCTTCATTCTCCGATGGCAGCGGCATGTCGAGCGACGGCCCCTGCCTGCCGTCGATCACGCGATCGACTCCCTCTGATTCTTGGAACAGCTCCATGAGTGTCGGCAGCAATTCTTCCCGCCGCGAGGGATCGGTGACATACACGAATGCCATGCCCCCCTGGGTGCCGGCATAGGCGTCGCAACTCACAACACGTGCCCCAGCCGTCTTGAGGTAGCCAGCCTTTCTCAGGATGACATTGGGATAGACGTACTGGCTGACCTTCTTGAAGCCGTGGTCGCTCACGATCATCACGGTCGTCCTTTCACGGAGTCCGCTCGCGTCGATCGAGCGCAGCATCTCCCCGACAAGGCGGTCGGCGAGAGCCAAGGCAGACGTGCCGGCAAGTGTGCCTGGGCCGTAACGGTGATGCGACGAATCGGTGTTCAGGAAATGCAGGAGCAGCAGATTGGGATGATGACGCTCAAAGGCGAAGGTGGCTGCGCGCAGCCACATCTCATCGCGCCACACAATGTTGCGTTTTCCACTCGCAGCAGCCGCAATCTCTTCCTGTTTTGCGACACCGGCAGCAACCATTTCCCGGACCAGCGGATTGTTCCGGTCGGGGAGTTCGGCGAAACTCCAGTTGACGGTCGGGGCTCGCGTGATGGCCACCCAATCCGACTCCGCAGTCGTGAGCCCAGCGGCATGAGCGGCATCGTAGACGGTTGGCACGCGGACCAACTTGTCGCGATCAACCCATTGGTCGCGCTTGATCGGCTGGCCAGGTCCGCCGCGACCTACCCAAGCGTTGTAGAGGACACCATGACGCCGCGGAGTCACTCCAGTCACGAGAGTGGTGTGATTCGGCCAGGTGATGGTTGGGTTGACTGTTGACATCGCCTTGGCCGCTACTCCCGAGGCCGCGAGTTTGCGCAGGTTGGGCAGGGGGATGGTTGCATCATGCCACAGGTAGGCGGGGAATCCATCGATGGAGATCAACACTACGTGGCGGTCAGTGTTGGCTGCGAAGAGCGATGAGCCTCCGCAAAGGGTTCCGACTGCGATGAGCAGCCGAAGGGAGGCGGCGAGGGGATTTGGGATCATGCCCCAGCAAAGCTGTCGGCGACTGTCATGACAAGGTCGCGAAACTGGCGGAAGCATTGCACCGCAGATTTCCCTCGGGTTGGCGCGCACTATCTGCCGCCGCCGAGGATCGGGCCGCGTTCTCGTCGCTCCTCCTCCTGCTGCCGGCGAAGCCTGGCGGCGAGGATGTCCGCGCGACCGAGGTAACCGACCAGGCGGGTAGGGTGATCGCGATCGACCACGGGAAGGCGACCGATGCCACGTTTGAGCATCAGTGCGATTGCGTCCTGCAGCGTGACGTCGGCATAGGTGACAGCGAGGTCCTTGCTGCTTGCTTCAAGCAAGGTCGTGTTGCCCGCCGTCCCGGCCTGGATAACTTTCATGAGATCGCTTCGTGTGACAATTCCGGCGAGCGATCCTGCTGCATCGACGATGAGTGTCCCTTGGCGGGTGGCGACCGCGGGATCACCGCGCGCGATGCGGTCTGCGAGTGAGGCGACCGTCGTGTCGGCAGATACAACGGGCGGCTTGCGGTCCATGACATCACTGACGCGCATGAGTTCGAAGACATCCACGCTGTATTCGCGGGCGATGTGCTGGCCTCGGCGTGCAAGTTTTTCAGTGAGGATTGAGCGGCGGAGAAGCAGAACCGTGACGCACAGCGCAGCAACGCTGCCGATCATCAATGCGGGCAGGCTGTTGAGGTCGTGGGTCAGTTCGAGGATAAAAATCATGCCGGTGAGCGGGGAGCGCATCGTGCCGCCCATGATGGCGGCCATGCCGACCATGCTCCACAGGCCGGGGTCACCCACGTGTGTGACGAGGCCGACCATCGCACCCAGCGATCCGCCCATCATGAGCAGGGGAGCGAGCACGCCGCCCGAAGTTCCTGAACCGAGGGCGATGGCCCAGACGAGGCTCTTGGCGACAAGCAGGCTGATCAGCGCCCCGGCAAGGAGTTCGCCCCGCATGAGTCCGTGGATCGTTTCGTAGCCGACGCCGAGCACCCTCGGATCGATCAGACCACCCAGCCCGATGGCCAATCCGCCCAGCGCGGGCCACCACATCCAGTGGAGAGGCAGGCGTGCAAACAGATCCTCCCAGAAATAGACCAGAGCGGTGAGTCCGCCGGAGAGCAGTCCCGCGCCGACACCCACGATCAATGCCAAGCCGAGCGCCTCGGCGCCCAGGGGTCCGTGCGGAACGACAGGGAAGATCGGTCCCGCGCCCAGAAGCGGCACACGGACGACGGAAGCGACGGCGGCAGCCACCGCCACAGGGATGAAGCTGCGAGGTTTCCATTCGAAGAGGAGCAGTTCCACCGCGAGGAGAACGGCTGCGATGGGAGTGGAAAACACGGCCGCCATACCGGCCGCGGCGCCGGCGACGAGCAGGGTCTTGCGTTCCGCGGCAGTCAGGTGGAAGAGCTGGGCAAACATCGAACCGAAAGCTCCGCCGGTCATGATGATGGGGCCTTCCGCTCCGAAGGGACCACCCGTGCCGATCGACACCGCAGACGAGACGGGTTTGAGCACGGCAACCTTCGGATTGATCAGGCTGCCACCGAGAAGGATGGCCTCAAGCGCCTCGGGGATTCCGTGTCCACGAATTTTCTCTGAACCATAGCGTGCCATCAAACCGATGATCAGTCCCCCGATGACGGGAACTGCGACTCCCCAGGCTCCGAAATGATGTCCGTCGAGAGTCACAGGCTCGCTGGAAATTTTCAGAAAGAACGCCGCATTCGTGAAGACCGCGATCAACCACAGGAGCACCTTGGCAACGAAGGCACCGATGATACCGATGGGAACGGAAAGCGCGCAGAGCAGCAGTACCCGTCGGTTTGTACTGAAGTCCGACAGGCGATCAGTGACGTGTTGGCTGGTGGATTCGGACGCGATCGAAGGCGCGGACATAAGAGGTCGATTTCATATCGGGATCCGATATGATTCAATCCGAATGTCGGGCACCCTGTTGCATGCGACTGTACGCAAAGTGGCGGCTTTGCTTGTAGTGCGGCGGGCTGGAATCCGGCCGCCCATGAGGTTTACCACCTCCGGCGAGGAGGAAAATCAGGCCAGTCCGACTTGCCTGAGGACCTCCGGAGGCGGACCGTCGAAGGTGGCGAGCGGAACGTTGCCGATGTAGTTGAGATCCTTCGTGCCCTCGGGTGTCGTGTAGAATCCGCCCGCAGTGAGATTCCGGAACAGCGCAAAGAAGGCGGCTGCCTTGGCGAAGGCGGGTTTTGCCGCGGACTCGAGGCAGATGTCGTCGCAGATCGCGTTGCGCTGATTGTCGGCCAGATCAGCAAAGCCTTTCTTGAATCGCGAAGCTGCCTCACGATCCATCCAGCCAAGGCCGTCGAGGATGATCGGACGATGTTCGCGCTGCTGGGGGTAGGGCGCGCTGATCCATTCGTCGATGAAGTCGACCACACCAACCGCGGAGGCAGCGGGCGATTTCCCATCCGCGGGAATGATGGTGTCGCAAAGTGCGGCCGTCGTGCGGCGTTGCGCATCGGTCAAGGTAAGCGGCCAGAAGTCGCCTGGATTGTACGATCGGATCAGATCAGGGTCGGTGCCGTAGCCCTTGGCGTCGATTGCGGTGGGTGATGCGCCGCGAATGCGAAGCTGGGCAAGAGGCAGGCTGGCCGCGGCGGTCATCATCCATTTGATCGCTGCCCGGCGTTCGATCCGGCGACTGAAACCGGTTTCAGGGGGGGAGTCGTTGGCGCTCATAGGTTCTGCTTTTTTGCTTCTGAAACGATGTGGTCGGAGGTGCGCCAGGCCAGGGCCATGATGGTCTGCGTGGGATTCTTGTCCGCGTTGGAGGGAAACGGAGCGCCGTCCGTAAGGAAGAGGTTTTTCACATCGTGGGTTTGGCACCACTGGTTGGTGACGGAGCTGGACGGATCTTCACCCATGATGGTGCCGCCCACTTCGTGGATGATGAAGCCTCCCGGCATGATGACCTTGGAGCCATCCGTTTCGACCGGTCCGTTGACGCGGCCGCCCATTTCACGGATGACCTCGGCAAACGTCTTCACCATGTGCGCGGCCTGTCGCGTTTCGTGTTCGGACCACTGCCAGTGGAAACGAAGCACGGGAATTCCCCATTTGTCCTTCTTGTCGGGGTCGATTTCGCAGAACGACTTTTCGTTGGGAATCATTTCCCCTCGTCCCGAGAAACTGACCAATGATCCGTAGTATCGGCGGACATCCTCCTTGAATTTGCGGCCGTAGCTTCCACCGGTGAGCCATTCCATGCCTGACCCGGTGCCTGCACTCGGAAGGCCCCTTCCTCCCCCGTATTCGATGTGATAGCCACGGGCGAAGCCGAGCTTGCCCGCGAGTTGTTCCTTGTAGAGCCACCACGGGGCATAGACATGGTTTCCACCCGCGCCGTCTTCATTGAGGGGTGGAAGGTTTTCCAGGAGCGGAATCTGTCCGGACAACTTTGCGCCGACAGTGTCCATGAGGTACTTGCCGACAAGGCCGCTGGAGTTGGCCACACCGTTGGGAAATTGCGCTGTTCTTGAATTCAGAAGGATACGGACGGATTCACACGCGCTTGCAGACAGGATGACGATGCGCCCCGCGGCATGTCCCTCGCGTCCCGTCTTGCGGTCGATGAATGTGACGCCGGAGGCGCGGCCGTGCTTGTTCATCGTGACCTCGCGGACCATGGCGTCGGTCAGGAGATCGAGATTGCCCGACGCCATGGCGGGCGGCAGGTGGACGGTTGTCGATTGATAGTTCGCCCGGATCGAACAGCCGCGCCCGCAGGGCGTGGCCCAGAAACAGGCCGCGCGACCCTGCATGGCCTCTTTCACGATCCGCTGGGCAAACAGATTGCCGGGATGCAGCTTGGCGGGCAGGTGTTCGTAGTCGAGGCGCTGGGTCAGCACGGCCCGGCGGGCTGCGACAACCGGTATGCCCAGGCGCTTCGCACGGTCTTGCATGAGCAGTTCGAAGACGCGTGGTTTGGGAGGAGGCAGCAGGACACCGGGGGAGGAATCGGGGGTATTTTCCAGACCGTCGTTGTTGCCGTAAACTCCGATCAGCATCTCCACCTTGTCATAGTAAGGGGCGAGATCTTCGTAGCGGATGGGCCAGTCAAAACCGAGACCATCGCGGGATTTTGGCTTGAAATCGTAGGGTCCATTGCGGAACGAAAGGCGTCCCCAATGGTTCGTTCGACCGCCGAGCATGCGTGCGCGCCACCAAGTGAACTCCTGTTTGGGATCATTTGACGCCTGGGTGTAGGGTTCCCCTGGAACCTGCCAGCCGCCGTCGACCGTTGCGTCATGAAACCCAAAGTACTTGTCGGGTGTGGAAGCGCCGCGAAGGGGGGCCTCCCGATTTGTCTGGAACATCGCGGTCTCCTGCTCGGGCACGTAGTTGCGGCCCGCCTCCAGCATCAGCACCTTCATGCCCTCGAGCGTAAGCGTGTAGGCTGTTTGACCTCCTCCCGCGCCTGAACCGACTACAATCGCATCATAACTTGGCTTGAGGGTGTCTGCAGTGACCAGTGGCATGGGAATTTGGAAAATAGCGGAGCGGGCCGTGGGTTTACCGGCGAAGGACGTGGACTAAAACGCCTGAAGAGAGACAGGGAGAGAGTCGCAGGTACGTCAAGCGGCTCGGTTCGTGATTTTTGCCCGCCTCGATCAGCAGATCTGCTCCGTCGTCAGGTGCAGTTCCCTGCCCGGTGCGCAGTCGGCGCGCAGGGCGACAAACCGATCGCGGTAGCGGTCGTAGACCGGCCACAGGGCGACGCGATCCGTCTCTGGAATGGGAAGCGCATTGATAGCGCTCCGGCTAAAGAAACCGAATCGACCTTCTTCCATCGCTGCAGGAAGGACGTCGAGTGTTCGGCGACAGCGGAAGAGAAAGAGCAGCCAGTGGGATTGTCCCTCGTAGGCCTTTTCAGCAATCATGGCGAAGAGGTGGAGGTCAGCGGTCGTGATTTGAAAACCGACTTCCTCTTCCGTTTCGCGGACCGCGCATTCGAAGGGCGATTCGCCAGTTGTGATCTCCAGCTTTCCGCCGATGGGACTCCATGAGCCGAGATTGGGCGGTTTGGCTCGAAGGAGCAGCAAGTGTTCTCCGTGGGAGTTTTCGATAAAAACAAGGACCGCGATTTTGTACGGAAGCGTTGGCAAAAGGCTCATCGTCATTAATTAATTCAGTAATCGCATTTTAATGGAATTATTGGCTTGAATGGCCATACGATTGCGATAAGGTGCGTGCATGACACCGGACAGCGTGACGATTCTCGATTGGGGAGCGAGCCACTTTGCAGGAGCTGTGTTTTCGCGGACCAGGAAAGCTTCTTTGAAATTGGAGGCATGGGCCTGTGAAGAGCTGTTGCCCAGCATGGGAAACGATCCGCAGGCACGCAGCGAAGCGGAAGCGGCGATCTGGCAGCGTATCAGGCGCCGTCTCGGCGGGACGCGGCGGGTCGCGCTGAGCCTGCCGAGCCCACCGGTGGGCGTGACGCACCTTTCCGTGGCAATGCTTGATCGCGCCAACACGCTGCGGTCGCTGGAATTTGAAGGTAGGCAGGCTCTGGGCAAAGGCGCTGAAGAACGGTCCCGCGTCTATCTGCGGACAGGAGCATCAAAGGGTAAGGATGATTGGGTGATGGCCTCGATTGATCGGACGGAGATCGATCGCTGTACAAACCCGATCGAGAGCGTGGGATTTGTCGTCGATGCTGTTGTCCCTCAAGTGTCCGCGCTCCACACCCTGCTGCAGGGGAGTGCAAAGGAGGGAATTGCCCTGGCGCTTGCGCAGATTGGTGCAACGGCGACGCGGTTTCTGCATGTGGAGAACGGACGGAAGACCGTGCGGATCCTTCCGGTGGGCGGAAACACCCTTACGCGAATCCTTGCCGATGAATTGTCGCTGTCGATCGTGGATGCCGAACGACTGAAACGCGGCCTGTGCCATGACGATGCCACGCACGTGAGTGAGTCGCCGACGACCCGGCGATCGGAGAGTACCCGGGGTGAGATGTCCGGCTCGGATGAAATCGGAGACGCCTTTCGTCGGAGTCGTGATATCTTTACGGACCGACTTCAGCTCGAATTGACGCGTGCAATCGTAAATCAACGCCAGCCCGCGGGTGTCGTGCCTTCGATTGAGATTTGCCTGCTGGGCGGAGGAACCTGTGTGCCGGAACTCTGTCCCGAACTTTCGAGGAAACTCAGGGTCGTGGTCCGAAATTGTGATCCGGCATCAATGTTTGAGGGAAGCGAATCCGTCCAGCTGCCACGTGGCATTGATGTCGGCAGATGCGGGGAACTCGCGGCTGTCGCCCGGGTCATGCTGTTCGAGACTCCGGGTGGATTGAATCTGCTCGGAGTCTCCATGACGCATGCTGCTGCACTTTCCCGTCGGCAGCCCTTGATGCTGGGAATTGCTGCCATGGCTGCGGTGGCGCTTGTGCCGCCGATGATTTCATTTCGCACCTCGGCGGTGGCGGTGGGGCGGCGTGCGGGTGAAATCGAGGATGAGGTTCGTGCGCTAGATCGAAATCGCGCGCGCATCGCAGGGAACCTGAAGGCGATTGAGAAAGCGGGAGCTGAGATCGCGCGGTGGCGGAGTTTTTCGGCGGCGCGCAGCAATTGGGTGCGATTCTTCGCGGAACTCCAGGCACGGTTGAGCAGCGCGGGGGACATGTGGCTCGACCGCCTTCAACCACTCACGGGTGCAGGAATGCCTTCGCCGTCCCTCGGCGCGCGCATGGTGATGACGGGGCGCGTGCTTGAGCAGCCGTCGGAAGCATCCCCTTCCAGCGCGGAAACGAGGGTGCGATCCTTTCTTGAGGCGATGTCCGCATCACCGTTCGTTGCCTCCTTTGAACAGGAGCGCTTTGATCGAAGCCGCGAGGGGATCCTGGGATTTGAAGTCGTGCTCAGGATGAACCGGAGCGAAACGCTCTGATGAGATCGCACGCATGAAACGTCCGAGCCTCATTTTCCTGCGCGCCGGAATCCTCCTGGCTGGCTGCCTGTCTGCCCTCCTGGCGGAAGGTCTTGTCGTCATGCATTTCCGAGCGGATGGCGTCCGGTCACGCGAAAAAATGGAGGCAGCCACCCGGGAACTGCTGCGGCTGCACTCACTGCAGCCGCAGCCTTCGTCTGCGGTGCTTGAACGCAGCGAAGCGGCGCGGCTAGCGGCGATGAAGTCTTTGGAGGAGACCCGATCGGCGGTGCTCGGGCGTGCGGCACAACTCCACCTGGGAGCGACATCGGCGGGCACCTCAGAGCGTGCCGAAGCGTATTTTGATCTCGCGCGATTTGCCGACGGCCTGACTGAACTCTGCCTCGCCGAGGACATCGAGATTCCCGCGGGCATGAGATTTGGATTTGCGTCATATGCCAGTGTCGCGCCGACGGCTGACCTGATCCCTCTTCTCGCGCTGCAGAGTACCGCAATAGAGGACCTCGTCGCCGCGCTTGTTGCCGCGGGACCCAAACGTATTGAATCCGTGCGAAGGGAGCGACCGGCGTCGGCAGCAGGAAGGACCGAGCGTGCGGCGTCGGTGACCACCGGACAGGAGGTTGGCGGGGATGCCGCAGACTACTTCACCCCTGATGCCGGTACAGGCGTCGCAAGAAAATTGGGTCTGGAGAGCCTCGCATTCCGAGTGGGCTTCATTGGAAGCACAGCGAGCCTTCGACGATTTCTGAATCATCTCGCCGGATGCGGCGCACCCTGGTGCGTCTCCACCGTCGAGGCTCATAGCCTCGAAGTAGCGGGAAAGGACGCTGATGCGCGTGTGCGACCGACAGGACGGGTGGGCTCCGTTGGAGAATTGCGCGGGCTGGTGCCCGCTGATGCGCGCTTTGTTGTCACAGCAGAATGGATACATGGTGATGCCGCGAATGCATCCCAGATCCAAGGCGAGGTCTCGGGATGAGTACGCGATTGAAAATCATGGCATGGTCCGCGCTGGGTATCGGGCTTGTGCTCTCGGAGTATTTCTGGCTCGAAATGCAACCCCTGGACCTGGAGGAAGCAGTGCCAACTATTCCGTCAATGGAGGCCGCGGCTCCGGGCGGGATGTTGCTGCCGGAGGATGTGACGATGGCATCACCCGCAGTCTGGACGGATCCTCCGGATCAGGAAAGGGGGGATGGCTGGTGCTTTGAGGTGTTTGCACCACCGCAGTTATGGCAGTTGCATGAGAACGGTTCATGGAGCCTCACATCGCCTGAAAGGAATGGGCCTGGTTCCGAACACGAAGCGCCCTCCGAACCCGGATTTGGAATCGAGGTTCTGGCGATTGTCCGCCAGCCCTTTCCGGTTCAACTCGTAGGCTATGGGCTGACCCAGGATGGGGAGGCCTTTGGCATCTTTGAGAATGCGTCGGATGGCGCCATCCTTGTCGCGCGCAAGGGCTCGGCACTTGGCGGAATGGCCCAGGTTGTCGAGGAGCTGATGGTTTTGCGCAAGATGCTCGCTGATCCCGATGAAGGCGCATGTCCGATGGAGGTTGCGGAAGCACAGGTCAGAAATGCTTTGACGGGAGATCGGGTGACACTCAGCACGAAGGAGCGGCGGTTTGTAGGGGATCCATGGATACGCTACCGTTCGGCCGGAGCCGTGGAGACAGGCATCGCGTTGCCGCATTCGTCGGTTACCCTTGACGTGGCATCATTCAGGATCGCTTCGGTGAATCCGGAGGACGCATCCGTGGAGGTGATCAGGGAGCCCGTTGACGGAGGCTCGTCGGATATGAGGCGGTTTCATGTCCCGGTGGTTGAGTCCATAAGCGACTCCGTGTTCGCGATTGCGCAATCCGGTTTGGTGCGCCAGCGGCCGGGCGCACGTGTGTCGAGTCCGGGCGAGCAGTCCTCGGTGCAATGATCCTTGCCATGCCTTCAATTCGAACCCTTGGATTTTGTGCTCAATGTGTCGCGGTCGCCATCGGTCTGAGTGGCTTCTGCTTGTCGGTGGGCTTCTGCGAACAGGAGGAGATGGACGTCCGGACTGGTGACTTCGAAGCTCGCGTAGTAAGCGCACCGACAGCGACACCTGGGGATAGAGACATCGCCGCGCAGAATTTATCGATGCCGGATATTCCGCAACTCTTCGGCAAGGGCAGGGCACAATACCTTGCGGGAGATTCTGCATTGGCGGAGGAAACGTTGCTGGGCGTGGTGCGTGGCGATCCGGATCACCGCGAGGCATGGGCGTTGCTGGGACGAATCGCCGCGGAGCGTGCCGCCTCCGATGCCCGCTCGCGTGAGCACATGCGGTCCGCGATGGTTGAGGACGTCACAAAGGCGTGGCAAAGGCCCGCCGTTTTTGAGGAACGATCGCCGCAGAGTAACGCGGTGAGCGGCCAGTCGCTTCCCCTTGTTCAGAAACTGGCATCGATCCAGATTCCGAGCGTGAGTTTCAACCGGGTCGAACTGGGGCGGGTTGCCCAGAGCCTGAGCCTGCTCGCGGAGGAGTTCGATTCGTCTTCTGAAGGTCCCAAGGGGGTGAATGTCGTGCTTCTGGATTTGTCGGACCGAAATCCTGCGGTGACGCTGAGCCTGCGCAATTTGTCGCTGAAGCGCGTGCTGGATTTTGTGACCGATTCCGTGGGCTATCAGTACGAGGTGCAGCAGGATGCCGTGGTGATTCGACCGGGTGGGGAGACCTCCGCGCTCGACACGGCCTTCTTTCCGATCGCGCGATCCACCGTGATACGCATGACCGGAATCGGGGGGAGCCATTCACCCACCGCGGGTGCGGCGACGGATGCTTTCGGATCCAAAGGAGGCGAACTTGCAGTTTCGACCGCCGCGGCTGCGGCGAGTTTTGCTGCCGGGGGAGGCGAGGCGGGGGCGTTGAGAGCCTTCCTTCAATCCGCGGGCGTGGTATTCGATTCCACTCCCGGGGCAAGTCTGGCCTATGACGGATCCGCGATGATCGTGACCCAGACGCCGCGCAATCTGGAGCGCATTCGCAACATCCTCAATCGCTACAACGACGTCCGGCAGGTTGAAATCGAGGCCAAGTTCATGGAGGTGCAGCAGGGTGCGCTTGATGAAATGGGAGTCACCTGGAACATCGGGCGGCAGGCCCATCCGCGCACGGATCCGATCTCCGGCAAGACCGTCTACGATTCGTCCCAATCCTACACGACGGATCGCGTAAACCGGACGCTGAGCGCTGCCTTCAGCGGATCTGCCAACGGGAATTCCATCGTGATCGACAGCCAGGCCGTTGCGAGCACTGCAGCCCCACGACTGCCGGGTGCGGTGGCACTGGCGGGCGAAGCCGCAAGTCTTGCGGCGATTTCAGGCATTGTGGGTGACTTCAACGTGAACGCGATCGTCCGGTTGCTTGCGCAGAAGTCAGGAAGCGACCTCCTGAGTGCGCCGCGCGTCACGGTCCTTTCGGGCAATGCCGCAACGATTACCGTGGCGCAGGAACTCCGGTTTCCCCAGAGTTACGGGGAGATTCAGAGTCAGGTCGGAACCGGGCGCACGGCAGCCGATGGTCTGGGCGGAGGGGCGGCCGGCGTGACCATCACGGCGGGGACGCCGCAGGATTTCACCACGAGGAATGTGGGTGTTGAGCTGAAGGTGACCCCGACGGTGGAGGAGGATGATTATTCGATCAGCCTGGACCTCGCTCCCAAGGTGACGGAGTTCGAGGGCTTCGTTGAGTACGGTGGTCCCAGCGTTGCGGTGTCGGGCGGCCGAACGGTGACGGTGCCACCGGGTTTTTATCAGCCTGTCTTTTCGGTGAGAGAAGTCAGCACGAAGGTAACCTTGTGGGACGGTGCCACGCTCGTGATGGGCGGGCTCACGCGCGAGGAAGTGAAGAAGGTTCATGACAAGGTACCTGTGCTCGGCGACATCCCCCTCTTCGGGCGCGCGTTCCGCTCGAAAGGAGAGAGTTCGCAGAAGCGCAATCTGCTGATCTTTGTCACGGCCAATCTTGTGAGTCCCGGCGGTTCTCCCAAAAAGCAGACTGTCGGAAGTGTACCCCCCAGTTCGCTCTTCCAGAACCCTACGATTGTGACTCCGGAGAAATCGGCGTCGCGAGGAACTGTGAAGTGACCATTCTGCGCTGGCGCAGCGCGCGCGGGGGCGTTTCGCTGGTGCATGGCCAAATGGCTTCTTATCGACGGATTCAATCTTGCGTACCGCTGCTTCTTCGCGATTCCGGAGCTTACCCGCGCGGATGGTTTTCCCACGAACGCGCTGCATGGATGGGTTAAATCGGTATGGAAGCTCGAGGATCAGGAGCGACCTGATGGAGTTGTGGCGTTCTTTGACCTTGGCGGATCGCAGGATCGCCTGGCGCTGCTCCCGGAATACAAGGCCCAGCGCGAGGAGATGCCCGAGGCGCTTGAGCGGCAGTTGCCGTACGTGAGATCGCTTACGAAGGCGATGGGTTTGGTGGGTGTCGAACAGGAGGGAGTGGAGAGCGACGACCTGCTCGCCTCTCAGGCGGTGGCTTTGGGACAGGCGGGGCACGATGTTCTGATCGTGAGTTCCGACAAGGATTTTGCCCAGATCGTGGATGATCGTGTTCAGATCATGCTGCCACCACCGTCTGCGAATCCGAAGCTCGGATGGCGCCTGCTGACAGCCACGGGTGTTCTCGAGAAATTCGGAGTGCCGCCGACACAGATCGCCGACTACCTGGCGCTCGTGGGCGATGCGTCGGACAATATCCCGGGGCTTGAGGGAGTTGGGCCGAAGACGGCGGCGAAATGGCTGCAGCAGTTCGGATCGCTTGACGGTGTACTTGCCGCGGCCGCGGAGTTGAAGCCGGAAAGGTTTCAGGCGGCTATTGCGACGAGGGCGGACGCGCTCCGGCTGAATCGGCGGCTCACCACCCTGAATCTGACACTGCCCACGCGACCCGCGGTGCGTGCCGAGCCTGATGTGTCGGAGCTGTTCCGCCTGCTGGGAGAGCTCGAAATGAAGAACTGCCTTGCCGAGGCGCAGAAACGCTACACCCAGCGGGAACTCTTCTGAGCCGCAAACGGCTGCCGAGGCGTCCGGTCAGGTGCCTGCGGGGGCCTCTTCCGCCAAGCCTTCGCGGGATACGCCTTCCGGGTCGAAGATGTAACCGACGCCATGGACCGTGCGGAACATGTCCAGCTTGATCCCGTGCTCCAGGAAAAGATCGCGGACCTTGACGATGTATTGATCGAGCGAGCGACTGCGGATGTCCGCGTGAATTCCCCAGACGGAATGAATCAGCGCCTTGCGTGTGATCACG
>CAUJJL010000177.1 GCA_963205455.1 Verrucomicrobiota bacterium
AGGGCAGGCAGCCACTCGATGGTACTTGGACGGAATAAGCGCGGCAACCTGCAGTTGTATTCCCATCCGAGTTCCAGCGTCGCATTACTTCTTGCCAGAATCGTCATTCGCACGCGCATTCAACGCCGAACGAGGCACGCGCGTGACCCTGGTGAATCTTGCGCGAAAAAGTGTCTCCATGGTTTCACGAACCTCTGCGGGCAGACGCGCAACGAGTTCATCCACTGAAGGCAGAGGCTTTCCGTCAGCGATATCATCCTCGTTCGAGGACCTTTCCGAACGGGACCTCTGCATCTCCGGCTCCGACGCACTGTCCGAGCTCTCGTCTGCAAAGATGACGTCGAGTGGCGGTTCATCTCCATCGAAGGGCGTCTCCGTTGCAACATCCTTTCCGGAATCATCCGCCTCCACCTTCGGAACAACGCCCCACGTTTCCGCGCTCCCTTGAGTCGGCAGCGAATCCGTTCGCAACGCGTTCACCCCTCCCCGCTCAGCGGTCGTGCGGGCGCCGCCAGCGTGGCGCTGCGAAAGCGCTTCCTCTTCGGCAGAAGAAATTTTCTCAACGATCCGTTCCAGCCTCGTCAGGACTTTTTTTTTGAGCCGTTTTCAGTTTCTCCGGAAGATTCCTCGGCAAGGGCCGTCAACTCCTTGATCAGGCTGTCGATTGCACGAGCTCGGCTCGACTCCACCGCCTTAAGGAGCGTGATCTCAAAATTGATCCGCTCGGCCAGTCCCAGCTTCACACTGCTCTCGCCTTCCCTGAGGGAGTCAAGAAGCCGGGTGATCTGCTCCGTGGTCAGAACAACACCTCCCAGTGCGGTCGATTTTCCGCCCTTGGAAATGGCATCCAGCAGGGCATCACGAACCAGAGCCTGCAGATCGCCCAGCAGTCTCACGAGGTCACGTCCGTCCCTATCACAGGTATCGACAATTTCGATTATTCGCGCGTGATTGCCAGCGGCCAGTGCCTGGGCAAGCCCGGCCACGGTTTCCGCGGAAACAAGCCCATATACATCGAGGACATCCTTCTCCAAGATCTCCGCGCCGCAGAAGGAGATCATCTGGTCGAGGATGGACTGCGCATCCCGCATGCCTCCCTCTGCCATGCGGGCTATACAGGATAGCGCCGCATCCGCCACCTTTACCTTCTCCTCCGCAGCGATCTTCTTCAGCCGTGCCACGATCAGATCGCCCGGGATGGGCTTCAGATCGAAGCGCTGGCAGCGCGACAAAATTGTCGGCAGCACCTTCTGCACATCCGTGGTTGCAAAGATGAACTTCACATGGGGCGGCGGCTCCTCGAGCGTCTTCAGGAGCGCGTTGAACGCCTGATTGGAGAGCATGTGCACTTCATCAATGATGTAGATCTTGAATTTGCCCTGTGATGGCGCGTAGCGCACGTCATCCCGCAAATCCCGGATCTGATCGACCGAGTTGTTGGACGCGCCGTCCACTTCGATCACATCCATCGAGGTACCGTCGGCGATGGATTTGACAACGGGGTCATCGGGATCGAAGTCCGCCCGGGGGCCACCCGGACAATTCAGTGCCTTGGCAAAAATCCTCGCTGTAGAGGTTTTTCCGGTACCCCTCGGTCCGACCAGCAGGTAGGCATGCGCGATCCGGCCTCTTTCGATGGCGTTCCTCAGCGTGCGAACGACATGATCCTGCCCGACAACATCGTCGAATGTCTGTGGGCGCCACTTGCGGGCAATGACCTGATAGGCGGATGACACAGCGGCTAGTCCACGCACGACAGCGGCACGCGCAACCGAAAACGCTCGTTCCGATCGGGAAGCTGCGGCAACAGGTTTTGATCTGCAGGCATCCGAAATCAGGGCACCCGTGCCGGTGGAAGGTTCCAGATGTCGCGCGCATACTCGAGAATGGTGCGATCGCTCGAAAACTTGCCAACCCGCGCCGTGTTCAACACAGCCATCCGAGCCCACCGGGCCGTATCGCGGTAGGCGAGATCTACCCTGGCATGCGCATCGGAGTACGATCGGAAGTCTGCGAGCACCAGGTAGGGGTCTCCACCTTCCAGCAGGCTGTGATGCACGGCACCAAACGCGTTCTGTTCATCGGGTGTGAAGTAATTGGACCCGAGCCAGTCCACCACCGCCCTCAGTTCCTCATCCTTCTCGTAGATGCTCCAGGGATTGTATCCCTTTGATCGCAGCTCCGTCACCTCCTCGACCGTCATCCCGAAGATGAAAATGTTGTCATCGCCCACCTCTTCGCGGATTTCAACGTTTGCGCCGTCAAGCGTGCCAATCGTCAGCGCCCCGTTGAGCGCCAGCTTCATGTTTCCCGTGCCCGACGCCTCTTTTCCAGCGGTTGAAATCTGCTCCGAGAGGTCCGCTGCGGGAATGATGCGCTCAGCCAGGGATACGCGATAATTGGGAAGAAAAACCACCTTCAGCTTTCCGCCGATGCGCTCGTCACTGTTGATGCGCGCGCCCACAACGTTGATCGCACGTATGATGTTCTTCGCCAGATCATAACCGGGAGCGGCCTTGGCTCCGAAAATGAATACCCGCGGCATGATCTGCAACGAGGGATCTCTTAGCAGCCTCCGGTACAGCGCGAGAATGTGGAGCAGGTTGAGATGCTGGCGCTTGTACTCGTGCAGACGCTTGATCTGCACATCAAACAAGGCGTCAGGCGACACCTCGATGCCGCACTCCGACTCGATGATCCCCGCGAGCTCCTTTTTGTTCTCCCGTTTGACAGCGAGGAAATCACGCTGGAATTTCTGATCGTCCGCAAGGGCTTCGAGAGCCCTCAGTTTGTCAAGATCCCTGACCCAGTCCTTGGACTTAAGCCTTTCCTCGATGAGGGCAGACAGACGCGGATTGCAGTCCAGCAGCCAGCGGCGCGGTGTGATGCCGTTGGTCTTGTTCTGGAACTTGCCGGGATATAGCGCATCAAAATGCGGAAAAAGATCCTTTTTCAGAAGGCGCGTGTGAAGCGCCGCAACACCATTGACGGCATGGCAACCCGCTACCGCAAGGTTGGCCATGCGGATGTGTTTGGTGCCGCCCTCCTCAATCAGCGAGCAATCCCGCTTCTTCGAATCGTCGCCCGGCCATTTCTTTTCAACCAGGCCCATCAGGCGTCCGTTGATCTCGTAGATGATCTGAAGATGCCGCGGCAGCACCCGCCCGAAGAGGGGAACGCCCCACTTCTCAAGCGCCTCCGGAAGCAGCGTATGATTCGTATAGCCAAACGTGGCCGTCACTATCTTCCAGGCTGCATCCCACTCAAAATCATGCTCGTCCAGC
Organism: Verrucomicrobiota bacterium; assembly: GCA_963205455.1. GTDB lineage: Bacteria > Verrucomicrobiota > Verrucomicrobiia > Opitutales > Opitutaceae > UBA6669. The sequence continues at coordinate 3,285 of CAUJJL010000177.1, forward strand.
AGAAGACGCATCAACTCGGCAACCGCGACTGCGGGATGGGTGTCGTTCAACTGGATCGCTACCTTTTCGGGGAAGTTCTTCCATGAATTGCCAGGGGAGCGGACGTGTCGCCGGATGATGTCACGCAGAGAGCAGGAGACAAAAAAGTACTGCTGAACGAGGCGCAGCTCCTTGCCGTTCTCAGTCTTGTCGTTCGGGTAGAGGACCTTTGAAACGGTTTCGCCGACCGCCTTTTCCCTCACAGCTTCGACGTACCCTCCCGAATTGAAGGCCGCCAGATCGAACTCCTCGGTGGACTTTGAAGCCCAGAGTCGAAGGAAATTCACGGTCTTGGTTCCGTAGCCCGCAATGGGAATGTCATAGGGCACACCCAGGATGGTCCGGGTCTTGACCCAGCGAGGCCGATAGTCGCCCCGATCATTGAACACATTCTCGACCTCGCCGTAGACCTGTACCTCCGTCGTATACTCCGGTCGAATGACCTCCCACGGAGTGCCGAACATCATCCAGGCGTCCGGATGCTCAATCTGATGGCCGTTGACGAACTCCTGCTTGAAAAGCCCGAACTCATAGTGAATGCCGTACCCGATCGCCGGCAGATCGAGAGTAGCCAGGGAATCCAGGAAGCACGCGGCAAGGCGCCCCAGACCGCCATTGCCCAAGCCCATGTCGACCTCCGCCTCACGAACCGATTCAAAGTCCACACCGAGTTCCTGCAGCGCAGTCTTCGCCGCATCCATGAGATCGGTGTTGTACAGGTTGTTCTCCAGAAGACGTCCCATCAGATACTCCAGCGAAAGATAATAGAGCCGACGTACATTCTGTTCGTTGTGCACACGCTGGGTCGCAATCAACCGGGCGAGAATGGCATCCCGCGTGGCCATGGCCGTGGCAATCCACCAATCGCGAGGCACCGCGGTAACCCGGTCACGCGCCAGGGTCGAAGTCAGATGTCTCAGGATCGACTGCTTGAAATGGACGCTCGCGCTTTCTGCGACGCTCGGTTGAACGGGTAGGCTCTTGGATGTCTTGGCAGAGGAAGCGACAGGTTTTCGAGTGGCAGCGGACATGGTGGAAAAGTGCGAGATGTGACTTGAATAGGCGATTGTCAGACTGAATGAGCCGGATCGCAGTGCAAGCTGCGTCCGCAGATGTCACTCAGCGAATTGCTGCGCCCGGCCAGCGTCTATTTCTGAAACCGTCGGGCAAGCTCGCCATGATTGAGCTCAATGTAGGTCGGTTTACCAGCGGGACTCGTCAATGGAGTACGTGTGGCAAACAGTTGGCCAAGCAGGGAGGCAATCTCACTTTCCGTCTGCACCTGCGGAAGGCGAATCGCCTTCGAGACCGCGAGCCTCGCAAGCTCATCCCGGGCAAGATCGAGTTCCTTGGTATGAAGGCGCCCCTCACGAAGCAACCCGATGAGATCGCGGAGGAATTTCTCTGCATCGCCCGGTTCCATCCATCCCGGCAGGCCTTCAATCCGAAAGAAGTTTCTCCCAAATTCAACAATTTCAAAGCCATGTTGGTTCAGAAACTCCAGACTGTCGACCAGCAGCGCCGAGGAAACCGCATCCAGTTCAACAGGCACGGCAAGGAGCAAGCGCTGGCTGGGAACCTGGCCCGAGTTGAATTGGGCCTGCAATCGCTCGAACCAGATCCGTTCATGTGATGCCCGCCGATCAAGGAGAACGAGACCCGCAGCCGTCTCGAACAAGGCATAGGCACCATGCGCCAATCCCACATACCGCCAGGCGGGTACGGTAGGCTTGGGTCCGGCCGCGTCGGCAGGGACTGCGCCGGTTTCGCGCCCGGGCTGACCCGGCATCTGCCTTGAAGAGGATCCAAGGGTCGGCGACTGGGTCGTATTCGCAAGAGGGCCTGAAACGGAAGCAGTTCGCGGAGGAAGGAGGACAGACTCAGTGGCCGAATGTCCCGGGAGTCTCGCAGCAGCAACCGATGCCGAGGTGAGACCCTGGGCGGATGGAAGGGGCAAGGGAGCAACCGTCACAGGCAGTTCTGCCAACGGCTGTCCTCCAAGTTCTCGCAGCCGCCGCAGCACACTCCTGATCACAAATCCGCGAACTGCCGTCTCACCTCGAAACCGGATCTCTCGCTTTGCCGGATGCACGTTCACATCCACGGCAGCGGGGTCTACGTCCAGAAAAACAAAAGCCAGCGGGTAACGGCCCTTTTGCAGGGACTCCTGGTAGCTTTCGATCAAAGAATAATTCAGCGTCTTGCTGTCGACGGGCCTCTGGTTGACGAAAGTTATCATCTCGTGGCGCGTCGCCCGACCAATGCCGGGCCTGCCGATGAGACCTTGAAGGCGAAGCCCCCCCTCCTGCGCATCGATCGGCACCAGCGACTCGGCAATCTGTTTTCCGAAAATCTCGGCGACCCGTTCAGACAGGCCGGTGCACTCCGGCGAACGAAAGATCGTGCGCCCGTCCTCAATCAGGACAAACGCGACATCGGGGCGGGCCAACGCATACAGCCGCACACATTGCACAATGTGCGCCGCCTCGGTCTGGTCGCTCTTCAGGAATTTTCTCCTCGCAGGCACCGAATTGAAAAGCTGAGCCACTTCAATCCGGGTGCCGACCGGCCTTCCGCAATCACGAACGTGAACAAACCTGCCGCCATTGACGAGCACTTCAGTGCCGATGTCATCGCCCTTCGCACGTGTCTGAAGGGTGAAACGGGAAACACTCGCAATCGAGGGAAGCGCCTCGCCGCGGAACCCATAGCTTGCAAGGTGATCCAGATCATTTGCCTCCTTGATCTTGCTCGTCGCGTGCCGCTCCAGCGCGAGCATGGCGTCATCGCGATCCATGCCAGTGCCGTTGTCCTCCACGCACATCAATGCGCGCCCGCCAGTCCTGAACTCCACCTCCACCCTGCTGGCCCCCGCGTCCAGGGCGTTCTCCACCAGTTCCTTGACCACGGCGGCCGGACGCTCGATCACCTCGCCAGCGGCGATTTGATTGGCTACGCGATCAGGAAGAATGCGGACTTTGGCCATTGTGGAGGCTCGATAGAATCAGGCAGGAAGACCTGGGTTAAAAGCGAAATTCGTTTTGGGAAGAACCCTGATCCTCGCACGGAATTCCCCGCACCCGACTTGTAACTTCTGGCCCGGCTTTTCGCGCTAGGGCGTCAGCGTCCGCCTCCACCGTACGAGCTGTTTTTTCACCTGCGCTGGGCCAGGCATTCCCGTTCCCTTTCGCATCGCCATGGCCCGCTTCAAATCGAACACCTGCGCCCAATCGTTTCCAAATTTCGGATGAACCTCGCGCACGGATTCAGTCGAAAGCTGATCGAGGCGGACATTGTTTACTTCCGCCAGTTTGACCACCGCGCCGACCGCATGATGCGCCTCCCGGAAGGGAACTCCCTGCATCACCAGATAGTCCGCGAGGTCCGTCGCGAGAAGCAACGGATCCCGCACCGCCTCTTCGCACCGATGTCTGTTCACCTGGGTTCCTTCAAGCGTGCCTGCCAGGACGTCCGCACAGATCGCCATCTGGTCATAGCTGTCAAAGACCGGAGGCTTGTCCTCCTGCAGGTCGCGATTGTAGGTCAGCGGCAATCCCTTCACGAGTGTGAGCAGCGTATGAAGGTTGCCTTGAAGGCGCGCAGACTTCCCGCGAAGCAGTTCGCATGAATCGGGATTCTTCTTCTGCGGCATGAGCGATGACCCCGTGCAGAATGCATCGGGCAGCTCGATGAACTTGAATTCCACACTCGACCACAGGATCAGGTCCTCGGCGATCCGCGAGAAATGAACTCCCGCTGTGGCGCACGCCGTGGCAAAAGCGATAAACACGTCCCGATCTGCCACCGTGTCCATCGAATTCTGTGTCACCCGCGCCCGTCCCCTTTCGTCGACAAATCCCAGCGCCCGCGCAGTGAATTCGCGGTCGATCGGAAGGGTCGTGCCCGCAATGGCACCCGATCCCAGCGGACACCAGTTTGCCTGATCGTGCACCGCTTCGAACCGATGCACATCACGATTAAGCATCTCCATCCATGCCAGAAGATGATGGGCAAGCGGCACGGGCTGGGCACGCTGCAGATGCGTGTATCCCGGGATCAGCACACTTCCTTCCCTCTCCGCCATCGCGAGCAGCGCCCGCTGCGCCCCGCGCAGCTTTTCGGAAAGGGTCCCGCAGGCATGTTTGAACCAGAGGCGCATGTCGGTCGCCACCTGGTCATTGCGACTCCGTGCCGTGTGGAGCTTTGCCGCGGCAGCCACCCGCCGCGTGAGCGCCTGCTCGATGTTCATGTGAACATCCTCCAACTGCATGCTCCACGTGAATCTGCCTTCCCCGATTTCCCTCTCAATTTCAGCAAGTCCCCGATGAATGGCATCGCGCTCCGCTTCCGTGATCAGACCCACATGGGCCAGCATGGCGGAGTGTGCCTTGCTTCCCGCGATGTCGAAAGGAGCGAGCCGGGCGTCAAATGAAACGCTTTCGCTAAAACGGAGCATCAGCTCCGCCGGCGCTGACGAGAACCGACCGCCCCAGGTCGCCTGAGATTGCTTGGCCATAAGCCAGACAGCAGAAAATGGGAGGATTCGCTTCGCAACGCGAAAGCGCGCATTTCAAGCCCATGCAGATGACATTTGCGAAGCGCTGGCAGGCTGCACAGCCTGATTGCATGCTTTGCAAGCGCATAGTCCTCGCGTGGTTGGGTTGCACACTGGCCGTCGGGCTGCCCATGCGTGTCACCGGCGCGGAAAATGCCGCCCCTGTGCCCTCGGTTCCTGCAGCACCCGCCGATCCGCGCGGCGTAACGGTCGAGCGTGCCCGCACATCGATCTATGTCGGAATTGTGACGCTCACGCTGCCAACCCTGATTCGCGACGGTCTCTCGTTTCGGGGTACCTATACCACCAAGGTCTTCCCCTATTTTTTCTACAACGAGCATGGCGACCTGAGTATCGAATTCTCCGAAGATGCCTTTGCCAGGCTCGCTGCAGGGGAAACTGTCCCCTTCACCGGCAGTGCGCAAAATACCAAGGGCGAGCCCCGCCGCATCGAAGGCCGAGCGGTTCCCTCAGACGCCCAACATGGCATGATCAAGGTCCGGGTCTTCGTCACTCCCAAGATCGAATTGATCTTCAACACCACCTACCATTTCCAGTAGCCTGTGTATGGAATTTAAGAGTGGTGCGCCCGGCGGGATTCGAACCCACGACCACCAGCTTAGAAGGCAGGTGCTCTATCCAACTGAGCTACAGGCGCAAAATAGGCCATACGCACGCAAGGATGGGCGATCAGGTGTCGCACCGACAAGGCAAAATGGTCTTCACAAGGCCCGCCATTCAGCGAGAGAGATGTCAGTTCTATCCAACAAAATGAAAGACAGACGGCTCCTCTAACGCTGTGATGTGGGGACCCAAATTTGATGAACCGGCAAAAAATGACTAGGCGCACCCGCTCAGAAGGGAAATGTTATGCCAAATGGGTTGTACATCATTTGGAAACCGAAACAATCGATCTGATTCTGGTTTAATTTTCCCAATCGATCAATGTGTTGAAGGTCTTGGTGGCATGCAAACATTCTATGACCAATACTTCTCATAAACCTAAATTCCTCAGTTGAAGATGGGGTTTCACGCGGTGGGCATGGCAAAATCCGCGCCGCCGGGAGTTGATACAGGCATGATATTGTTGAACTGCGGCGCAGTTGACCTGATCCACTCGTGCAGGCGTATGTATCCGTCACGTAATTGTCTGGCCCAACCTCCGCTTATACTCACTTGGAGTTCCTTCTGACGCCCGGACTGGACCAGACGGGCAGCGATGACCAAGAACCAGCGGCGGCCGCGTTTGGCCTCGGTGTGTTTGCGCGGTTCGATGAATCGCACGAACAGCACCCACAGGTTGTAGACCATCAAGAGCAGCCGGGCAGCCAGTTCAGTGGTCGCACGTGACTGGGCGCAGAAGCCGCTGAAGCCCCACTGGTTCTTGAGTTCATCGAAGACGTTCTCGGTGTCAGCGCGTTCTCGGTAAAGTTGCTGGATCTGCCAGGGATTGTAGCGCTCGGGCAGGTTGGTGATGTAGACGGCGAACTCATGCTTGTTGTGCTCCCAGAACTCCCGGTTGCTGCCAGCGGGCACCTGGCCCTGCAGGCAGCGAGCAAAGACGACTCGGCGAGCCTGCTTCCAGCCGTGCAGTTGCAGCGAGCCATCGGCCACCTGCCAGGCCCCCATGTTCGCCGGACCCTGCCAATGGCTCTCAGGCACCTGATGCAGGGCTGTGCGTACGTTGGAGGTAAGCTTGAGCTTGAACAGGTAGTAGGGGCGGTCGCGCTCCTGCTCGTGCCAGCGCATGACCGCATCGTGCCCCAGACCGAGATCGCCGCGATTGAGCCAGACGCGTTGTTGGTCACCGAGCCAGCGACGGGCATCCTCCATCGTCTGCTCCCACTGGGTCGACGTTACCGTATCGCCACTACGAAACCGATACGCCGGACAAAGCCGTGTGCCCGACACCACGGCCAGCAGCGGATGAAAACTTCGCCGACCCGGCTTGATCGGGTTGTAGCCAATCTCAGCACCCTCCTGGTGTCCGTACTTGGGCTGCACCGTCGAGTCCCAGTCCAGGATGATCTGCTCGGGCAACGCTCTCCACATCGGCCGGGCGTGCCGTGCCACCCACTCCGCTCCCACGGCCGGATCGATCGACTTGAAGAAACGACGCACCGTATCGTCGCTGACCACCGATTCCATTCCGAAGATCTGCGGAATCGTCGGATCCTCGCGCAATCGCTCCACGTGACTGAAGCGTCGGCCGTCAGTTAGCGCCGTGAGCATGAACGACTGGATAATATCATAAACTGGCGCGGCATTGGGACTGGTGCGATTCACGGGCGCATCTTTTGCCAACGCGTCTATAATGCCCAGATGTTTGATATACGCTGCCCACGGCACCAGACCGCCGAAGGGCGTGAGCGCATCGTCGGTCACCGACATGCGCACCCGCCCGCCAGCCGTCGGAAACCAGAAATCCCCTTCACCCGCCGGATGAATATCCAACAACGATTCTGCTGTGTCCATGCTTCAGTTTACCAGCACCTTGCGGCCCTCAAGTTCTTTCTCAACCGAGGAATTTAGGATAAAATGACGCCTATGGTACGCAGCGAGGATCTGGGCCCAAACTCTCTTTGCATTGCAGACCCAGTCTACTTGCCTTCTAGAATGTAATTACAGCGAAGTATCTCTTCCTTCCCGACTTCAGGGTCCACAAGTTCAGGATAAACATGCCCTACCATGAATCCCATCGAGATTCCGAGCCGCACATAGCGTATCTGACCCTTTTCCAACGTGAGCGCCAACTTGCGATTCACTTCCGTACTTGTTTCAATCGAATAGGCACCTGGAATCGCATCATAGTAGAAGAATCCTTTTGCTTTTGCCGTCCCCACCTTATTGCCATTGACTTTGACATCCGGCTGTATTGCAGCCCCCATCAACGCTGTGCGATAAAAGAATATTCGCCCTTTATCAGCACTAACTTCGGGAATCGCATAGCTAGAATAGGAGGGTCCAGAGGCGCAGCCAGTCAGCAGGCCAAGTAACGCAATGACTACAACAATTGGAGCTTTCATTTTATTATTTGATTTTGCTTTGCCGGGGTGAACGTCTTTTCAACGAGCAAGAAAAAGCCCACCAAGGCGTCTTGTCGAACTACAATTCCTGCCTCGTGGATATTAGATGCCTCGACAACCACGACTTGATCCTTGGTGATAAACACCGTACCCTCGGGCAGGCGGCCAAACTCAACCCATCTTGTGCCAGACTTCAACGTGGTCTTGAAACCAGTTCCAATTGAAATCTCATGGCTGCCAGCGAGCGTAAACTCCTCTGGCGGCGTCTTGGCAGGCGAGAACTGAGTTGCAATCTGCTTCACGCTCACTATATCGAACATGCAGCCTGAAGTTATAGCGACTACAGACACAACAACTATAAGTAGAAGTAGTCGCCCGAGGCGGCACCGATATTTTAACTTGTTGTTGGATTTGTACGTTATCAAGGCGTCGTGATTCTGTGTCCGTATAGCGGCCTGCACTGTGATCGTTCGGAGAAGAGGCAGTCAAGTAGTAATGCGGTCAGAAGGGTACTGCATTACGCTATTGCGCCAGGAAATGGGTTCAAAGATGCTGTCAATACGGCGCTCGCGCCAACAACACAACAGGCGGCCATCAGCCGCCGCCGTCGAATCATTCAAAAGCATCACGACTTTGCCGCTGCGCGACGCAGGCGATCATTGAGCGATTCGCCCGCACCGGAGGGCGGCGCCAACTCGGCGATCATGCGGGTGAAGCCCTTGCCGTCGATTTTTCGCAATGTGCGGAAGAGGGAACGGGCTGCTTCGGCGATTTTCCCGTCCGCGCTGAGCCAGAAGACATTTTCTCGCGGGATTCCGGACGGCAGAGAGGCCGGTCTGGAAAAGTGGATCCATGCGACCGATCCCGCCTCCTCAGCGTGCTCACGCCATACCTTGGGACCGATCCTTTTCACAAGCAGCATCGGTGTCCGCGGGCTGTAGTGTCTGGTCATCATGCCCGGCGCAGGCATAGGCATGGCCGGTTGCTGAGTGATGCCATCCTTTGCTGGGGAACGCCGATTCGCCTTCGAAACTTTCAGTCCTGTTTCCCTTGCAATGGCTTCAGCCGTGATCCAGCCGGGACGGAGGATTCGCGGCGCGTTCGGATTCCGCATGTCTACAATCGTCGACTCAAGCCCGACCCGGCAGGGTCCTCCATCAAGAATGTATGCTATTCGTCCGCCCAAATTGTCGCACACGTGCTGGGCAGTCGTTGGGCTGACATAGCCAAACGGATTTGCGCTGGGCGCGGCAAGTGGCAGCCGGGCGCGCGCGAGGAGGGAACGAAAGGCCTTGTGACGCGGCATCCGCACCGCAACTGAATCCAGTCCCGAAGTTACAATGTCGGGTATGCAGGTTCGTTTTGGAAGTACCATCGTCAATGGCCCGGGCCAAAAGGCCTTCGCCAGCCGAC
>CAUJJL010000178.1 GCA_963205455.1 Verrucomicrobiota bacterium
GATTGCACAGATAGCACAGATACAATCCTGATCTAATACGTTAGAGTATGAGGTTTGGTGTGTGTGTCTTCTATCCGGTATTCATCTGTGTAATCTGTGGTCAAAAATGGCTTGGGGTTTGGACTCTGTGCATTCCGTGCATTCTGTGGTTAACGGGATCGAACTCCGAACCACTGAACCGGGTTTGACCGCTTGTAATGGACTACTGGTTTGCGTTTGTTTGAGCGATCCGGCGCAAGAAATGGGTTGGGCGTGCCGATAGGTTGGGTTCATGATTTTTGCTGCTGAACAATCCATGGAATGAGTTTCGCAAGGTTTTGATTATCGAATTCATATGAAGATCTCCATCGTCGGGCTGGGCTACGTTGGCCTTCCACTGTCGCTTCAATTCGCGCGCTCCGGCGCCACCGTGCTTGGCCTGGACATCGACCAGGCGAAGGTTGATGCCCTGAATTCGGGCAGGAGCTACATCAAGCACATCACGGGCGAAGCCATTCAGACGGAGCGGAAATCCGGCCGTTTTGAGGCGAGCACGGATTTTTCCCGCATCAAGGGGGTCTCCGCGGTGATCATCTGTGTGCCGACGCCGCTGAACAAGAACCGCGAGCCGGACATCTCCTTTATCACGGAGACGGGCAAGGCGGTGGCCCCGCACCTGGCCAAGGGGACCGTGGTCGTGCTGGAGTCGACCACCTATCCCGGCACCACTGATGAAGATCTCCGTGGCGTTCTGGAGAAGGGCTCCGGCCTGAAGGCGGGGGTTGATTTCCACCTGGCATTCTCACCCGAGCGCGAAGATCCGGGCAATCCGCAGAGTGTCGTGGCAACGATTCCCAAGGTGGTGGGCGGCTTTACGCCCGCCTGTCTGAAGAAGGCCACGGAGCTTTATTCGATCGCGATCAAGACCCTCGTGCCGGTTTCGTCCTGCCGTGTGGCCGAGGCGACCAAGCTGCTCGAGAACACGTTTCGCGGCGTCAACATCGCCCTGGTCAACGAACTCAAGGTGGTCTACGCGGCGATGGGAATTGATGTCTGGGAGGTCATCAACGCGGCGAAGACCAAGCCGTTTGGATTCATGGCGTTTTACCCGGGACCGGGACTCGGGGGACATTGTATCCCGATCGACCCGTTCTATCTCACCTGGAAGGCGCGTGAGTATGGGCAGCATACGCGGTTCATTGAACTGGCGGGCGAAATCAACACCGCCATGCCTGAGCATGTGATTCATCAGGTGGCGGATGCCTTGAATGAGCGGAGCAAGGCGGTGCGGGGCAGCAAGGTGCTCGTGCTCGGCCTGGCCTATAAGCCCAATGTCGACGACGACCGCGAATCCCCGAGCTACGTGCTGATGGAAATGCTGAAGCAGCGTGGTGCGCTCGTTTCCTATTACGATCCCTACGTGCCCGTGATCAAACTCACGCGGGAGCACCCGCAGTGGGCGGGCACGAAGTCGGTCGCTTGGGATCGGGCGACCATCAGTTCCTTTGATGCGGTGCTGCTCGCGACGAACCATGCGTCGGTCAATTATCAGGAACTGGCGGACTGGGCGCCCTGCATCGTGGACACGCGCAATGCGATGGCGAACGTGCGCACGTCGGCGGGTCAGGTGAGAAAAGCCTGAGCTCGCTGACGCGCCTGGAGCGTCGCTTTTTGGGAATGCGTGAACGTCGCCCCCGGATTCTTTTTCTGACATCGTCCTGGCCGCATGGAGGCAACTTCGGCGGCCAGATTCGTTCGCTGAATCTGGCGCGCGCGCTGCGCGCCGTGGGCGAGGTCACTGTTTCGGTGATCGGCTCCGCGGCGGAGGATTCCGATGCGCGGCGACTCACCGAGGGGGAATTTTCCGTTGGGCACGCGATGCCGGGCATCCTGACGCCGAATCGCTCCCTGACGGCGAAACTGCGCCGGGCGTTTGATCCGCGCTGGCTCAATGTGCACGGCTACACGTTGAGCCGGGAGGACCAGCGGCGTCTGCAAGAGACGTTTCCGCAGTATGACCTGATCTGGCTTTTGAATTCGCGCACGGCGAATATCGCGGGAATCTGGAAATGGCCGCATGCGCATCTCGACATCGATGATGTGCCAAGCACCTACGCGCGTTCGGCGCGGCTGGCATCGCGTTCGGTGCTCGAGCGGATGAAGCTGCGGATCGAGGAGACGATGCTGCGCAGGCGCGAGGTGCTTTTCCCGGAGAGGTTCGTGACCCTCTCGGTCTGCAGCGCGGCCGACAAGGCGTACCTGGGCGGGGATGCCCGCATGCATGTCATCCCCAACGGGTTTGAGGATGTGCAAGGACGGGCGGGCGCGCCGGTGCGGGCGGCGGATGAGCTGTTTCGGATCGGCTTTATTGGACTCCAGTCGTACGCACCGAACCGGCGCGGAGTGGAATGGTTTTGCGCGCAGGTCTGGCCGAGTATCAAGAAAGCGTTTCCGCAGGCCCGGCTGAGGCTGGTGGGGCGAGGCAGCGAGCAACTGGCGCTGTCCGATGCACGGGATGTCGACAGGCTGGGATTTGTGGCGGATGCCTCAGCGGAGATCGCCACGTGGTCGCTGATGATCGTGCCTGTCCGTGAGGGTGGCGGCACGCGGATCAAGATTGCCGAGGGTTTTGCGCGAAAGTGTCCTGTCGTGGCGACTCCGCTGGGTGCGTTTGGCTATGAGGTCACGGATCGCGTGCATCTGCGGCTGGCCGAGAGTGCTCCTGGGTTTGCGGATGCCTGTGTGGACGTCCTGGCAAATCCGTCCGAGGCGACGCGCATGGCAGAAAGAGCATTCGCCGCGTATCAGGAGAAATGGACCTGGGAAGCGATCCGTCCGCAGATCGTGGAAGCGGCACAGGATTGTCTTAGAAGGTCGATGGCAAAGTGAGACCGATGAAGGTGGGTCCGCGGATTTCTCAGATGGGCGCAGGTGACGGAAGGTAGTAGGCAGAGGTCAGAGGTCGGAAGTCAGAGGTCTGCATGGGGGAGGGGCACGCTTTGTCGTGCCCGATTTTGGGGGGCGGAATATTGACCACAGAGTGCACAGAATGCACGGAGTGGGGAATGAAGGCAGAGGTCGGATGTCGGAGGGCAGAAGTCAGATTTCAGAGATCAGCAGCGAGAGCCT
>CAUJJL010000179.1 GCA_963205455.1 Verrucomicrobiota bacterium
GGTGAGCGTTTCCGCCGCATCAATGTACGGTTCAGGCCGGTCATGGGCACAGATTACGTGACCTGTGGTGTCGCTTTCCCTCGCCGCCCGCATCGTGATTGGCAGATCAGCAGGAAAGACCACCAACCACTTGACCTGCCATCCCCCTTTTCTGGCCAGCTTTGCGAGGGAGCAGATTTCGCGCTGCAATGTCTCTTCATCACCCCACTGATGTCCGTGATTGTAGCCGATGTTTAGCCCCAGGGTACGCGGGGCTGGTTCACAAGTGGCATTTCGCGAATACGCAATGACGGGGTCACCAACGACCTTTACCCTGTCAACTCCGGCGTCACCCAGAAGTGCCGCTGATCGTGGACCTCGAACACCCACATACGTGCATGCGTCAAGGACAGGCTTCCAGCGGGCAAGGTCATGCTTGAAATCTCCCCTGCCCGTCCAGAAGTCCGGGTCGGCGACGCCCGTTCCAAAGACGAACATCGAGCCCGTGATGTGCTGAAATCTCCGTGCGATGTCCAGATACTCAGGGGCACGATTGATCAGTGTGCCCCCTGCGAATACTCCGGATCGTGTGCGCTGAAACCGACGCAACAGGACAGTCATGGAACGGCTGCCATCGTAGTGCCACACCGAAAAGCGCCCGAATGTCTGCCTTGTGGCATGAAGCAACGCTTCGTCTCCCAGATTCCGCTGGCCAAGCCAGCCGCCGACGTAGGCAAGTGGCCGACGGGCGGGATTCAAATTGTGTCGGAAGAATGTGAGAGAGCGTGTGACGGCGTTCATGCACGAATGGTTTCCGTCAGCGCACGGAAAAAGCGGGGCGTCCTTGACGATCGCTCACCAGCCTGTCGAGCGAAGAAATTTTTCAAAGGCCCGCACGCCGAGGTTCGTGCGGTGATTCTGCGACATCTCCAAGCCCTTGTGAATCCACTTTTCATAGACATTCCTTGGGTCAGTCAGATTGACATCCGTCATGCCCATAAGCGTGGCCATTTTCCTCCAATCCTCATCCCAGATCGAAAGGCGCCTGAAATGATCCGGACCATGCTTGCGCAGCAGTTCGACCACTTCCTTGTCCCACCAGGTGATCGGTTCGCACGTCAGGGACCGAAAATCGATTCCAGCCCGATCGAAGCCTTCGAACCATTTTGGCTGCACATCGAACATTTCGTGTTCCTTCCAACTGCCGTGCATGTGATTGTATTGCCGGAAAATCTGCAGAGGCTGGTCCTTGAGATTGTTGAGATACTCCCAAACCTGATACCAGCGATGCTTGCGGCGCATCCGCTCCCAACTGACATACTGGAAATGGAGCAAGACGATTTCATGCAGATCGAGCACGGGCGCTTCCGGTCCCCCGGGAATGCGCTGATTGTGAATTCGATTTCCCGAATGGACCGATCCATCGTCGATGAAGCCACAGCGTTTTCTCTGGTCAGGAATCCATGCGCGTTTGAAACCAGGCAGGATGTTCACCCAGCGAAACCGCAGCACGGTGCCGGGCTTCGCGTCGTAGATCTTCTGCCACTCGCTGCTTTCCATGCTGTTTGCCGAAAGGAATTCGTCGGCATCGAGCGCAATGAGGACCCGACGCCCCGACACTGAGCGAGCCTTGTCGATCAGCAATCGCTGCCGGTGAACCTCATCGAAGATCGGTGAGTCATTGATTACCGCCTCAACCCCCGGCGCGGATTGGATGGCCTGAAGTGTTCCATCGGTGGAGCCCTGGTCGGCGATGATCACGCGATGTGCCCACATCTTTGCCGCAGCAATGAATTTCTCGATGATCCATTGCTCATTCTTCGTCGGAGTGAGCGAGATCAGTTGGAGATCATTGGGTGCCGGGTACTTCATAGATGTTCCGAATTCTTAACAGGTATCCGCTTCAATCAGCGTGCCGAAATATGCCGCGCATGCGTATCGTACCAGCCAGGAACCTCCGCATGGGTCATTCGTTTCAAACAGGCCCTCGCCACCTTCCGCAGCCGGGACGCGCCGCGAAACTGCCAGCCATACATGATCCCGAAGTCGCCGAGCAATCTATAGCCGATGTGGATGAAACGATAGAGTCGAAGAACCCCTCCGCTGCTTTTCCAATGCGCGGGATTGAGTTCGTTGCCGAAGAGTCCGGAGGACCCCCGCTCAAACTTTTGGGGCGCGAAACCTCCCTCGCGGGGAGGATTTGGCGGGGTCTGCACGTCAGGAATCCCAAACTGCTCGACCGCTTGAAATTGATTGTATCCGAGTTCCTGAAGAATGCGGATCTCTTCGCGTACCGCACGCAATGTCACCTTGTCCGATTCGAATGAGACAAAATCCGGTTTAACGGAGAAATTCCTGAGTGCGTTGAGACAGACAAGATCGCATCCCTCGATATCGATCTTCAGATAGCGTGGAATCCCGTGTTTCCGAAGCACGGCGGCGAAATCGACGACGTCGACTTCCAGCCGTTCGATCTCGGTTCCCATCGCCTGATTTCGCTCCGCCCAACTGTCCTGGGTCGTGCCCCACGATGTGCCGGACTTGTTCTTGAAGAAGGCAACCTTGCCATTCGTGCAGGCCGTCTTGTCGATATCAACGATCGCACCTTCGACAATCGTGAGCTGACCCGACTCAACGTGAGTACGGAACCGCTCCTGGCAGAGCCTTACAAGTTCCGGATTGGCGTCGAACGCGACGACACGAAATCCCTTCCGAAGATAGAAGTCCGTGTCCTCACCCCGATGCAGGCCCACGTCATAAATCAAATCCGCATGTTTTGCGGTGGAAAGGATATCCCCCATATTCGCAAACGACCGGTATCGCTGAGTACGAATGCTCCTGAGGTCCGTCGCCACCGCGCTCCATTACCACACCCCTACGACCCTACTGACTTTCCACCCGCAAACTGCTCGGAGCTGGGGGCAGCGATTCTACAGCAATTCCCGGCACCGGGGTCCCCATGGCGTAACGATATCCCGCCGGGATGCTTTCGAATGACGGATTGGGATTCAAAGGGTCAAACGCGGGCCAGGGAAGATTTCCAAAGTACGCCGGTTTTGAACTGCGAAACAACGATGCGGGGAGGACTTCCGCGCCCAGAGCCTCGCTCGCGGGAATCGCATTGTCCTTTGTATTGTAATTTCCACGGCGCAACGTCGTGGCCTCAACGTCGAGATCGGACTCCTGATAACCCGACGGCCCCATAAACACAGAGCACTCGGTCCCAACCTCCGGTAGCGCATTCCCTATACCACCCGAAAAGGCTATGCCATTCGAGCCGACGGAGGTAACATTAAACTGGACGCGCTTGTTCTCCCAAAGCAGATAACCAAGCTGTCC
>CAUJJL010000180.1 GCA_963205455.1 Verrucomicrobiota bacterium
TCGCCCGGCGAACCAGGTTCAGTGTCCGGCAGCCCGGCACGGGACGAATCGGGATCCTTCGTGCGCACGCTTCGAGTCTCCGGAGGTTTCAACAGACTCCAGCTGTGAACCCTGATGCCACTCGTCGTGCGTGCGGTAAACGCAGCGAGTTGTGCATCGGACTTTGCCGCCAACGACGCAGCCAAGGCAGACATGGCTGAACGAACCTCACCCAACACCTCGTTTGCCGCGGTTCCAGCGGCTGACTCCGAAAGCTCTCGGAACTCGGATTCGATCTGTTGCAGCTTCACTCTCAACTGCGAAAGTTCCGCCTTGGAAAGCGGCGCCTGCCCGCCTGATTCGCACCAGATCCAGCTCACGCTTCGATCGGTCACCCGCTCATGCGGAGGCAGCATCACGGATCGCACCTGTTGCTGGATCCAAGGCCAGTAATACGTGAGCGGGCGGCCACGCACACATCTCGTGAATCGAGGATCGGCAGCCCCACGAACTTCGACAGTCCGTTGGATTTCCTCCAGGTTCGCAGCAGGTGCAGTCATGATCGGGGTGCCGGAACCGGGTCGGAAAGAAGCGTCAGCAGGGGCCATCGATAGTGCTGACCCGCCTCAAAGGTTTCGTCGATCGACCGGAAAAGTTCCGCGCTGGCAGGGACGTCTTCCGCATGCTGCTCGATGCGATAAATGCCCGGAGTGACCTCGACCGATACGGTCCGCCCAGGCCGCACAGCGACAACCTGTTCCCTGTTACCCTCTCGACGGAAGTTCAGCCTCCAGGCGTAGGGCGTGCGATTCACCACATCGACCCGGGCGAGCAGATTACTCGTCCGCTCCTGTACTTGCCTCGAAACCGTTGAACAACCCGGTGCCACGAGTGCCAGGATCACGGCAAACACGCATGCGCGCCCCACGCGTGGGGCGCGTCCTGCTGCTCGTGACTGAAGTTTCGATGGCACCGAATTTCGATCCATCGACACAATCGGTTGCGTTGGTAAGACGTATCAGCCTGACCTTCATTCTAAGCCCCCCTGTTTGCCATGATCTGGCAACAGGCACGACAGACGCTTGTCAGAGTGCCCGCTCGGCCAGACAGGTTCCCTCACCACAAACCGCCAGCGTTTAACGTTCAGGTCAGTCTCGCTTGAATCAGTTTGCTGACGACTCCGAAATCGAGGTTCCCCGCCTCGGGTGACTGCTTGAGTGCCGCGATGACTTTTCCCATTTCCTTCTTTGATTGTGCTCCGGTGGACCGGATCGCTTCCGCTATGAGCGCTTCGATCTTCGCCGGATCAAGGCCCTTGGGGAGGTACTTTTCCAGAATGTGGATCTCCGCGGTATTGGCCTCCGCCAGGTCCGGACGGCCGCCCTTTTCAAACTCTCCACGCGCATCGCTTAGGTTCTTCACCGCCTTCCGCAGCGTCGCGGTGACCAACGCATCGTCGATCGGTTTGCCGAGATCCATGGAGGCACGCTGAATGGCGGCATCACTCGTGCGCAGGATCACCGCCGTTTTCGAATCACGCGCCTTCATGGCCGCAACGATATCGGCGCGCAGTCTTTCATATAGGGTCGACATGGCTCAATCCTGTCATGCCTCGGCGAGGTGTCGAGTGTCCTCTGAAAGCATGCCGTCGCTCAACGGGCTTGAGTAAGGGGAACAGGTTTCTTCACTCCCACCATGACATCCGCGTCGCGTCGCATCCTGGGTTTCGGCATCGTCGGTGTCGGCATGATCGCCGACTTCCACGCCCGAGCGATCAAGGACGCGCCCGATTGCCGCCTGATCGGGGTTTGCAGCCGCTCGTCCGAACGGACAGGAGAATTTGCACGGCGGCACGAAGTGCCTTTTGCAACCACGGATCTGAAGATGCTGCTGTCCCGAACGGACATTGATGTGATCTGCATCACGACCCCGAGCGGCGCGCATCTGGAGCCCGCGGTGGCGGCGGCGGAAGCGGGCAAACACATCGTGATGGAGAAGCCGCTTGAGGTGACCCTCGACCGCATCGACGCCATGCTCGAAGCCACCCGGAAGGCCGGTGTCGTGCTCATGCCCATTTTTCAGGCGCGCACCGGGGAGAATGTACTGCGCCTCAAGTCCGCCCTTGTCTCCGGCCGGTTCGGACGCCTCGTGCTCGCCAGCGCCTACGTGAAATGGCACCGTTCCGCAGTCTACTATGCGGACAGTTGGCACGGCACGTTGAAACTCGACGGCGGCGGTGCGCTGATCAATCAGGGCATTCACGGCATCGATCTGCTTCAATGGTTCGCCGGCATGCCGTCCGAAGTCTTTTCGTGGAACACCCGGCGCGTGCACACCGGTATTGAAGGAGAGGATACGGCCGTCGCTTCGCTTCGCTACCCATGCGGCGCCCTTGGCAGCATCGAGGCGACCACGGCCATGCATCCCGGCTGGGCGCGGCGCATCGAGATTTGCGGTGAGAACGGTTCGGCCGTGCTGGAGGATGACTTCCTCGTGCGATGGGATTTCCGTCATGTCCGTGAGGAGGACAAGGCAATCCTGGCGGCGCGACCCGATCCCACGATGCGCTCCGGCGCGGGCGCTCCGGATCAGATGACCCATGTGGGGCACCTGCGGCAGATATCCAGTCTTGCGAATCACCTCCTCCACGGATCAGCACTCGAGCTGGACGGTCCGGAGGCCCGAAAGGCGGTGGCGCTGATCCAGGCACTCTATGCCTCCGCAAAGTCGGGCAGATCCATGCCTGTTCCCGCCTGATTTTTCCATCGTCCACAACAACACTCCCATGACCCAACAATCCCAACCCTGGTGGCGGCTTCTCACTCGCGAACACTGGTTCGTCTTCACAATCGCATCGCTGGCGTGGTTCTTCGACTGCCTCGACCAACAACTCTTCAACCTCGCGCGCGACGGCGCCATGGAGCAGTTGTTGCCCACAAAGGCGATGGCGATCGAATACGCGCCCTACACCACGTCGGTGTTTCTCGTGGGCTGGGCGATCGGCGGACTTTTCTTTGGCGCACTCGGTGATCGATTTGGTCGCGCCCGCATCCTCACCTTCTCCGTGCTGCTCTACTCGGTCAGCACCGGCTTGAACGCGCTTTCCACCGGTTTCGTCGATTTTTGCGTCTATCGTTTCCTCACGGGAACAGGCGTGGGAGGCGTCTTCGGCCTGGCGGTCGCGCTGGTCGCGGATACCGTCCAGGACAAGGCACGTGCGCCCGCCCTTGGGCTCCTGCAATCGCTGTCCACCGTGGGTAACATCACCGCGGGTCTGCTGGGCATGGGTGTCGGCATGCTCGCATTGCGCGAATTGCTGCCCTTCGGACTGAAGGCATGGCAGACGATGTTCCTTATCGGCGCCGCCCCCGCATTCCTCTGCGTCTTCATCCTCGGCGGATTGAAGGAGCCGAAAAAGTGGGTGGACGCAAAAGCCGCCGGAGCGAAGACAGGCGTAAAGTTCGGCTCCTACAAGGTGCTGCTCTCTCACCCGCGTTGGCGTCGCCACGCCTGGGCCGGACTCGCCATCTGCAGCGCGGGAATCATCGGACTCTGGGGTGTCGGCAATTTTCATCCGAAGATCGTGCGCACCATCGTCGAAACCCACCTCGCCGCACAGAACCTTTCACCTGAAAAGCTCGCGAGCGAGAAGACCTTCTGGGCATCGATGGGCCTGCTCCTTCAAAACATCGGGGCGTTCATCGGCATGATGACCCTTTCCAAGGTTGCCCAGGTCCGGGGACGCAAGTTTGCGTTTGCCCTCTCGCTCATCCTCGCCTTCGCCTCGACGATCCTCGTCTTCAAGGGCATGCGGGAATTCAGCCACATCTTCTGGATGATTCCGCTGATGGGCTTCGGTCAATTGTCGGTCTTCGCGGTCTATGCGATCTACCTGCCGGAACTTTTCCCAACCAGCCTGCGCAGCACAGGCACCAGCTTCTGCTACAATGTCGGTCGGCTGATCGCAGCGACTGCTCCGTTCACAGTCGGACAAATTACACGCAGTCTCGGCGGCAACATCGAAAGTTTCCGCACTGCGGGCATGATCGTGTCCATCGTGCTGCTGCTCGGTCTGCTGGTGCTGCCGGTTCTCCCCGAGACCAAGGATCAGCCGCTGCCAGAGGAGTGATCAGCGTCCTGCTCAAGGAGCCGTCCGGAAGTGTCGGCTCCTGCCTCAGCCCGGCGAACCGGGCGACGGTTCCCATACCCTGCCCATGATGGGCTCGAGGTGGCGCTTGGCATTGA
>CAUJJL010000181.1 GCA_963205455.1 Verrucomicrobiota bacterium
GGAAAAGTTGCGCGTCACTTTCTTTCACGTGACATTTCGTTTGCCCTGCCGCCAACGCTTGATCGACACCCACAAGCCCGTGGCCGCGAGGATGGTTCCAAACATCGAGAAAATCGCCCAGGTCGATCGCAAGAAACTACCTTAGGGCACGAACGTATGCAGCCGCCCAAAATTGCTTCGTTACCAGCCGACGATACCCATTTCAGAACCATCCGCTTTCCTGAGCACCTCCCCGGTGTAGGGATCCATGTACACGCTCAGATTGCTTCGTTCACCATCCATGAAAAACACGATGGGGCTCCTTGCTGAATTCGAAGGCTGAACGCCGGTGATCCGATTTCCAGGCAGCAACGCCCCAACACGATCAGCAACATCCTGGAACGGCATTTTGATCGCGCCTGCGGAAACATGGACGACAGGTGCTTCCAACCCGGAATGTGCGCCTCGGATCCTGTCGAGAACGTGGAAAATCTGTCTTCCCCAAGTGAAAGTGATGCCGGTCAGAGCCATCAGGATCAATGGCAGCATCGCAATCAGGCCAAGGGCATTGTGCCAATCGAGCGCTCCACCACGCTTCCATACACGCGCGAACGTTCGAGCCCGCAAAGGCACCCAAAGCATCAGACCAAAGATGCAGGTGATCGCGAGAAGCAGGGAACTCAGCGCAACGATCGACTGGCCAACCTTGGCACCAACGAGATTGCGATGGATCTTTGTGACCAGGCCAACAATTGAAAACTTCCCCACCATCGAAGTCAGTTCGCCCGTGTACGGATTACAGTAAACCTGCATGTTCCGCCTCCCTTCCGGATGCAATTGAACGCAATAGGCTTTGTAGGCATGATTCGGGCTTTCGGGAATGCCCAGGTGGTTCACCTGGTACCGCGGTTCCGCGTTTTCATACGCATGGAGCACCTGCGCGATCGAGAGCCGGGGTCCTGACGCCTCTATCTGAAACAATTCGGGATACTCCCAATGAGTGATGTTTTCAGAAAAAGCCAGAATCGCCCCCGTGAGGCAAACGACAGCGATCGGAATGCCTGAAATCCAGCCAATCCAGAAGTGAACATGAAGCCAGATGCGGCGCTTCACTCTCTCGGGTTTCGGCAAAGACTTCGCACGGGTGGTAGGATCCATGACGATGGGAAATGGAAACGAAACCTTTGTGTGCTCGAATCCAATCAAGAAATCCGTGATCGCCCATTCAGGCGCTACGGAACCCCGTGATTCGACCAGAGTGGTACCCTTTGAATCTTGTGCCGGAACCACCCGCCGCAAAGCGCCGGACCACCCGGGATTGAAGGGATGCGTTCGATAGCCTCCTGCTGATGGTTTATGGTTTATTTCGGCTCGAAATCACAGGACGCCATCGAAGGGTCTGCCGTGATGGTGGCGCCTGGTGTAGCGCTGTCTGCCACGCTTGTGATCAACGACTGGATTTCTGCTATGATACGGGAAAAGCGGGATGTAGGCTATCAGGCTTCGTCAATCGTGGGCAGACTTATTGGCGCGCAACCGGTATCCGGGTAGCTGTGGAGACAGACCCCGTGAGTATTTCCGTCGAGCCAGCTGACGATCAAACGAGGAAGCGGCGTACGCGAATTCCGATAAGGCAAGAGCCCGTCATGCCAACGCCTGATTCACTCAAAGAATGTTCGTGGCTCCGTCACATCGATTGGCCTTCATACCAGGACCCCTCCACATGGGTACGCATTGGAAGCTTGGGCAGATCCTTTTCCTCTCGCGAAACCATGCCCACGAGCAGATCCATCGCAACGGCTCCGATTTGAAGTGAGTTTTCGACCACGCCACTGAGCCTGCCGTGACCCGCCTGAAGGCTCAGGCCAGCGACGCCAATATCCCGCGGTGCATGCATTCCTGCCATGGTCAATGTAGTGAGCAGATGATAGTCGGATGTAACGATCGCATCCAATTCATGGAGTTTGATATATTGGCTGAGTTTCTGCGCATGTCTGAGCCGCTCCGCCGACTCGCGATCATCATGCACAAAGGGAATGTAACAGGGCGGTATCGATGAGAGCCTGGATTCGATCATTTGCTCAACCAAATATCCCGCGCATACATTTGATCCGCACCGCAAATCGGTATTCTGGTCCGTCACAAGGCCAATTCGACTATATCCTCTTCTTACCAGCTCCTGAATCGCATGGCGCGTGTTAAGATAGTGCGCCGAAGCCACGGTATGCAATGACGGGCGTACCAGACTGTAGCCAAACGTGACCACAGAAAAATCCTCCCAGGGAAAGTCCATCTCCATGTCGTGCCGGGCTTGGGGACACAACAGGATGCCGGAGACATTTCTGGCGCGAAGTATGGACGCCAGGCGTCGGGACGGCAGATTCGCATCCAATATAAACTTTTCGATCGCGTAGCCGTAGAACTTTGCACGCTCTGATGCACCGGCATAGTATCTGCCATACGGACTCTTTTCATCCCAACCGTGCCCCCAATCGGTGCCATGAGAGGAATTCACGAGCCAAGCCAAGGTGCCTTTGAAGGATTTCGGTCGTGAATTGCTGCGATATGCGGCCAGCGCTGACAGCATCGGATCCGGCACGTAGCCCAACTCTTCCGCGACCTTGAGGATGTGTTTCTTGGTTTCGTCTGCCAGCCCCGGATGATTTCTCAGGGCAAACGAAACCGTGCTGCGGCCGACGCCGGCCTTGCGGGCAATGTCGAGCTGGGTAACGCGTGTCATCGTTGGAGTTTCAATTGCAAGACCGCAAAATCGCGGAAGTCCTGATCGAGCACTTGGACTGTGTCAATAGGGTGGCAGTGGTAATCCAAACTACCATGTATCAGGTTCAGTTTAGCTTCAAAATGGCTGGCAAGATGAATTCCCCCAAGGCTCGTTTCTGTCTGCTCCTGCGAGTTGGCGGACCGCTTGAAACAAGGCGTTACCATGCTTGCCTAAGTCCACAATGCAACATCACCCAACTCTCCGTCGTGCGGACTGCATCATTCTCTACCTGATGACACCGAATCTAAAACTCACTCGTGCGTTGAGGGAGGGTGCAGTCCTGCGGGCGTTGAAGTGGCGTCGGATGGCCTGTACCATCGTCCTTATCCTGGCGGCGACCTGCCTTTCCGGATTGGGCGCCACTGAAACTCGATGGACTCCTTCCCGTTTGCCATACTCGACATCGGCCTTCGAACGCGCAGCAGAGTTCCCCCGAGGGCTGCATGTGTGGACTCGATCAGAGCTTGAGGCGATGATTCGACAGCGGGTGGATTATGAGAAGGGACGCCGGGAACTCGATGTCGACTACTATCGAATCGGTCACGTGCTATCCTTCCCGCTGCCAGTCGCGCAGAGGCCAAGGTTGCAGGATCTGCCGCAGGGCATTGATGGAATCAAGTATCCGTGGGTGATCTGGCTCTCTTGGGATCTGGCGGAACGCTGGAGAATTCTGCACCTTGCCTGGCGGTCACTCGGAGACACTGACGCGGGCATCCTGATGCAGAAAGAAATGGCCGCATTGGCTACATGGGATCACATCTATGAGGTAACCGACCAAGTCAGCCTGCCAACCGGTCATCTGGCCGCGTGCCTGGCTATCGCCCTGCAGGATCCCCAAGGATGGGATCCTCTATACCGGGAAGCGGCCCTTGTGGCGGCGCATGCCATCATCGACCGCGACGTCTGGCCGTGGTTCCTCAAGCAATGGGGGGCACCCCAAACACTATCGGAAAAGCAACTGCAGAACATTCCCGCCATCGCGCTCCTCGGTTCTGCCCAGTTGGCCCGAACCCTGGGCAATAGTCACGCCGCCGAATTGGACGCTCGAGCCGAAGATGTCGTTCGTACGTGGTGCAGGATGCGCGTGGGTCCAGAGTTCCACTGCGAAGGGCAGGCGTATGATGGTTACCTGCTCGATAGCATAACCGATTGGATGGAAACCAGGCCGGATCGGCAACAATTCCTCGCGGATCTCCGCCCGGCCTTGCGCGACGCCACCGAGTCATGGATGCAGGCAACACTGCCGGGAAGGCTGGATCTGCTAGCCCCGTTGGGCGACGTCGAAGCGGAAATGAATTTTTGGCCGACTCCGCTGGCTCGCATGGCGGGATGGTACCAGTGGCACGACGCGCAGTGGTTCCTGCGACGCTTTCCCCTTCAGAGGATGCGTTCAGCGACGCTGGTCGAACTCTTTCTCCATCCAATTCCGGAATCTGAGTCCGAAATGGCGCCGACTACAAATCCACTGGCAATGGCAAATTATGCCGTGCTTCGCACAGGCTGGGACAGCGATGACATGGCTCTGATCGCCGGCGTGAGCCGTAGCATCATGCACCACCTGCACGCCGACACCGGCAGCCTGATTCTCGGCTGGCAAAACCGCTTCTGGATCACGGATCCCGGTTACCAGCAGTACCGCAAAGGTGAGGAAAGAAACTTCACCCTCGGCAACCAGGCGCACAATGCACCGGTGATCAATGGAATCGTGCAAACGAAACCCGCCGGACAAATTGCATTGATGTCCAAACCTTCGCCCCATGAACGAAAAGTGAAGATTGAACTGACCCGCTGCTACGCAGCTCTGCCGGAAGGGGCCACGGTCACTCGAGATATCGTGCTTCAGGATCAGCCTATCCGTACCGTGATCGTGCACGACGTCCTTCACGGCTTTGCATCAGAGACCAAGGTGTCGACATCCTGGCAGGGCGGAGCGTTTCTGGCATGGTCGTTTCACGAAAGATGGGCGCGATTGAGTGACGGAAAGCATGTGCTCTGGATTGGAACCCATCCCATGCAGCCACAGCCCTCGGATCTGGTACGTCACCCCGGCAGTCGTGGACCGCTGACCCTGACTCACACCAACCTGCTTCATGAGGGCTCGGGTGAACACTGGTACCTCCTCGTCTGCGGTCGAGCAGGCGACTGGAAACCGCCGACGATTGATCACCGCCAAGGCGAAATCGAAATAAGAACCGCCGAAGGTTCCGCAATATATACAGTCAATGCCCGCCACTAGCCCATCCCCGTGAACAAAGTGTCGCGAACAAATCCCGTCGACAATCTGCCGGTCGGAATTTCCCAGGTACTATTCAGATCCATGATCCTCCAACCCTACCGCGGCTGGAAGTCCAGGCAATCATCGAACAATTGCGAAGCAACGCACCCATGAATCGAAAATACAAGACGATGCGAATGCGCCTTATACTCGCGGTGTTCATTACAGTGGTGACATTTGATGCTCCCGCGCATGCGGCAGATCTTAAATACGCGCAAAGGCTGCAATCCCTGCTCGTCGAAAAGATACCCGAGTTGATCAAGAGCTTCGACCCCCAAACCGGGCGCTTTAAGCAAGGGGCTTTTGACGCTCGCGGCCAAGATCCCATCTATGCCTTGGCAGCGGCCTATTCCCTCAATTTCAATGGAAATCCCTATTACAAGAACCGGGATATACTGAACACCATCATCGCTGGCGGTGATGCGCTGATTCGAGAGCAGGACGACAAGGGAATGTGGCCATTCAACAAGAATGGAAGCTACTGGGGACAGACCTACATGTGCTGGACCTATTCCCGATGGATCCGCACGTACCTTCTAATACGCGACGACATGCCACCACCTCAGAAGATGCGCTGGGCCAGCGCCCTTCAAAAGGGCTACGAAGGCATCAGCAAATCCGAGTTCAAACGGATCACGAACATTTCGAGCCAACATGCCACGGGATTGTACCTGGCCGGACTGGCATTCGATCGCAATGATTGGAAAAATCAGGCTACGGAATTCCTTCATCGTGTGATCGCGGCTCAACATGAGCACGGATACTGGAGCGAACATTCCGGACCGACAGTCATCTATGGTTATGTATATGTTGACGCCCTTGGAATTTACTATGCCTTTTCCAAGGACAAACTTGCAGAAGAAGCGCTGGAGAGGGCATCCGTCTTCCATCTTAACTTTACGTACCCCGACGGCAGCAATATCGAGACCGTGGATGAACGAAACCCCTATCATACGGGTGCCACGTACAACCACAACGTAGGCTTCTCGTTCTCACCCGAAGGCAGGGCATTCCTCGCAAAGCAGTGGGGCAATCTGGACTGGAACCTCACTGCCGACTCAATATCATCCTATCTGCTCTATGGCTCGGAAGGTCCAATGACCGCTTCTCACAGCGAGAGCAGCTTCACACTCGCAGAAGACGGAGAACCCCGTGCAGAAGTCATTAGAAAGGGCCCTTGGCTTCTTGTCATGTCCGCCTATACATCTCCCTTGGTTCAGGATCGCTGGATACAAGACCGCCAGAATTTCGTGAGTGTATGGCATGATTCGACAAAATTGACACTCGGCGGTGGAAATACCAAACTCCAGCCTGCGTGGAGCAACTTCACTGTCGGCGAGATGGCAACTTTGCGTCACACTCCCGGGGACGAGCGACCAAACTTTGCTCCCAAGGGTGACTTGTATTGGATTCCAAGTCAGGCGCAAATCACCGGAATCGATGCTCCCGCGCTCACGCTTACCTATGGGCCAGTACAATGTCACATCACCCTCAAACCAGTCGACGCACATCGGCTTGAATATGAGGTTTCCGCGCAGGGAAACACAGAGCTCAAAGTGTTGGCCCACCTCACCCTGTTGCCAAGGCTGGGATCAACCCTGAACACCTCGGGTGGATACCGGGGGCAACTGGAAGATGATCCGATCGAGTTGGACTCGGTCCGGCTCGGCACCCGGATGGCTTACGGGGAGATTCATCTCGAACTACCCGAGGGTACAAGCTTTCACTGGCCTGCGTTGCCTCACAATCCCTACATGAAGAACGGCCATGCCGACCCGAAAGAGGGCAGGATTGAGCTGCGCATCCCCTTGACGCCAAATGGATCGTCAAAGACGGTCACCATCGAGATTGGGTCTGCTGACCAGCCGGC
>CAUJJL010000182.1 GCA_963205455.1 Verrucomicrobiota bacterium
GACGACGAGAAGCCTGTCGCGGCAGCAACCTCGGCCGAGGCAAAGAAGGTGGAGTCAATCCGCACGCACGGTTCCAATTAGTCGGTCCTCCACCTCATGGGAGGTAAGTTTCAGGCGCGCGTCAGGGCGCGCCTTTTTTGCAGCCGATGCCAAGCCATTCCTGACAAATAAGTCCGCAGCCGCCGCCGGAAACATCGCTTGACGTGCCCGCCACGGACCCTGTACCGTCTTCCCTTTAACCGGTTTCCTGCCACAGATTAAACCCTGCGTCAGGACCACTCAACACTTCCGAACATGGCCAATCCGAAACGCAAACAGTCCAAACGCCGCAGCGCCAACCGCCGCGCTGCCAACGCCTTCAAGGCTCCCGAGCTCGCTCGCGATCCGTCGGACGGTTCCGCGTTCCGTCCGCACCGTGTGAATCCGAAGAACGGCATGTACCGCGGTCGCCAGGTCCTGACGGTCGAAGTCTGATCTCCACTGACGGGCCCGAGCGTTTTCCGCCAGTGCTCGCAATGGGTTCCCATTCCGGATCGCCGGCCAGGATCGCAATCGACGCGATGGGGGGCGACCTCGGCGCTGCTGAAGTCGTCCACGCACTCAAACTCGCGTTTGCGGAGTTTCCTGACCTGAACCCTGTCATCCTCGTTGGCAGGCAGCCCGAGCTTGAACCGCTGCTCGCCAAGGAAGGACTGCTGGGTCACGACAAGGTGACCGTGCGCCATGCGTCCGACATCATCTCGCCTGATGACGAAGTGATGGCTGCGATCAAGCGAAAACGCGACGCATCGATGATGCGCGCCATTGAATTGGTGAAGGAAGGTGAGGCCGCATCCGTTGTCAGCACCGGCAACACCAAGATCCTGGTCGCAGCCGGCACCCTCAAGTTACGCACGGTCAATGGGATCGAACGTCCTGCCCTGGCGGCGGTGATCCCGCGGGACGACGGTAATTCAGTCCTGATTGATGCGGGAGCGAACCCCGACTGCCGCTACATCCACCTCGTCCACAACGCCATCCTCGGGACGCACTATTGTCGCCTGGAATTGGGGGTCGAACGGCCCCGGGTGGGTCTACTGACCATCGGCACCGAGGAGGGCAAGGGAAACAGTCTTGTCAATGAAACCCATGAGGCACTCAAACGTATTGGCGACCTCGTGAACTACGTGGGTCCCATGGAAGGTTTCCAGATCTTCCTCAACACGGTCGATGTGGTTATCTGCGATGGATTCACGGGCAACATCTGCCTGAAGAGCTGGGAATCCATGTCGAAATTTTTCAGCCGCGAACTCAAAGCGAAGCTTGCGGCAAACCCCGGTCGGAAACTTGGCGCATGCCTCGCCCGGGGCGCTTTCAACGAATTGAGGAATCGCATCCAACCCGAGCGGTACGGCGGGGCGCCGTTGCTTGGACTTCGGGGCAGCGTCCTCAAGGCCCACGGGTCGGCCAACCGTTTCGCAATCATGAATGCGATACACGACGCGAGTGAGTTCATACGCACGGATTTCAATCGCCACATTGAGGCCGACATCGCCCGGGCCAATGAGGCGGTGCCGCCTCCGACCGTGCCGGCCTGAGCAAGGCCCGCTGCCTGCTCTCCCTCATTCGCACGCATGGCTTCGACTTCCATCGCCATTCTCGGTACCGGCACCTACTCCCCTGAGAAGGTCCTCAGCAACGATGAGCTTTCCCTTTCGGTGGACACCTCCGATGAATGGATTGTCACCCGCACCGGCATTCGTGAACGGCGCATCGCAGCCGGGACGGAAACCACAGCGGACATGGCAGCCTCCGCCGCCGCGGATGCAATCGCGAACGCCGGGATTTCTGCAAGCGACATCGATCTGGTCATCCTGGCCACGCTGACACCCGACCTGCCGATGCCCGCAACCGCGTGCCTCGTTCAACAGAAGCTTGGCATTCCAGAAAAGGCCGCCTGCTTCGACCTCAATGCTGCATGCACGGGCTTCCTCTATGCCTTGGATACCGCCTGGGCGATGCTCGAATCGGGTCGTTATCGACATGCCTTGGTCGTCGGTGCGGAAAAGCTCTCGACCATGCTCGACTGGAACGACCGGGCCACCTGTGTGCTGTTTGGCGACGCAGCGGGTGCCGTGGTCATGGGTGCGTCCCGCAATTCCCATTCAGGGATCCTCGGTTCTCGACTCGCCACCATCCCGCTGTCTCCAGATCTCCTCTGGGTGCCTGGAGGAGGTTCATCCCCGGCGACTCCTGAGGAGCCCCGTGTCATCCGGATGAAGGGCAAGGAGGTCTTCAAGGTCGCCGTACGCGCGATGGAGGACATTGCCAGGGAAATTCTGGAACAACATCAGGTCACTGCCGATCAGATCGCCTGCGTGATCCCGCATCAGGCCAACCTCCGCATCATCGAAGCCATTTCGCACTACCTGAAATTGCCGATGGATCGCTTCTTTGTGAATGTGGACCGCTACGGTAATACCTCGTCGGCCTCCATTCCCCTTGCCCTTCATGAAGCCCATCAGGAGGGACGCATCCGCCCGGGGGATCTGGTCCTGCTGGTGGCATTTGGGGCAGGCTTGACCTATGGGGGCGCGCTGGTTCGCTGGTAAATCTTTTCTCATGCCGACTCCGTTTGCTCGCGCCGCCGCTCTCCTGTGTCTCCTTGCATCTCTCCTTGTCCCGGTGCGGTCGGCGAAGGCCGAACTGGTATGGACCCCCGCCACTGGCTGGCAGATCGAAGGGGGCGCGCTTTCCGGTCTCGTCGGCGTGGACGCCCGCAAGGCCCTGGATCAGATGAACAAGGCTCGTGAATACGAGGATGACCACAACTTCTCCAAGGCGGCCAAGAGCTACGAACGCGTCGGCAAACGCTTCGGAAATTCGGTCTTTGCGCCGGAAGCCTTCTACCGCGCCGGCCGCATGCGTCTTGAGCGCAAGCAGTACTACAAGGCCCAGGAGGATTTCCAGCAGGTCGTCGGGCGCTACCCCAACTACACCAGGTTCAACGAAATCATCGGCGAGCAGTACCGCATCGCCAGCGCGCTGCTCGACGGGGCGCGCAATCGAATCTGGGGAATCATTCCCGGCTTCACCAATCGGGAAAAGGCCGTGGAGTATTTCGAGATTCTCCTGCTCACCGCCCCCTACAGTGACTATGCTCCTCTTTCCCTCATGAACATCGCGCGCGCCCACCAGCGCATGGGCAATGTCGAGGAGGCGATCGATGCCCTCGATCGCATGATCAATTTCTACCCCCAGAGCCTTCTGACGCCCGATGCCTACCTCAAGCTGGCCCAGGCACACGCCTCGCTCGTTGAAGGCCCCTATTACGATCAGGCATCCACCCGCGAAGCCGTCACGTATTTCGAGGACTTCATGATCATTTATCCGAGCGATGCCGGTGTGAGCACCGCTGAGAAAGGGCTGAGCGAGATGAAAAAGGTCCTGGCGGAAAGCAAAATGAAGATCGCGGACTTCTACTTCTACAAACGCGACAATTACATGGCGGCCCGCGTATTCTACAACGAAGCAATCACCGTGTACCCCGATTCCTCGGTCGCGGGCAAGGCGCGCGAGCAGCTCGCCAAGGTGGAAGCCGCCGAAGCGAAAGCCTCGGCGGCCGGCAAGAAGCCGCGCAAGAAGTTCCTCTTCTTCTGAAATCCCGGAGGAGATTCCTCTCAGCCCCAATGAAGGCTGCTGCTTCCGTTCTTTTCGTCGCCGCCAGCTTCCTGGCGGGCTGTGGCCACTATGTGCTGGGCACGGGAAGCACACCGGCGTTCAAGCGGATCTACATCGAGCCGGTAGTCAACCACGCGAGCCTTCCGCAGGCGGTGGCGCTGATCAGCACCGAACTCCGCGATGCGTTCATCCGGGATGGGCGGCTGATCGTGGTCAACTCCCCAGAGGACGCAGAGGCGATCCTTTCCCTGACGCTGGGAAGATATGCGCGAGAGGTGGCGACCGTTCTGCCAAACGACACCGGACTCGCACGCAAATTTAACCTGAATCTGTCAGCCACCATCACCCTCTCGACACCAAAGGCGGACAAGGTCTACTTCAAGGATCGCCCGCTGCTTGCGACACGACAGGTTTTCACAGACAACCCTCAAACGGGACTCTTCGACAACCAGCTCCGCGCCGAATACCAGGCTGTTCCTTTGCTTGCGCAATCCCTGTCAACCGCCGCAGTGAGTGCGGTGCTTGACGTCTGGTAGCGCATCAGACCGAGGCAGGTCGATCTGACCTACCGATTGCAATGGGACGCAGACCGCGCACCTCGTTCGTCGGCATAAAGTTGGCGACATTCGCAATCTCCTGGAATTGAGCCAGTAGTTGTCAGCTTGCGCACGACACGGAAACGTACGGCAAAAATCCTCCGGGCTTCCTCCTTGCCATGAAAATGCCTCCCCGGCACGGTATCGGGTTTTTCAACACGCGGCCTCGGCTGCGAACCGTTCCATGAACCAGGATATTCGAAACATCGCCATCATCGCACACGTCGACCACGGGAAGACCACCTTGGTTGACAAGCTTCTCAAGGAAGGCGGCGTCTACCGGGCAAACCAGCACGTCGAGGAACGTGTCATGGACTCAATGGACCTTGAGAAGGAAAAGGGCATCACGATCAAGGCGAAGAACACCTCGGTCCACTGGAAGGACAAGACGATCAATATCGTCGACACACCCGGCCACGCGGACTTCGGCGGTGAGGTCGAGCGTGCGCTGCGCATGGTGGATGGAGTCCTGCTGGTGGTCGACGCCTATGACGGGCCGCAGGCACAGACTCGCTTTGTGCTGCGCAAGGCCCTCGCCCATGGCCTCAAAGTGGTGATTGTCATCAACAAGATCGACCGCGACAACGCTGACCCGAAGAAGATGTATGACAAGGTCCTGGAATTGCTCCTGGAGCTCAATGCCACCGAGGAACAATTTGATGCACCGGTCGTGTACGGATCGGGCAGGGATGGATACATGATGTACCACCTCGGCGACGAGCGGAAGGACATGACTCCGCTGTTCGAGACGGTTCTCGACCATGTTCCTCCTCCTTTTGCAAAGCCGAACGAGCCCTTTCACATGCTCGTCTCCAATATCGATTGGAGTGACTACGTCGGGAGGATTGCCGTGGGCAAGATCCTCGGCGGCAATGTCAGTGTCGGCGACCCGGTCTTCGTCATCCGCCACTCGGACCAACAGCGCATCCGCGGTAAGATCACCAAGGTTTTCGAATTCACGGGACTCGGCACACGCGAAAATGATGCAGCGGCGGCCGGAAATATCGTCGGACTCTCAGGCTTCGAGGACATCGATATCGGCGATACGCTGACCGCCGACGAGAACGGTCACGCCCTGCCCTTCACGCAGATCGATCCTCCAACCCTCGAAATGCAGTTCTGCGTCAACGACGGCCCGCTCGTTGGACGGGAAGGAAAACTCGTCACGTCCCGCCAGTTGCGCGATCGGCTGTTCCGCGA
>CAUJJL010000183.1 GCA_963205455.1 Verrucomicrobiota bacterium
CTTTGATAGGTTCTCCCTCTTCTGTCCCGACTCCACCTATGATCGTCACCACCGCGCAACTGTTCAAGCACGCCTACGGAAAGTACGCCGTTGGCGCCTACAACATCAACAACGCCGAGCAGGCCATGGGCCTTTTCAAGGGCGCCCTGCTCTCCAAGGCTCCCTTTATCATCCAGATTTCCAAAGGCGCCCGCAACTACACGGACAAGCGCATGCTCGAGGCCATCATTCGTGCCGCGGGCGAGATCTTCCCCGACGCCATTTTTGCCGTGCATCTGGATCACGGCGACGAGGCCACATGCTATGATTGCATCAACTCGGGCTTTTTCAGCTCGGTGATGATCGATGCCTCCCATGATCCGTTCGAAAAGAACATTGAGATCACCAAACGCGTCGTCGATGCCGCCCACAAGAAGGGCATTTCAGTCGAAGCCGAACTGGGCATGCTCGGCGGTGTCGAGGAGGACATCAAGGTTGAGGACGGCCACGCCACCCTGACGAATCCGGCCGAGGCCGAGGAATTCGTCAAACGCACCGGCTGCGATTCACTGGCCTGCGCCATCGGCACCTCCCACGGTGCCTTCAAGTTCAAGGGGAAACAGTCGCTTCATTTTGACGTGCTTCAGAAAATCAAGGCCCGCCTGCCCGGCTTTCCGCTGGTCATGCACGGATCGTCGTCCGTTCCTCAGGATGAAGTCGCACGGATCAATGCCGCCGGAGGCTCGATCAAGGACTCCGTTGGAGTCGATACCGCCGAATATCTGCCTGCGGCAAAGCTAGGCGTCACCAAGATCAATATCGATACCGACGGCCGCCTCGTCTGGACCCGCGTGCATCGCGAATTCTTCCGCGACAAGCCCGCGGAGTTCGACTTCCGCCCGCCGGGCAAGATTTTCATGGAGGAATATGCAAAATTCATCTCCAGCCGGAACCATCTGCTCGGCTCCGCCAACCAGCTCGACGACCTGCGCGCTTCGCTGAAGAAATAACTGCGAGGGGCAAGTCTCACCTTTTCAAAGCGCGGCCACAACGGCCGCGCTTTTTGTGTGCCCGGACCGCCGCTTCATGCGACAGGTACGTGCCGATTGAGAGAAATTCCGCA
Source organism: Verrucomicrobiota bacterium (assembly GCA_963205455.1). Lineage (GTDB taxonomy): Bacteria > Verrucomicrobiota > Verrucomicrobiia > Opitutales > Opitutaceae > UBA6669. The sequence goes on from CAUJJL010000183.1 coordinate 1,103, forward strand.
GTTCTCCGAAGCGCTTCCGTACCCGAATCAGCCTCCGTTGCGACAATCCGCATCGATCTGCATAGTCCACGCATCCAATCGTCCAGCCACAATCGCTCGCGTTCTCACAACCTTCAGGACCGCCCCCGCAGCAATTCCTCAGCATGTGCCAGCGCGCTCTTCGCCGAGCGGTCACCAAGCATGCGCGCGAGTTCGCTCACACGTGCCTTCCGATTCGCCTCAATGGGCGCTATGCTCACGACCGCACGTTCGCTGCTCTGGTCCTTGTTGACGACCAGATGAAAATCTCCACGAGCCGCGACCTGGGGCAGATGTGTCACACACACCACCTGGTGAGATCTGCCAATTGAGGCCATCTTCTCCCCGACAACGCGGCCAATCTCCCCGCCGACGTTGGCATCCACCTCATCAAAGACCAGCACGGGCACCGCATCGAGATCGGCCAGCACCGCCTTCAGTGCCAGCATCACGCGAGCCAGTTCCCCACTCGATGCGATACGATTCAATGGAAGGGGCGCCTCACCCACGTTGGGCGAAAAAAGGAATTCCACACGACAATCGCCATCCGGCCCAAGGTCCTCAAGCGGCACAAGCTTCGCCAGAAAATCTGCCTTTTTGAATCCCAATCCCGCAATTTCCCTGGCGGCGATCTTCGAAAGCTCACGCGCCCCTTTTTCACGAAACCGTCGCAGTTCGCTCGCTTCCATCCTTGCGGCACTGCGGGAGACCTCGATCTCGCTTTCCAGCTTCGCCATCGCCCCCTCCAGATCGCCCTGAACATCAAGCCGACGACGCAATTCATCCCGGGCGGAGACCACCGCAGATAGGTCTCCGCCATGCTTGCGCTTGGCATCAAGCCAGGCATTCATCCGCCCGGTCACCGCTTCAATCTCTTCGGGTTCAAAACTGAGCTCCTGTGCCAGGCGCTCAAACTCACCGTTCAATTCACCCACTTCAACCGACGCAGCGGTGAGGCGTTCGATCAGATCTCGGCTGGAGGGATCAATGGCTTCCAGCATCTTCCCTTCTCGCACCAGTGCCGAGATGCGCTGTCCCACGCCATCCTCACCTGACAGGCCGGTCGCAATGAGCGCTGCAAGCTCGGCAATTTCCTGGGAGCGGCTCAAGCGGCGAAAGTCACGTTCGAGCGCCTCCACCGCCTCCGCGCTCAAATCCAGCGCATCCAGCAGGGCAAGTTGATTCTTGAGATACTGAATCTGCTCGGGCGAAAGACGCGCCTCGGCAAGAACACGGTCGCGCTCACTGACCTTTGACCGCCACGCCCGATACTTTTCCCGATATGAATCCAGAACCACCCCGCTCCTGCTGAACAGGTCGAGCAGTTCGAGCTGACACACCTCCTTCAGAAGGCGCCGGGGCTCGCTTGGGCCATGAAAGTCGATCCAGAACTCGCCCAATGCCTGAAATGCCGCCAGCGTAGCCAGGCTCCCGTTCACCAGAAACTTCGGCGCCTTTTCCCGGGGGACACTGCGCTTCAGCAGCAGCACCCCTTCCTCTGTCAAAGGCAGCCCGAGGGATTCCAGCACGCCATCGATTCGCCGGGAATCCTTGAAAAACAGGGATGCCTCCACCTCGCAGGCAGCCGCACCGTGTCGAATGATACCCTTGTCGGCCCGCTCCCCTGCCAGCAGGCTCAAGGCTCCAAGGAGGATGCTCTTCCCCGCGCCGGTCTCTCCAGTCACGACCGTAAAACCCGGCTCAAAATCAAGCGCCACTTCCTCGAGCAGTGCCAGATTGCGGATGTGCAGAGACTGTAGCATGCTCCTATCGCGCAAAAATTCCGCCGCGTTTCAAGGATCGGATGATTTCTAATCGCCGATTCGAGACATTCACAGTCGCTAAGGCCTGAGATGCCATTCCTGCCAGCGCTCATACCCGGCCTGAAGCGGAATGGACTGTTCGGGCGGAATCGCACGATCTACCAAGAGATCAAAAGGAGAAAAAAGCATCGCTGCTTGATCAGTCCCGATCGGAAACGGCGGGCCATCGGGATCGATGCCATAATAGAAAAATCCCGCAAGCACTCCACCCGGACGAAGGAGTTCTAGCATGCGGGCTACATAATCCGGCCATCGATCCGGTGGTAACGCACACAGAAAGGCCCGTTCATAAATCAGATCAAAGCGTCCCGTGATTTCATCGCTGAAGAAATCTGCCTGCCGAACCAGGGGAGCCACTGAGCCCAGTGCCTCACGCGCCCGTGCAACGGCAGCCGCCGAGAAGTCGATTGCCAACGGCTTCCAGCCCGCCTCATGAAACGCCCGAACTTCATGTCCCGTGCCGCAACCGGGAAGCAGGACCGTACCCGTCTTTCCCAGCTGTTTCAAATGTTCCACAAGCGCGGGCGGTACGCGTTGAAGATCCCAAGGAGTCTGGCCCGAAAGGTACCGGCCGTCCCAGAACTGCGGATCGGAGCTATCCATGGAAATTCGCCCTTCTTTGCATCGTTTCGTTTGCCCCAGTGAATCGGGACAACATCGAAACTTGGCCAGCTTTCTCCCGACCGCAATCAGCTCGGAAGCCTGTTGAACCCTCGGCTCCCTGCGAATTCGAGGCATTTTGCAACGCTTTGCACCCCCGCAGAGCATGTCGGATGGGTAAGCGATGCTGCCGCAGCACACACCCCCAGTCGCAGACATTCCGGCATGTCCCAATCCTCGTGCAACCCATGCAGGATCCCGGTCGCAAGTGCGTCTCCCGCTCCTGCCGCTCCGGCAATGTCGGCGGGATCGAGTCGCACACTCGGCTGCCAGTGCACGGCTCCGGACACATGCGATGCCACGACGGCTTCAGGAAAATGAATCACCACCCAGGAGCGTACCCCGGATCCAATCAGGCGCCGAGCCGCTTCGGCAGCAGCCTTCACACTGATCTGGTCGCGCTCGCGAAGGACCACCCCGGTCAGCTTCTCTGCTTCGAAATCATTCGCAAAAAGCACATCAACGAAGGGAAGCGACGGCAGGACAATGGACTGAAACCGCCCGCTGTCCTCGCTGACGCAATCAATCGACGTGCGCAGTCCGGCGGCCTGCGCACGCTCAAGCAGCCGCGCTGCACGTGACATCCCGTCACTGACCTCATCCAAGCGATCAAGAAGCAACAGGTAGCCGAGATGGAAAAGCTTTGCGTCCGTCGCCTCAAAATCCACGTGATCAATGTCAAAGTGCGCATTGGCTCCGCGTTGATGGAAGAACGTCCGCCGCCCGGTCTCGCGTACAGTCATCACATCTGTGTAGCTCGTGGGAGCCGCCGTCGTAACGCGCACCTGGGAGGATTCAATCCCACGTGCACGGCAGTCCGCCAGAATCGACCGGCCGTCGTCGTCGTCGCCTACAAGTCCGGCACCGGCAAGCGGGTAGGGCGCGCCCAGATTCGCCAGATCGACAAGTATGTTGTAAGGCGAGCCACCATTTCCCGAAGACTCACTGTAAATGGACGCAAGCGTATCCTGGGCAGGCCAGCGATCGATGATCTTGACGTGATCAACGATCCAGTTTCCCGCAGCGAGTAGGCCTTTTCGCATGTTTACCGGATGGACACAATTTTCTGTTCCCGATGCGACTGCAACGCAGCCGCCCACCATTCATGGGATGCAACTGCCTCGTCAGGAGTTGCACATCCAAAACGTCCTTCCAGCTTTCCGGCGCGCTCCGCGAGGAAGGCCGCCCACATCTGCATCAGCACGTCCGGGAATCCAGGCTCGAATATTCCACCGGTGATCGTGCGAAACGGCATTCCAAATCCGAGGTCGGTCTTTTCCCACCATTGCTCCTTGTCACGGCGATACGTCCAGAGGGTCTTCGGCTCCTTCGTGGAATAACGGGCGCCTCGATCCGTCCCTAGGATCTCAATGAACCAGGTATTGGTTTCCGTCGGTGCCATCCGTTTCATTTCGAGGCTCATCGGCACCACATTGCCGCCGATGCTCGCATTGCCGTGAATCATTGCGTTGTCCCAGGTGTCGCAGGGCGCAGTGCCTCCCTTGCCATCGGGCCGGACGGCATGGATCTTTTGCAGTTGCGCATAGAGTGATGAAGGACTCCAGCCCAGGCGAAGCGGCACGTGTGCGACATGGAGACCGAGGTCACCCATGACGCCTATTTCTCCGCAAAACTGTGACTGTCGTTTCCAATTGATCGGCTTGTCAGGATCGAGATCGCTCGAATGGAGGAAACCCGCCCTGACATTGATGATACGGCCGAGTGCTCCTGATGCTGCGAGCTGATGCACACGCTGCACTCCCGGCAGGAACGGAAACTCGCTCGATACACGCACAAACCTGCCCAGGCGAGCGGCTTCATCCCGGATCCTTCGCCCAGCGGCAAGATCGATGCCAAACGGCTTCTCTGCAAGCAGGTCCTTCCCCGCGCGCAACACATCGAGGTAAATGGATTCATGCAGATGATGGGGCACCGCAACATACACTACGTCCACGTCCGTGGAGCCCAGCAGTTCCTGATGCTTGCCGGTGAGCAGCCTCACCGTCGGAATCTGCCTGAACCAGTCCAGCAATTTGGGCTGTACGTCGCAAACAGCAGTGAGTTCCGCGCGAACAGGATAATTTTCCAGCGCAAACCAACGGGCAAATGCTGATGCCGCCTCTCGCCCCATTAGTCCGCCGCCTATGATGCCAACCCGTACGGGATTCATTTCTGATGTCATGTCTTGAAGGAAAAGTCGATTGAACGTGCCTACAGCAGTGGGAACCTCGTGAACCGATAACCTCCCATCGCGGTCGAATTCATATCCTTACATTTCTCACCGGAGCCCGGCGACCCGGATGGCCACGCCCTCCCTGCGAAGCCTTGCACCGTCGGCCTTCGCGGGTCGCACATCTGTGACAAAGCGATCAAACCGCCCCCAAGGCGCTATCAGCACGGAGGCTGGCTGATTCCATTTGGATGCGTGGGCGGCCAGTATACGCAGCTTCGCGTGGGCGCATGCCATCTGCTTCACCGATGCCTCCGACAACTCTGTCGTGAACGCCCCATCCGCGCCATCAAGACCGGATGCGCCAACGACCGCGGCATCAAAGTGAAAGGCCTTCAGCCAGTCGAGCGCAACGCCGCCAACCAAAGCAAGACTGACCGGACGGGCCTCACCGCCGATACCGACGACCCGGGCCTTTGCCTCTCCGGCGAGCGCAAGCAGTGGGATCGAGTTGGTCACGATCGTGAGTTCATTTCGCTCAAGGAGACGGCGCCCGATCTCGAGACAGGTTGTGCCTGAATCCACGAAGATGTGTCCCCGGACAGGAAGCTCCTCGACGGCGGTGCGGGCAATCGCGGCCTTCGCCTCAACCGCATCAACCGCCTTATGCTCGAATCCGGGTTCTGGCCTTTGATAGTTGATTCTGAGCGCTCCCCCGTGCGCCCGGACAATCTTTCCAGCCTCTTCCAGCAGGCGCAGATCCCGTCGAATCGTGATTTCGGAAGCATCAAAATGCCGCGCCAGCTCCCCCACCGTGAGCCGGTGCTTCTGCTGCAGCAGTGTCTCAATTGCCCCCAGACGCTCCTGTACGAACATGCGCCATTAGGGTAGGAAACAGAGGCGGCATGCAAGTCAAAAAGATCACTTATGATCAATATCGAACATATATGATCAAATGATCAGGGTGCAGCCGGTCTCGGCCGGAAACCCGAACGGGTGCTGCGAAGGCTGCTTCGGAATGGGATGATGATGGGCGAACAGGTCTCTCCACGGAACTGCTGCTCGATCTGTGAGAACAGGGCTTCAGCGATCTCTTTTGTACTGCTGTAGAGGTAGGAAACCTCCAGCGGGCACAGAAAGTTGATCTCTGCATGCTTGTGAACCACGAGCTTCAGGTCGCGCGGCACGTCGACGCGCTCCTCGAGCACGGATAGGACCAAGCCTGTGACACTGGTGTCGGGAAAAACGACCAATCCATCCGGCCGCTGCGGCTGTCTCCAGATCTCCTTGAATTTTCTGTATCCAAACTCCTCCTGCGACTCATCACGTACAAAACCATGGGCCATCCTGAACCACTCATTGCGCACCTCTATCCCCTGCGCCCTGCAAAGTGCCGAGAACCGGTGATAGAAATCGCTGCCGGCCGCCGCCTTTCGTCTTTCGGGTTCGATGATTGATATGATGCCAGCCGACTTGCATCCTTGCTTCCTGAGCAGGGAGACCGATGCTGCTGCGAACTGGTCAAAATCAAGCTGGACACGATTCGGCACGGGCACCCGGGTGAAATACGAACACAGCGTCGGCAGCGGCTGTAGCCAGGTCACAACCTCGCGGGGGACGTCCGTTGCGATGATCGCCTGAATTTCACGTCGCTCTGCCGCCGCCGCCAGATCCGGCCACGTCTCACCACGCCGCTTCTCGTTCCTCGGATCAAACCAGACGCGGACAGCAATGTTGCGCGCTTCGAGCAGCCGCGCGAGTTCGACGTGCACCGCCCGCTTGAACGCATTGGCCTGGTTCTGCCAGATGTTCGAATCATAGTAGATCCCGACCGTTGACAAACGTGCACTGCGCTCACTCACAAAGGTCCCGATCTTTGGCTGACGCGTCAGCAGCCCCTCCTTCACCAAGGGAGCAAGCGCAGCATGAATCGTCGCAGGATGGGTCTGCCATTTCTCCGCAAGTTCGGTCGACGATGGAAGCTTGGTTCCCGGCTTCAGATCTCCATTGATGATGAGGGTGCGGATCTGTTCACCGATCTGCCGGTATATTACCCGCGGACGGTCGATTTTCAGCTTGAGTGGGTCAGCCATATATCTGTCAGCTGAACAAAGTGATTTTATGACCGGCAGTCAATCGGGCGTCGACCATACCGGTGATTGGCTGCCAGCGAGAACAGGGCCTCACAAAGTCGCATTCTCGCCCTTTGAAGTTGATGGCGAACACCTCCCCATATGCATGACCTCTTGAGTCGACGGAGGGACTCACCGCGAGTCAGGCAACGGGCTCTTCAGATAAGCAATCAAATCTGCAAGCTCGTTCCTGCCCATGGACTGTTCCAGTCCGTCGGGCATCAATGAGAGGCTGGATGCATTGAGGGACAGAATGGAGCTTCGCATCACCACCTCATCAGCGCCAAATGCCGTGCGCAGCGTCAGGCTGGTATCCGATTCCGTCAGGATTCTGCCCGAAAGCATCCGACCGTCCGGGGTAGCGATTGAGACCGATTGATACCCCGGGTAGACCTCATAGTTGGGCACAAGAATATGAAGCAGCAGCGCTTCTGCCGGCTGATTCCGATTGCCCGAAAGGTCGGGCCCAACATGACCTCCAACACCGTCAAACGTGTGACAGGCAGAGCACACACGGGCAAATACGGCTGCCCCCCGATGTGCGTCAGAAGGAAGCTCAAGGACACTCCGGTACTGCTCGTAAACCTTCATGCGGTCACCGCCCTGCAAGTCCCCGAACGCCCTTTCAGCACCTGCCCGGATCGCCTCATCCTTGTCCTTCAACAGGCGATTGCGCTGCAATGGGGCAATTTCCGCGGGCTTGATGACCCCTCGGTCTATCGCGGAAAAGAGCACCGGGATCATTGCACGTCGCGAGACCAGCGAGGCGATAACCGCCTCGCGCAATTGTGGGGTGTAGTGTTCCCAGTTCTCAGAGTGAATCAGCAACTCTCCCGCACGCGCATCACCAAAGTTTTCCAGCGCCCGCACTGCCTGGAGCTGTAATTCGCGCGGGTTCCTCGCGTCAAGCAGTCCGCCAAGGGCGGCTTCCGCCTGCTCAAAGCCGGTGTATCCGAGCAGCGCGGCGGCATTCATGCGCTCGGCGACGGACGCATTCTCTGAAAGGACAAGATTTGAGGCATCTGACAAGAAGACGGACAATGTGCGTGCATCCGCGGTATCCCGCCCAAGCAGCGCAAGCAACACGCCTTCGGTACGGCTCTCCCCAGACTGCGGCCTGCTGCGCAATCCCTCTGCCAACCCAAGTATTGATGGTAGGCGTTCCCCTATCCGGCCCCCCTCCTCCAGGATTCGGATCAGAAACCTGCGACAGGAATCAAGCGACGCCCCAACACCGAACATCTGTCCAAGGTCCTTCATGACCGCCAAATAGGCCGCCGTGTCCGTGTGCTGGGCTCCGCCAATCGCAGTAAGAAACTGCTCCATGCGATTCCCTATGCCACTCAATACCGCAGCCCGCGTCCAGCGATCGCCACCGTCCCGCAAAGCGATCGCCGCAAGCGCATTCGTTGCACGCGGGCCGGACTGATCGCCGAGCACAAGCGCACAATCGAAACGAACGCGGGCATCTGTATCCCCTGCCTTACCAAGCACGCCATCGAGCAGGCCCGGGGCTCCCCTTATCGCCTCTCCCGCGAGTATGACTGCCTGATCTCTCACACCAGCATCCCGATCCTTGAGGCTGCTGGCAATGACCTCAGGTGTGAGTGAATGAAGATTGCGCAACGCCCAGAGCGCGCGCACACGGGCGGCGGGCCTCTCCGAGTTGTCCGCCAGTGACTCAAGCGCACGAACCGCGTCCTTAGTTCCCCGTTCCAGGAGCCGCCTTGACGCTTCCTCACGCCACCAGGTATTTGCCGACTCGAGACGACTCATCAGCACGTCGGTCGATTCAGATCGGAGATCTCCCCCACCCGCCTTAACGGAGTGAAAGTCGTTCCGTGCGATCCTGTAAATGCGACCCGCCGTTTTCCCGCTGCGGAAATCAAACTTTGCGCGAGACTCCTCCGGCACATACGCAGGGTGGTCAATTTCACGGCGATACATGTCCGCAACGTAGAGCGCGCCATCGGGTCCGTTGCCTAGAAACACCGGCCTGAACCACACGTCGGTCGATGCGAGGAATTCCTTTCCTTCGTCCTGAGGCTCCGAACGAAATGAGGCCCCATCCGAGCGAAGCACCTGGCGCTGCACGAGATTCTGTGCTGGTTCACAAATGAATGCATTCCCCCGATGAGACGGAGTAAGCGCGTTGCCATCGTAGATGAGCACGCCGCAGGCCGAAGTAAAGGTGCCGCTATGCGGTGTCGCCATCAGGCTGGGGATGAAATCGGCAGTGACCGCAGCACGGCTGATGGGATGAACCCTTGCCTCCGCCATCGATCGGGACACCTCCTGATCCGTATCGGAAAACGCGAGATAAGGATTGCGCCGCAGATTCTGCTGCGTGAGGACAACCTGCAGCACCGGGTGGCGATTTGAACTCACAAACCGTCTCCCATACGCATCAAACGTGAGACCGAACTGCCCCCGCCCGCCAACAACTTCATAGACGAGCGTATCGGGATCAAAGCGGCCGTCCTTGGAGGAAAACGCGACGGCCGGGCGTTCGGGATGTTGCGGGGAAGTGACCTTTCCCCCAGCCAGGCCGCACGCAACGTAGATCTTCCCATCCAGTCCCAATGTCGGTGAGCTGACGCGAAGTTGTCCGGTTCGTCCCGCATCGAATCCGGTCAGCGCCACACGACGCACGTCCGCAATCCCATCCCCGTCCGTATCCTTTAGATACAGGATGTCAGGTGCGCACGTCACAAATGCGCCCCCACGCCAAAGTACGATGCCATTGGGATATCCAAGTCCTGTGGCAAATTCCGTCCGCCGGTCAAACTTTCCATCGCCATCACGGTCCTCGAGCAACGCCACCCGGCCCTCATGGGTGATCGGCTGTCCCTCCATCGGGTCGGGATACCCCCGGTTCTCCACCACATACAACCTCGCTGGACCATCGAAGGCGAACGCCACCGGATCAATCACGAGCGGCTCCGCGGCAACCAGCTCAATGCGCAGCCCAGCTTCAAGCTGGAAGGAGGAAAGGGCCTCTTCCGGAGTGAGAAACGGGGCAGGCCTGCCTGAAGCCGCACTCATTCCGCCCGAGGACATCACAATGGCTGCCATGCAAAGCACCCGATTCCCGAGGGCACATCGCGGGAATATTCGATCACATACGATCATTAATAATCAGACTTGACCATAATGGATTCGAACGCAATCTCAAAGTGCTCCCGAAGCCATCTTGCCGGTGTTTTGCCGGCCAACCATCCCCGCTCCCATGATGAACCCTCCCAGGCAGCTCCCCATTCGTTCTATGATGAGCCATGTGTCCGCTGAGCGAATCGGGCGTGCACACTGCGCACTGATCCGCTTCAGCCTCATTCTCGGCCTCCTTTCAGGAACAGCGTCCGCATCGGGTGCGTCCCCCGAGGAGAAGGCAATCGTCCCCGCCGAGGTGATAGCCTTGTTCAATGGCAGGGATCTGTCGCCCTTTACGGTGTGGCTGCCCGCCACAGGGGGCAATGCTGATCCGGATCGTGTCTTCTCGGTTGTCGACAACATCGACGGCGCGCCCGCCATCCGCAGCAGCGGTCAGCACTTTGGAGGCCTGATCAGCCGCCAAAGATTCAGGGACTACAGGTTGGTTGTGGAATACCGCTGGGGACTGATCACATGGAAACCACGCATGGACCGTGCACGCGACAATGGCATTCTCCTGCATTGCCAGGGCGAACCGGGAAATGCCTCAAAGAAATTTGATTCACCCTGGATGCGATCCGTTGAATTCCAGATCATAGAGGGCGGCACCGGTGACATCATCCTGGTCGGTGGATTTGATCGCATCACCGGCAAACTGATTCCGGCGGTCCTGACGCTGACTGTACAGCCAGGCCAGAAATACTGGGATCCCACAGGAGCTCCCACAGAGTTCACCAAGGGCCGCATCAATTGGCAGTATCGTGACCCCGCATGGACCGACACACTCGGCATTCGCGGCCCAAGGGATGTCGAGAGGCCCACCGGTGAATGGAATCGCATCGAAGCAGTCTGCAAGGGCGGCAATGTCACGTATTTCGTCAATGGGACAAAGGTCATTGAAGGCAGAAACGGATCCCTGAGCGAGGGTCGCATTCTTCTTCAGTCAGAAGGTGCCGAAATCTTCTTCCGCCGCGTCGAGCTCCAACCCCTCAATTGAATGATCTGCCACCCCATGACATTCCGGAATGTGCCCTGTTCGCCCGCGCGGAGGCGGATCGGCATGGCCTATGCCCTTCTGATTTCCTCTCTGAGCCTTATTGCAGCACCAGCCGACAACACTCCTTCAAACAGCGAAAGGATATTTCGAGCGGGTGCGGCGACCAGCAACATCACTCCTCTGCTGGGCGTCAAACTTGACGGCGGCATCATGCAAATCGGGCCCGCCACCCATGTCCATGACGAGTTGCATGCCCGCTGCCTCGTGCTGGATGATGGCACCTCCCGCCTCGCGTTTGTCGTGTGCGATAATACGATGATTGCCACCGAAGTGATAGAGGACGCAAAGCGCATGATCCAGGACGCGATCGGCCTGGACCCAAGTCATGTGATGATCTCGGCCACGCACTCGCACAGCACACCGCGGGGACTGGATCTCAAACTCGGCCCAAAGAATATCGAGTATAACAAATTCCTCTCCGAGCGTGTCGCCGACGGTGTTCGACGAGCGGTCAACAATCTCCAGCCGGCCATCATCGGATGGGGAAGCGGTAACAAGCCTGAATACGTCCAGAATCGACGATGGCTGGTGGAACCTGACAAGGTCCCCGCGAATCCCTTCGGCGAGAAAGGCGAAAAGGTCGTAATGGGAGCGTCGCCTCCACATAGGATTGGACCTTCGGGTCCGGTTGACCCGGAGGTGTACGTTGTATCCGTCAGGCATCGTGATGGACGCCCCCTGGCCGTGCTCGCAAGCTACGGTCTGCACTATGTCGGTGGCATACCGAACGGTGTCGTAAGTGCGGACTACTACGGCGTGTTTGCTGACGAGGTGCAGCGCCAGCTTGGCGCTGATCGGCTGTCTCCTCCGTTTCTCGCCATGATGGCAAATGGTACAAGCGGCGACGTTAGAACCCCGGCTGTCCCAGCCCAAGACTATGAACGCATGCGCGTAGTCGCGGAAGATCTCGCACGTGAAGCGGTTCGAATCTGTGCGCAGATCCATTACCTTCCGTACGCAAGCCTCGATGCTGCACAGGCACAACTCTCACTGGCGGTACGACGCCCAAACGCGGAGCGCCTTGCGTGGGCAAACCAAGTTTACAATGGCGTGGATCCCAAGGCAAAGCTCCTGACCCGTTCCCAAGTATATGCGCGGGAAGCCCGCTTCCTCGCTGATTACCCGCCGACCGTCACTCTGACCCTGCAGGCCTACCGAATCGGTACGCTCGCAATTGCCACGGCACCCTGCGAGGTATTCGCTGCAACCGGCCTGGATTTGAAGAGGCGGAGTCCTTTCAGGGATTCCTTTATGATCGAACTGGCCAACGGCTACTACGGCTATCTCCCCACTCCGGAGCAGCACACCTTGGGCGGTTACGAAAGCTGGCCAGCCCGCACAGCCTTCCTTGAGATCCAGGCTGAGCCGAAGATCAAGGAATCACTCCTCGGACTGCTTGCCGAACTTAAGAAGCGCGCTCCTCAGTAGCAAACGCCTTCCTGCCATTAGTCGCTTACCTGCCTGCTTCGATCGATTTTCTCCCCGGCTCCCGGAAGAAAATGATAAACGCGATCAGCACCGCGATCGCGCCAATTGCGGGTGACATCCAGATCTTGGTCCAGTCATGAGTGACTGCGCCACCCGTGGTAACGACTTGGTTGGTTGCGAGCACTCTGCCCGCAAGCAGGGTACCGACAAACGATCCGATGCCCCAAAGGATAAATGCAATGAATCCTTGCACCGCAGAACGCATTCTCTCGTTAGCCTCCCCGTCCGCATAAAGCTGGCCGGCAATGAAGAGAAAGTCGTAGCAGACGCCGTGCAGCAGGATCGCAAGGAATATGAACGCCGTCTGCATGTCGGCCATGCCCACGCTGCCAGCAAGAAGCAGATAACGCGTCACCCACGCCGCTATACCGAGCATGATTGTCTTCTTGTAACCCAGATTCTTGAGGAAGACCGGAAGGAGGAAGAGGAAGATCACATCTGACACCTGCGCCAGGCTCATCTTGCCCGCCAGCCCGGTCCAGCCGATCTCCGACAGGTAGATCGACATCAGGACAAAGTAGAAATAGAGCGGAACACAGATCAGAAACATGCAGATGACGAAAATCGCAAAGGAGGGTTTCTTCATCAGCGCCAGCGAATCCAGACCCAGCACATCGCCAAGGCTCACATCCTGACCAACCTTCCGAGGCGGAGTTGCCGGAAGCCGGAAGGCGAACAACCCAAAGAGGATCGACGCTCCTCCTCCGAGCAGAAACTGCACCGGAGACTGTTCCCCCTTCATCAGGCTCAGCACAACTCCCGCTGCAATCCAGCCGACCGCAGAAAGGATCTTGATCCTCGGAAAATCCCGCTTGGCATCGGCAAGGTGCGTCAACGCCACGGAATTTCCCAGCGCGAGCGTCGGAGCAAAGAGCGCGCAGTACAGGATCAGTGTCGGATAAAACGCTCCGAATGTCTGCAATCGCGAAAGCGCGATCAGGACCAAACCACCGACGACTCCCAGGACTCCCAGGATCTTCTGCGACGCAAAATAGCGGTCCGCTATCAACCCCACGAAGAACGGAGAAATCATTGAGCCTATTGCGAAGGCCCCATACGCCGCGCCAATCTGGTCGCCACCGAACTTCAGCACGTTCGCGAGATAGGTGCCCATGCTGACATACCATGCACCCCAGATGAAGTACTGGAGGAACATGAAACTCGATAGCTTGAACTTGATGGCTGATTGTTGATCCATGGTGGTGGGGTGTTGGAGCTATTCTTGGGCGACGCCGCTCTCATTGAGCACGCAGCCGCATCAATGC
>CAUJJL010000184.1 GCA_963205455.1 Verrucomicrobiota bacterium
CCGACGGGGCAAGATCCGGCTTAGAGATCGAGAGAGAACGAAACACGCCAGCTGCCCGGAGCACGCGGAGTGACGCGCCACAGGCGGCTGCCGTCGGCAGAATACCGGAGCACCTGAATCTCACGGTTGTTCAGAACATTGTACCCGTTTAGCTGGACACGCCAGTTCGTGCGTTTGCCAAAAATGTCCATCCGACCCGAGTAGCCGATCAGCGCATCGAATTCGAGAATCTCGGGTCCGTAAAGAACCTCGCCATACACCGGTCGGCCCGCAGAACTCAGACCCGTGACTTTGCGCTGGACCCGATTCTGGCTCTGCCAGCGCATGCCACCTCCGACAAAAAAGCCGCGCAGATTGCCGTTGCTGAAGGTATAGCGTGTAAAGAAGTTCGCCTTGTAGGGGCGGTTGTTAAAGCCGAAGGCACCGGCGTTTCTCACGTCCTCGATGGCTAACTGCATTAGCTGCAACCTGTCGGCAACGGAAATAGGCAGGCCATTCTGATCAACAAGTCCCGTGGGATTTCCAAATTGTTCGAGATACTTGCGCTCGGATTCGAACCAAGGCTCAAATTCCGAAAAGATGTTGGTACGCTCCAGTTTGGTATAGGACGCGCTGGCCGTGAGTGTCCAATTCCGTGACGGGTTGTACTTGATATCCGCCTCATACCCTGAAGTCACATCATCGGACATGCCATCGACTATCGCACCGCCATAGGTTCCCGCACTACCCCGCGACTTGATGTAGATGAACCGCGCATCGGCATCAGCCTGGGTGATGTAAGTCCTCCCTGTCGCTGGATTGATGGATGTCATGAACGCACTGATGATCCGGTCGTAGTCCTGCACCACTGAACTGGCACGGTTCACCGGATTGCCGGGATTCTCTCCCTTGTAGTAGGTCAAGCGAACTGCGAGCTTGTCATCCACGAGCCTCAGCATGACACCCATATCGTTACCCTTGCCTTGAACCGGATTGGGTACATCAAAATTGTTCTCAATCGTGCGTCGACTGGTATTTGCAGGGGAAACGTTCGTTGCCTGGTTGGCGAAGAGCGAAAACTTCGGATGCACATGCCAGACGATACCCGCCGTGTAGGTATTGAAGGTATCCTCATTGATCTTGATATAGTCGTCCGTAAGGTAGCTTTCGCCGACAAAGTGGCCACCTGAAGTCACCTGGGGATCTGTCGCGACAAAACGACTGGAGATCCGGTTTAGTGTTGCATAGTTATCACGACGGTATCCGAGCGAAACAAAGACGTGCTTGTTGAAGAACGAGCTCTGTGTGGCTAAAACATAGGTGTCGGCAGTTGACTTGTTGCCCGAAACACTTCGGTCGACAAAGTCCTTTCGATAATTGACCCCATTGACCCGCACGAGATTGTTGTCTTCAAATCTGCCCGCATACCACGACCCATAGTCCAAAAAGCCGGGCGTAATGTAGGTACGGTAGTCTACCCGATTGTTTGCATTCCGAACGTCAGCATTGGCGATGGGCGCCCCGGTCTGGGCGTTGGTCAAGACTTGGTTTCCCTGGAGCTGAGTGAAAATATTTTCACTCGTCTCAAACATGCCGAGGATCTTGTGATCGCCAAACTTATTGAGGTTCAGATTATAGAGGGCGGAAACACGAAAGGCCTCGTTGTCGTCACCATTGATCGTGCGAAGGGGCGCACCGTCAATGTAGTACCTGCCTACGTTCGGATTCGGCTTCACCCCGCCAGCGCCGTTGGGAATGTAGAGATTCGGGTCCGCGGATACCTGGATATCCATGCGCTTCGCAGTACCCAACGCATTCTCGTTCTGGTAACTGACGTCGATAAAGAAATTGTCCCCTATGGGTTGTTCGAGGCGGACGAACAGCCGCTCAATATCACTGAGGCTGGTTGTATCCGGACCATAACCTACCTGGTAAGGAGCTACCAAATTGGCCTGATACGGACCATTTCTGTCTGCCACCTCTTGCGAGGCGGGAAGCAGAGTCTGGAAAGTGTCGCGAAATACAGTTGGATTCCAACCTGGCACGACTCCGACCAGTGAATTGAATTGTGCGGCGGTCTCGTAGAAGCTGGTACTCGTGTACAGGTTCATGCCACCAAGTGTCGCGTTGACTGTATTGGAAAAAACGTCACCGGAATTGCTGACGACATAATGCCGGTTTCCTGTGATGCGTTCGAGCCCTCGCTGGGCTGCCGCAGAAGTGCTGATCGCCGCGCCACGATTATCGATCAAACGCACCGAGTCCGGAAGCGTTTCCCAGAAGGAAACGTTGTCCCCCAGATTCTGGGGCACCGACCACATGCCCGAAAGATCGGCCTTCTCATAAGACGCCACAATGTTGGTGCCCAACTTCTTGATCGGAACAATGCGAATCGAACCTGTGACGCGGTTGTCTTCGCGATCGTCCCACAATCGCCAGTTGTTGCGGCGCGCATGCATGCCCATCACGCGCAAGGCAATGTGACCAGGCACAACCACGACATTCATGTCGGTCGACGCCCGGTAGTCCTGCCAGCGCCCCGCCTGGGTTCGAAACTGGTAATGATTCCCACGCAACTCCGCCTGAAGTGTGGAGGTGTTGATCGAGCCTGCTGAATTCGCGACGCCGAAAAGCACGCTGTTCGGGCCGGAGGCAAAATCGAAACGTCCAGTGTTGTACGAGTCCGTCGGCATCCTCGAGCGGAAGAAGTCGGTCAGGCTGGAACCGGATAGCCCGCGATTGTTGATGCGCGTGCTTTGCAGGCCCGCATCAAGATAGAACATCGTCGGATCCGGCCGGTTCTGGTCGTAGTCGAGGTTGGAATTGACCCCGTACTCAAGAACCTGGGCGAGGTTGGTCGCGCCGAGGTCCTGCAGGAATTCCTCGGTAAATACAGAAATGGTCGCCGCAGAATCCATCAACCGGGTCTTGAATCGACTCGCCGCGAGAGAGTCACCGGCAGCGTATCCGGTATCCTTGTCGCTGGAAACGGTGAACGGACTGAGAACAACCGTGTCCTTTTCAATGTCCGATCGTGTGGTTGACGATGAGGGGGTGCCTGAAGTCGATTGTCCGGCAAGCGAGCCCGCCGACAGAGCCAGTGCTAGACATACTGGCGCCAGGCGGTCGCGAACAAACCGCGCATGCGCACGGGGAATGTGAAGGAATGTCTTCATGGGGATGTTTGGTGGGGATCTGAAAAGATGACGTCGCTTGATGCAGGCGTCACATGTTCTTCCTGTATGAACGGTGATAAGCTAACCGGAACAATTACGCTTGATCAAGCTCATTTTCTCCAAAATTTGAGATTGTTCATTCAACAATATTGAACATCCATAAGAAATGGCCCTAATTCAATCGGTCGACAAGGCTCTTCGAATTCTCCAGGCGCTCGACGCCCATGGTGGGTGGATGGGCGTACGGGAACTCGCACGCACAGTGGGGCTGTCACCGCCGACGACCCACAATCTCTTGCAGACACTCCTCGCGAGGAACTTCGTCGAAACAAACCGGGAAACAAAACAGTACCGCCTCGGACTCTCCGCAGTGATCATGGGAGCTGCGGCTGATCCCTTGAACAGCATGCGCGATTTTTGCAGGCCCTACATGGAGCTCCTCGCCAACGAATTTGCCGAGACGGTTGTCGTGCTGACCTGGAGAAATGGGCATGCTTTCGTGGTGGACTGGATCCAGGCGGACCATCCGCTCTCCGTTACCCACGATCACGGCATCGTGGAGCATCCAATCGTGTTCGCCACGGGACGGGTGCTCCTCGCCTACCAGCCGCGCGCGGTGCAGCTCAGTTATTCAGGCAAGGAGGATCTCGCAAAATTTGAACCCAACTCCCCCGCGACGGTCCAGGAGTTTACTGAACTCATGGACCAGGTCGCGAAGGACGAATTCGCGATCACCAATAATGTTTCCGGAAGCGGTATCGCAGCCGTGGCCACTCCCATTTTTGACGCGAACGGCCAGGCAATCCTCGCCATTGGTTTCAGTGCACCCATCTCACGGAGCACGGATGTCCAGATCGGGCTCGTTCTCTCACGCCTGAAGGAAATCAGCAAGGTGATGTCTCAGAAGCTTGGCGGCGACCGACAGAATCGCGCCGTGTCTCTCCTGGCCTGAGTGTCCGAGCAGGCTGCATTGTCGGACCGAGCACCCGCCAAAATGCGGAACAGTCGCCCGACCTTCGCAGTCGAGCAAACATCTGCAGACAACAAGCGTTCGGGCAGACTCAGCCGCATGAAAAATTCTGAAAATTACCGGGACGCTGCACCCGATATTCACGCTCAAAGTACTCGAAAACACGAAGGCCGCCTCTTTTCAGAGGCGGCCTTGTGACCTAACACCAAGCAAACCGTAAGAACTACAAACAACTGCCGTTACCTAAGCGTCAGTTGTGTACACAGAGGTAGACGCGGCGCATTCAACTTCGCTCAAACTTTTCTGAAATTTTTTGCTGTGTCCGATTCCTCATTCAGAATTGCCTTGGCTTCCTCTCCCAGACGCAGCCGAGTCGACTTCAGCGGATAACGGAATTCACGTCCCTCATAGTTGTGAAAGACGACTTCGTCCTCCGTGATGGCATGGACGTAATTGGGATTGAGCGGGACCTTCCCTCCCCCACCCGGAGCATCAATGACATACTGCGGAACCGCATAACCCGTCGTGTGCCCTCGAAGCCCATCGATGATCTCCAGGCCTTTCCGCACATCTACCTTGAAATGCGCCCCCCCCGTGATCAGGTCCATCTGATAGAGATAGTAGGGTCGCACCCGCATCCTCAAAAGCCTGTGTACCAAAGCTTTCATAACATCCAGGTCATCATTGACCCCGGCGAGAAGCACACTCTGGTTGCCGAGAGGCACGCCGGCGAAGGACAAGCGGTCACACGCGTCCCGCAGCTCCGCGGTCGCTTCCTTGGGATGATTGACGTGGATGCTCATCCAGATCGGACCGTACGTCTTGAAGATCTCACACAGCTCAGGAGTGATCCGCTGGGGAAGGAAAACCGGGATGCGCGATCCAATACGGATGAACTCGACGTGTTTGATCGCGCGGAGGCGACTCAGCAGGTGTTCGATCTTCTTGTCGGACAGCAATAACGGATCGCCGCCCGACAGAAGCACGTCCCGGACCTCCGGATGGGATTCAATATAACGCAATCCCTGCTCGTACTCCGGGTGAAAATTGTAGTCCTGCGCGTTCGAAACCAGCCGACTGCGGGTGCAATACCGACAGTAGGATGCGCATCGGTCGGTGACGAGGAAGAGCACCCGATCCGGGTAGCGGTGCACCAAACCGGGGACCGGTGAATGTTCATCCTCTCCGAGCGAATCTAGCATCTCCTCCTGAGCGACGTACATCTCACCCTCGCGGGGGATGACCTGCTTCCTGATCGGGCAGTTGGGATCCGAGCGGTCGATCAGATTAAAAAAGTACGGCGTAATCGCCAGGGCCAGCTTCTTGCCGGCAAATGCCACCCCACGACGCTCCTCCGGGGTAAGGGTCATGTACTTCTCCAACTGGTCCAGCGTCGTGATACGATTCTTGAGCTGCCAGACCCAGTCCTGCCATTGTGTTGCGGGCACATGCTGCCAAAGGCCCTGACCTTCAAACCAGACCGAACGATCTTCTTGGTATGCCATCGATTTCACTGACAATTAGGCGGCTAATCATGCCTGTCAAACGGCTGCCTTGATTGTGCTTTGAAAAACTTGGTGCCGGAATTTCGAGCATTGACGAAAAACCCTTGGCAGACGCGCCCTCGCATCCTTTCGTTCGGTTTTAATGTCCACATCCAAGCCCGCGATCCTTGCACTTGAAGACGGCTCCCTGTTCCGGGGTATGGCCTTCGGCGCCGACGCCACGGTGGCCGGGGAATGCGTGTTCAACACCTCAATGACGGGCTATCAGGAAATCGTCACCGATCCCTCCTACTTCGGCCAGATTGTCACGCTCACCGCCGTCCAGATCGGCAACTACGGCATCGCCGAGGCCGATGCCGAGGCACGCACTCCGAAGTGCTCCGGACTCGTCGTTCGGGAATTGTCGCCGGTCGTCTCGAATTGGCGCAGCCAGCAATCACTCGGAGACTACCTGAAACGCCACGGGATTCCCGGTATCAGTGAAGTGGATACGCGTGCCCTGACAAAGAAACTTCGCGTCGACGGGGCGATGAAATGCTGCCTGAGCACGCTGCCCATTGCAGAGGAGGAGGCGATCCGTCTGGCGCGAGGGTGGCGGGACATGGCCGGCGCCGACTACGTCCGCGACGTCACCACCCGCGAGCCCTTTGTCTGGAAGGCGGACGATGCGGCCAATCACAACGCGTCTTACCTGCCCGTTGGCACAACCTTTGGAACTCACGCCACACCCGCGAGGCGTTTCCGGGTGGCTGCATTCGACTATGGTGCCAAGCACTCGATTTTCCGAAAGCTGGTCAACCACGGTTTCGAAGTGCAGGTCTTCCCCGCCATGGCGTCACCCGAGCTCATTCGCGAGCATCGTCCTGACTGCGTCTTTCTCTCCAACGGCCCCGGAGATCCCTCGGCACTGGACTACGTGCACAAGACCGTGATCAACCTCCTGCCGGATTTCCCGATATTCGGCATCTGCCTCGGACACCAGATGCTCACCCACGCCTTGGGCGGATCGACATTCAAGCTGAAATTTGGCCATCGCGGTGGCAACCAGCCGGTGAAGAACCTCGAAACGGGAAAAGTCTCCATCACCGCGCAGAACCACGGATTCGCGACCGACCCCAGAAGCCTTGAAAAGTCGGGTGGCAAGGTCACGGAAATCAACCTGAACGACAATACGGTCGAAGGCCTACGGCACACCCGTCTTCCCGTTTTTTCGGTCCAGTACCATCCCGAAGCCGCTCCGGGACCCAACGACGCCGACCCCCTGTTCACCGACTTCTATCGGCTCGTGGAAGCGCGCAAGGCCGGCAAGGTCTGACGGATCTTCCCTGTTTGGGTGAAAAGGTTTGAAGGCATTCGCGGAAAACGAGGGCTTTGATCCGCGGTCATCAATTGCGGCTTCACATTTTGACAGCTGATCTATGGGCGCCGAGGCCGGGGCGTGTTCATCAAGCGCAGTCGCAGCGTTCAGGGTGGGAAGAAGGCAGGGAAGGCGACGGCAGCAATACCGACTACATTCGTCGTTTCGCCCTGCAGATCGACAAATTTCAGGCGGGGAAATAAACCTCAGTTCGCTCCATCATCGTGTTTTGCTCTTACCTCACTCACCTCCGTCTTGGCGTGTTGCTCACGGTCATGGGGACCGGTTTCACTTGTCTGCATGGCGGCACGGAAGTCTCCCTGTCCGGCACCCGATGGTTCATCAACGGCAGGGTGACCAACGCAGGTTCGGCCGCCGAAGGCTTGCTCATGAATGTGCGGATGGTGAACGCCACCTTCGAGGACCTCAACAAGTCCGACTTCGATCCCGAAGCCAACACCCGCGCCTTTCTCGCGCGTCTGCCAGAATACGCTGCGTCCGGTGTCAACGCCTTCACGTTTTGCCTGCAGGGGGGAAATCCGGAATATGAAGGGGCGGTCAATTCCGCCTTTGCCGCCGATGGCTCGCTGCGACCCGAATACATGCGACGAATCGAGCGAGTGCTCCGCGCCTGCGACGAGGAGGGCGTCGCTGTCATCCTCAGTTACTATTATCAACGGCAGATCAAACTCCTCAAAAACGAAGCCGCCATTCGCGCCGGCGTTGAGAATGCCACCCGCTGGATTGCGGAGCGCGGCTTCAAACACGTGATGGTCGAAGTTGCCAACGAACATGCGCACGGCGGTTTCAAGGGTGAGCCTGTCATTCAAACCCCGGCCGGACAGGCGAGCCTCCTCCGCCTGGTCAAACAAATCGCTCCCCGCATCCTGGTCACAGCGAGCGGTTACAGTAGCGGCCAGGTGTCCCCGGTGGTCGCCGAGGCCTGCGATTTTCTCTCCCCGCATTGGAATCTCGCCAAGCTGGAGGACATCCCCGCCCGCATCGAAATGCTTCGGCGTTTTGGCAAACCGCTCGTCTGCAACGAAGACCTGCGCCACAACGATCAGGATCTGCTTGCCGCCTTGCGCACCTCGGTCGACCACGGATGCTCCTATGGACTGATGGCGAAGGACGTCAATCAGACCTATCCCTTCCGTTTCCAGGGCACCGCCGATAGCCCCGCCTTCTATGCGGCGCTGCGCGAACTCACGTCGCCGCGCACAAATACCATCGTCGAGCGCAACGGCATCGTCCAATTCGAAGCCGAGGACGGCGCCGGCGACTGGAAACGCATTTCCGCCCCGACGGGTGAAGCGGTGCAGGATCCCGGTTCCGGCGCCATGCGCTACGAGATAGAATTCACCCAGCCTGGGAAATACTACGTTTTTCTTCTTGCCCGCCAGGGCGAAGCTGGACGCGGAAAAGGCAAGGAAAACGACGTCGCTCTTACGCTTGGCGGCGAAAAACTCTACGGTGTCGACGGCAGCACACGGCCGACCGGCTTGCGGTCTTCCGGCGAATGGAAATGGGGTTGGCGTCCCAAAGGACCCGGCAGCCATACGCCCGCAGCCATCCGCGACAATCCCGCCTACTTTCTCGTCAAGCAGCCGGGTCGTCTGCCCCTTGAGATGGCGCATCGCAGCGACAATTTCGCCGTCGATCGCATCATGATGAAGCTCAATGATCCTACGCCTCCGCAATGAGCGAAAAGGAAACCGTACCGCAATGTAGTCATCGCTTACTCAGGATAGGCGTTCATCGCGATGATCCCGTATAACGTCAGCACGATCTCGACGGCAGATTGAAAACAAGAAAACTGCCGTTGCTGTTCGTGGTTATCCAGTAGCTCCTTTATCTGCGCTGCGCTGAGCATTCGGCGAGACTGTAAATGCCAAGATGAGGTGCAACAGGGATCTCCCTCCCAAGCGTCAATGGCCCAATTTATCACGTCAGTCCCCCCGCGCGCGGCGACGCGGAGACCACGATCAGGCGTGCTTCCTCCGATTCCTTGAACGCATTGCGTCGCTCCA
Source organism: Verrucomicrobiota bacterium (assembly GCA_963205455.1). Taxonomy (GTDB): domain Bacteria; phylum Verrucomicrobiota; class Verrucomicrobiia; order Opitutales; family Opitutaceae; genus UBA6669. Next base: position 9,018 of record CAUJJL010000184.1, read on the forward strand.
ATTCGCGAACGCAGGCGTCGAAGTCCGCATAGTCCACGCTGGCGGAGAAGGCCTGCGCCTTGGCCATGACCCGGATGAACGGCTCGGTCAGCGCATTGTTCGAGAGGCTCTTCAAGGCGAGCATGTAGTCGTCCCGCAGGACAGTGGGAACGATGATGCGGCTGAATCCGGTGCGGGTGAGCTCGGCGTTGAGGAAAATACGCGCGATGCGGCCGTTGCCGTCCTTGAACGGATGCACCTCGGCCACAAGGAACATGAAATAGAGCGCACGGGCGAAACCTTCCGTCAGCGAGCGTGAAAGATCGAAACCCTCGCGCAGCGTGCCGCGCACCAAGTCGGGCGCGACGAAATGCGTGGAACCGGCGCGGTTGGGCTTCTCTTTGAACTGGCCGGGGCGCTCCTCGGGCCGGACGGACATCAGCACGCCATGCCGGCGCAAGAGAAGATCGATGAATTCGTCATAGGAACCGGCGATCAGGCCGGCCTCTGCGCGATCTTCGATCAGTTCGAAGGTGCCGACGATGTCATGCGCGTCCTTTGGCCGCGCCTCCGGGACTTTCTGCTGGAAGACGATATCGCGGGCCTCCTCGACCTCGAATTCCGTGCCCTCGATATAATTGGAGAAATAGGCCTCGAAAAAAGCGCGATTCCGCCAAGCATCCAGGGACAGCGAAGGCTCCTGCACCCGAGGCAACACGTCCGCGTTGAGCGCGCCGATCAGTCTCGTGAGCAGCTCGATGCGGTCGGGATCGTAGGGCGCTTGGGCGGAACGGGCACGCGAGATTGCGTGGTCGAGTGACTTCACGTCGCCGGTCCCGAGGATCGCCGAGAAGAGCTGATTCAACGACGTGAACTCGGTCGCCAGGCCGAGATCCTTGGCAATGGCGCGGGCTTCGTCGCGCAGCCGGTTCAATTCGGCGTCGCCGTGCAGCCGACAGATTTTCTCCAGGATTTCCTCCACCTTGGCGCGCGGGAGGCATTTGCCCTTGGCGCCCCGGCTGGGCTGCATGTTTTCCAGCAGGGCGGTCATCGGGCGATCCTCGCCGCGGGCCGGGATGCGAAGAGGGGCGCGGATGTGCGCAGCGACTTCAAGCAGGGCCGCACGACCCCGCAACGTAGTCACACGACAAAGGGATTGAACGCCCGCTCGTTTTCCAGCGTGGTCAAGGGGCCATGCCCCGGTGCGATCACCGTCGCAGGCGGCAACTGTTGAAAAATGCGCTGCGTGCTCGCCTGCAAACGCTCGCGACAGAAAAACGGGGTCCCCATCGACCCGGCAAAGATCAAGTCTCCCGAAACCAGCAGCGCAGTGCCCGCCGGCGCCGCGGTTGTTCGAACGAGATAGCAGTTGTGTGCCTCGGCATGACCGGGAGTGCTCCAGACTTCGACGGTGAAGCCTGCGTATTCAAGCTTCGCGCCCTCGCCTACCAGGGTTGCACCCGGCAGATTGCTTCCAGGAGGAGCAAAGATGGGAGGGGTTCCCCGCAGGCGCACCTCCTCGAGTCCACCGACATGCTCGGTTTCCACATGGGTTACAAACACGGCGTCGACATTCCGGATCCGGGTCGGCCAGAGGCGGCGCATGCCCGCCGCGCTGGGACCTGCATCGAAAAGTATGCCAGTCTCGCGCGAACAGTCCGCAACGACGTACGCATTGGCAACGCCAATGCCATGGGGCATGCGCAGGGGATAAAGGCAAAAGGGCAGACCGCAGACATCCGGGACCGGATAGCGCCCCTCAGCCATGGCCCGAAATCCAACCTCGTTGAGGCCCAACACTGACGCGATGCGATTGAGTTCATCCGGGGCCAGCTCGTAGCGATAGTCGATGGCATCGCGGATCTTGGATTCTGGCACCCCAGAACGTGCGGCAAGCAAAGCCTCATTGATTCCCCGACGGCGAAGTGCCTTGTCGAGCACATCGCCAAGTTCGTCTTCAAGAGGTGTGCGTTCGATGACCACGGCGCCAGTATGTCCGGGTTGCGGTCCGGCGCAAGGCCCTGATGGACGGGGCCCATACGGGGTCCATTGATTCCGAAAATTCCTTTTGGCAGGTCCGGATTCAGCCTCCAACGTTTGTAGTCAATGGACGACCCAAAGTCAGAGGTACTGGAAATCTTCACCCGCACCAAGGCCTTGCTCCGCGGCCACTTTGTCCTGCGTTCAGGACTTCACAGTGAGTACTACTTTCAGTGCGCGCAGGTCTGCCAGCACATGGATGCGGTCACACGCCTCTCCGAACTCCTGCTCAAAAAGCTGCGCGCGAGGCCCGATGTCGCGTTCACCTGTGTGCTGGCACCCGCGATGGGCGGCCTGGTGATCGGGCAGGAGGTTGCCCGGCAGGCTGGCGTGCGCTACCTCTTCGCGGAGAAGGAAAACAACGTCCTGGTCCTTCGACGCGGATTCAAGTTTTCGCCCGGAGAAAAGGTTCTTGTCGTCGAGGATGTTGTCACCCGTGGCGGGCGCGTCATCGAATGCCTTGATATCGTCCGCAAGCACGGCGGCACCCCCGTGGCAGTGGCCATGCTCGTCGACCGCAGCGGAAACGGCTTCAAATTCGATGTGCCTTCATTTTCGCTGCTCGAATTGAGCTTCCCGACCTACTCTCCTGACGCCCTGCCCGATTCACTCAGGACTATTCCAATCGAGAAGCCGGGCAGTTGATCGAGCACGGAAATGTTCCGACCAATTCCGGCGAGCCCTGCTACTCCACCATCACGGGAAGGTAACGGTACGCCCGGCGATAATAGACTAGGAAGAGATTGTTTTGACCCCTGACAATCGCTTCGCGCGCCGCTTCGGGATCATTCACCGCCACACGGTTGATTTCGAGAATCACCACGTTGGGCACAAACTGTTCGGCGAATGGCGAGTTAGTCGCGACCTCGGTCACCACCAATCCCCTAACCCGGTCTTCAAGGCTCAGGCGCTCACGCACCTCGTCCGTCACAGGTGCAACCGTGACACCCGGTAGAATCTCGTTGTTCCCCATCTCGTTGGCGCGTCGGCCAAGCTTGATGGTCATTGCCATTTCCTTCGGCTGATCGGTGCTCTGCCCCCGACCCTTGCTGTCGATCCTCATCGTCCTGACCTCCACCTCCGTGCCTGGCGCGAACTGGGAAATAAAGAGGCGCAGATCCTGGCGCGAGGCAATGGTGCGACCATTGATCGACAGGATCGCATCCCCGCGCCTCAGGCCCGCCTTGTCTGCAGGACTGCCCGACTCCACCTGGGTAACAATGACTCCGCGAGCTTCTTTCCTGAGCCCCATAGCCTCGGCAAGGCCCGCCGTCAGTGGATCGACATTCACGCCCAGAAAGCCACGCGACACCGATCCCGTTTCGACGAGGCTGTGCATGACCATGGAGGCGAGGTTGATGGGAATGGCGAAACCGATGCCGATGTTTCCGCGTGTAGTGGAGACGATGGCCGTGTTGATGCCGGCCAGGCGTCCCCTGGCGTCGATCAGCGCTCCGCCGGAATTGCCCATGTTGATCGCGGCATCGGTCTGGATGAAGTTCTCATAGCCAACCTGGTCCTCACGATCGAGCAGTCCCAGGTTGTTTCGGCCGAGTGCCGACACAATGCCCATGGTCACGGTCTGCCCGATGCCGAGGGGATTACCGATCGCAAAAACGACATCACCGACGCGCATCTTGTCGGAATCCGCAAGCGTCAGCGACGGCAGATCCTCCGCGTCGACCTTGATCACGGCCACGTCGGTCTGGGGATCCGCACCGATCACGCGCGCGGTGAATTCGCGCTCGTCGGGAAGCGTCACATTGAGCACATCCGCGCCCTCAACCACGTGGTTGTTCGTGAGGATGTATCCATTCTTTGATACAATCACTCCCGATCCGATTCCCTGCTCGCGGGACTCCCGCTCCCGCGGAACGCGGTCGCCAAAAAAATGATCGAAAAGCGGATTCACCGGCCGCCGCTGGGTGATGATCTTCGTGATGTTCACCGACACCACCGCCTTCTGCGCCGCCTCGACCACATCGGCGTAGGTCGCCACGGCTGCTCCCGGTCTGTTTTGAACCGCCTCCGGATCGACACTGATTTCCGGCTTCTCCGCCTCGCGCCGCCGGTCCCTCTCGACCGCGGGCACCTCCACGGTAAACACTGTCACCCAGAACAGGCATGCCAGCAACCGAAGGCACCACACGGTCCCTTGGAGGGCTGGCCAGATTCCGTTGCCGACAGCTTGCGCCGAGCGAATTTGGCAGGACGGATTCCCGGCACCCGACTGGGAAAGTGCGATCATGGCCAAAAAGTGAGGATCCTCCGCGAGGGAAGACGCGGCGCTCAGAAGCCCTTGACCTTGAAAAGTCCGGTCACGCTTTCGTTATTGTTGATCCGGAGAATCGCCTCACCGAGCAGGCTGGCCACACTCAGGATGGTGATCGGAAGTCCCTTGGGGTCGTTGGGGATCGAGTTCGTGATGATGAGTTCGTCGATCGACCCCTCGGAGAGCCTTTCGCGAGCCATGTTGCTCAGGATGCAGTGGCTCACGGCGGCTCTCACGCTGCGCGCCCCATGTTCCCGAAGGAGTCGCGCGGCGGCGGTGAGTGTGCCGGCGGTTTCGGTGATGTCGTCCACCAAGAGGACATCGCAGCCCTTCACATCGCCCACCACGTTGATGGCTTCCACATGCGTGGCGCTTGTGCGTTTCTTCGCGACGAGTCCCAGTCCGGCTCCCAGCATGTCAGAATAGGCCGCGGCCATTTTCATCCCTCCCACGTCCGGCGAGCAGACCACGAGGTTGTTGTTCGGTGTCTGTGCGAGGTATTTGAAGAGCGTAGGCGACGCGTAGAGGTGATCAACGGGGATGTCGAAGAATCCCTGGATCTGCTGCGAATGCAGGTCCATTGTCAGCACACGATTTGCCCCGGCAGCCGTCAGGAGATTCGCCACCAGTTTCGCGGTGATCGGCACCCGGGGCTGGTCCTTGCGATCCTGACGGGCGTAGCCGTAAAAGGGGATAACCGCCGTGATGCGATGGGCGGACGCGCGGCGGCAGGCGTCGATCATGATCAACAGCTCCATCAAATGGTGGTTCGACGGTGGGCAGGTCGACTGGAGGAGAAACACGTCGTAGCCACGGATGTTTTCGTTGATTTTGACGAAGGATTCCCCGTCCGGAAAACTCGTTACGGTTGCCTCTCCCAAGGGCATGCCGATGTGACGGCAGATCTCCTCGGCGAGAGGGCGATTCGAGTTACCGGAAAAGATCTTCAGACCGGGCCTGTTGCTCATGAGTGCGCGTGCCCGACGTTAACCAACCTCATCCCGCGCGGAAGACTTTTTTAAGCCCACAAGCTGCTCTTCAATGCTCTTGACGCGATCGAAGAGCCCGGGGAGACGCTGTTTCAGGACATTGATGCGCTGCTCCAGTTGGAACGACAGGGCCGGATTTCCCTTCAGGAAACTCCCCGGATCGGCATCGAAGGTGACCCCCGCCTGGCCGGCAACTTTTGCTCCTTTTCCAATCGTAATATGCCCGCCAACGCCAGCCTGCCCTCCGAGGACAACAAAATCCTCGATGGTGGCGCTGCCCGAAATTCCGACCTGGGCGCAAAGAAGACAGTGTTTTCCAATAACCACATTGTGCCCGATCTGGACGAGATTATCGATCTTGGTGCCATCGCCGATGACCGTGCGACTGAACCGCGCCCTATCCAGGGTCGAGTTTGCACCGATTTCAACATCGGACCCAATTTCAACACACCCCACCTGCGGGACCTTCTCGTGGCGGCCCCGGACGAAGTCATAGCCAAAGCCATCGGATCCCACCACCACCCCCGGATGAAGCCGGACCCGATCATGAAGGCTGCATTCGGCTGCCACGATTGAACCGGGCTGAAGCCAGCAATCCTCTCCCAGAGAGGCCCCGCGCCCGACAAAAACCTGCGCCTGCAGGTGACAGCGCTCACCGATGGTGACACCGTCCTCGATCACACAAAGGGGTCCGATCGTGGCGCTGGTGGCGATCCTAGCGCTCTTGGCGATGACAGCGCTCGGGTGAATGCCCGGAGCCGGTTTTGGCCAGAGCAACTGCTCGATTCGTCCGCAGATCAGGGAGAGGACGGTCGAAGGATTCTCCACCCAAAGAAACATCTGTCCCACAGAGGGCTCACCGACATAATCAACCGGCAGAAGCACAAGCGATGCGCGACTCTCTCGAACCTGTAATCGGTACTTGTTATTGCCCAGGAATGAAAGGTCCCCCGCCGCAGCCGCGGACAGGCCCGCGATGCCTCGTATCGAATCCGCCGTTGAGCCCTTGATCATGCTGGGCTTCGCAATGGCGACAATCTCATCAGGTGAAAAGGAGACCTGCATGCGAGGAGCGTGAAGAACGGACGGACGGTGGCAACAGCCTGTATGCAAAAAAACCCGCCCGGCAAATGCCCGGCGGGTCAGTTCAAAGGGAATGAGGGAAACGCGTTACTTCTTGGCGCCGGGGAAGCTAACAGAGGGCGCGTCGCTTGAGGTCGCGGCGGGTGCTGCCGCGGCAGCGGCTTCGGCCGGCTTCGGCGTCACCGCAGGACGATCCTTGTTCACCTCCTTGAGAACTTCATCGGTGATGTCGTAGGCAGGGTCCAGATAGATGAAGTTCGAGATCCCGAAATTGGTGCGTCCGGACTTGTCGATGAGGATCGTGGCGCCCTTCTTCTTGGCGATGTCCGTCGCGATCTTGCTGATCTCCTCGAGGATTTGTTCCTGGAAGAGATGGAGCCGCTGCTGGAGGTGGCGCTCGACATTGGCGCGGAACTGCTGGACCTCCTGCTGCTTCTTCTGGATCTCCTGCATCTTGTCCTGTGCCTCCTTCTCAGCCTTCGCCTTGGCATCGTTTGAAGCGACCGGACTGTTGCGGGTGCTTTCAGCCGTTTCGACGAGTTCCTTGTACTTGTCGACGATGACCTGACCTTCCTTGGAGAGGCGCTCCAGTTCGACCTGGGCCTTCTGTTCATCGGCGCGCAGTTTCGCCGTATTGTCTTCGGTCTTGTAGTGACCTTCGAAGATTTTTTGCATGTCAATGACCAGGATCTTCGGAGCCGGCTGGGCCTGTGCCAGCAGCGTGATGGAGCCGAAGACGGCCAGTGAGGTGACGAGTCGGAGGACGTTGTTCATAGCTTTGTTGTGAGACGGAGGGGGGAATGGAAAGGGATCAGAAGCGCGTGCCAAAGGAAAAGTTGAATTGGTTGCCCTTCTTGTTGAAGCGGTCGCCCGTGATCGGAATACCGAAATCGAGTCGAAGCGGTGCACCCGCCACAAAAAGCCCGAGCCCAAAGCCAAAATTGTCGTTGTACCGGCTCGGATTGAAGTCGTAGGGGTTGTCATTGACGAACCCTGCGTCATAGAAAATGGCGAACCGGATCGGACTAACAATGTCGATCGTGTACTCCAGCGAGAAGAACCCGTAGCTTTGGCCACCGATCGGCTCTCCAGAGGAGTTTTTCGGGCCGACATCCCTGTACTCGAACCCACGCAGGTTATAGGGGCCGCCCAGAGTAAAATACTCGAAACGAGGCTTGCCCTTGTCATTGCGGCCGAACGTATCGAGAACACCAATACGACCATAGACCGCGATGACCTGCGTCTGCGTGTCAAAGATCGGGAAGAACTGGGATCCGCGGAACTCGGCCTTGTAATAGTTGAAGTCCGAGCCGATGGCGTCGGTCGACAGGTCGAGATTCAGCTCGGCGCGATTGCCGCTGGTCGTATTGACAATCTTGTCACGTGTGTCGCGCAGCATCTGAAGGCTCACCGTCGAGAGGAAGCTCTTACCCTCGGGGAAATAAAGCTGGAAGTTTTCCTCGACGTTCTTGATTTCAACCTGCTGTGCACTGTAGGCGAGCTTGGCCTCAACAAGCTCGAAAAGGCGCTTGCGCAGGTAGATCTCGCCGCCGGTGCGGATCTCCTCGTAGAACGCGCTATCGTAGTCGGAACTCGTCCGGAAAATGCTGAAGCCCATCGCGAGTTCACGCTCGAACAGCCAGGGCTCCTCGAAGGACATCACCAGTTCGCTCGACTGCGATCCGAGTTGCATGCGAAGGCGGAACTTCTGGCCATCCCCCTGAAAGAAACTGCGGCGGTTGAAGAGGTCGAAGTTCGATTGCGTGATCTCGGCAAAGATCACCGCCTTTTCCAGCGAACTGAAGCCCGCGCCGAACGTCAGGTTGCCCGTGCGCCCCTCCTTGACCGCAACCTTCAGGTTGCGCCGTGAGGGAATGTTCGACGTTTCCGGGGTCATGTTCACGTCCTCGAAGAACCGCGTGTTCTCGAGGCGCTGCTTCGAGATCTTCATGCGAACCATGTCGAAGACCTCGCCGGGACCCAGCACGAGTTCGCGAAGGATCACGATGCTCTTGGTCTTCGTATTGCCCTCGATCTTCACCGACTCGACGTAGTACTTCTCGCTCTCCTGAATCTGGTACTCGATGTCGATGTTGCCCGTTGAAATGTTTGGCTTGCGATTGAGACGCACGCGCGTGTCGAGATAGCCATCCCTGCCGTAGAAGTCCTCAAGGGAGGTCACATCCTCATCGAGCTTTGACGGATGAAAAACCATGCCGGATTTCTGGCGAAGGATAAGCCGGAGCAGACCGGTCTGATAGAGCTTGTTCCCACTGAAGGAGATTTCCCCCACGCGATACTGTTTCCCTTCGTTCACATGAATGGTCAATACGAGCCGGTTGGGCGTGGGGTAGTCGTACTGGATCTTGTCGTTGTCGATTTCAACGTCGAGATACCCCTGCTCCCGATAATAGTCCCTGACCTTGTCGAGGTCGTCCTCGAACTGGTCGTCCTTGAACCGCCCCGAGCCCGTCAGCCAGGAGAACATCCACCAGCGTTTTGTCTCCATCTCCTTGCGGAGCTTGCGGGCTTTCACATTGGTGTTTCCGACGAACTTGATTTCTCCGATACGAACCTTGTTCCCCTCCCGGATCTTGAAGATTACGTTGCCGAAGCCCGTGCTGCGGTCCCGCTCGATCGAGTAATTGATGGAGACCTGGTTGTATCCGGCCTTTTGGTAGTATTCGCGGACCTTCTCCGCGTCCTCCTTCACCTGCCGCTCATCCAGGGCAAAGTTTGCCTTGGTCTTCACTTCCTTTTCCAACCGGCGCGACTTCACCTTCTTGTTGCCCTCGAACTTCACGCTGAGCACCCGGAACTTCGGGGTGACCTCAACCACCAGGTTCTTCGTGTGGTCCGGGCGCGCCTCCTGCTTGATTTCAATGAATTCGAAAAGACCCGTGCGGTACAGTGAGCGGATGTCGCCGTCGATCATCGCGTCGTCAATCGGACCACCCTCGCGCAACTGCATGTTGGCGCGCACGACCTGCTCATTCACATTGGCGGCGCCCACGAACTTGATCGTGATGGTACCGACGCGCTGGGCCTGCTCCGCCTGCTGCTGCTGGGCAACCTGGGCGACAGCGTGCCATGCACCCATCGGAACCAAAGCCATGACCGCCACGAGGCGAACCACCCGGAAAAACGGGTTACTGTGTATAGTTTTCAAAGCGGGTGATGTCTCGTAGGAACGTAAGCTTCATTTCTCCTACCGGTCCGTTTCGCTGTTTTGCAACGATTAACTCGGCGGAGTCCGCAGCGACCTGGAATTTCTCCTCCGCCTCCTTCGGCCGCGCGAGCATAAGCACGACGTCAGCATCTTGCTCGATCGATCCTGATTCACGCAGATCAGATAGTCTTGGAGTGCGATTTTCCTTTTCAGCCGAACGGTTGAGCTGACTGAGAACAATGACAGGCACATCAAGTTCCTTAGCCAGGCCCTTTAATCCGCGCGAAATCTCCGCTACCTGCTGTTCGCGCGGGGTCTTTGGGTCAGTCGGCGCAATAAGCTGCAAGTAATCGACAACAATCAGGCCCAGTTTGTGACGTGAACTCAGCCGGCGCGCCTTCGCCCGCAGTTCCATGATGGTAAGATGCGAAGAATCATCGATGAAGATCGGCGCCTTGGTGAATTCATCCGCAGCCTTGATCAGTTCCTGCTGCTCGGCGCCGTTCTTGGAAAGCAGGCCGTCGCGGAGCAATTTCATGTTCACCCGCGCGCGCGAACACAGCAGGCGCAGCGCAAGCTGGGTGGATCCCATTTCCAGCGAGAAAACCATCACCGGCACCGCCTCGCCCCGCCGCGGCATTGCGGCAGCTTCGGCAAAGTTCAGTGCGAGGGAGGTCTTGCCCATGGAGGGTCTGGCCGCGAGCACGATCATCTCCTGCCGCTGGAATCCAAACGTATACTGGTCGAGGTCCTTGAAGCCGGAGGATACCCCCGTGAGTTCCCCCTTCTTCATCATCATCTTGGTGATGACGTTCATGGCCTCCCGCGTCGGCTCCTTGATGTGCCTCGCACTCTCCGACGTGCGGTTCTGCGTAACCGCAAAAAGCTGCTGCTCGATCGTATCGACGAACTGATCGATTTCGCCGCTGAATTCGTAGCACTGCTCAACCGTGCCCGTCGCCGCGCGGATCAGTTCCCGCAGGAGCGCCTGCTCGCGGACCTTGGAAATGAAGTAGTTCGCCTGCGCGGTGGTCGGAATGCGATTCGCGATCTGCGTCAGCAACGCGAATCCGCCGATTTCTTCGAGCTGGCGTGCCGACTTCAATTCCTCGGCCAACACCGCGAGGTCGATCGGCGCCTGCCTGTTGTAGAGGTCGACCAGCTTTTCGAAGATGGTCCTATGGGCGGGGACGTAGAACGACTCCGGCACCAGCCGGTTCTCCATGCAACGGGATACCACATCCAACCCGTCGAGAAAACAGCAGGACAGGAGATATTCTTCCGCCTCGATTGAATGAGGAAGCGTACGCCCCATCACGCTGCCGCCCTCGCGGACGCCGTCGGCTCCGCTTCCACCATGGCGCTTGCGTCTCAACGTCGGGGCGGGCGCGTCTTCAGGCATTGCGGGAGCCCTGGGTTGCCTGATTGCAGAATGCTTTACCCATGAAAAGGTTGCTCTGGGCTAAAACCGGGAAGCCGTGATTGTCTCACGGCCTCCGCAAGCTCGCATCATGGGGCTCAACCCTCGGCCATCCTCGTCTAGTGGGAGGATTCCTTCTCCTTTGTCGCCTTGCGCACCGGACGCTTTTTCTCGCGAACCTCGGCGGCAGGCTTTTCCTGTGCCACGGGCTCGATCGGATTCTCCGACACAACATCAAAGGAAAGATCGACCGTGACATCGGCGTGAAGCTTGATCTTCACCTCGTGCTTTCCGAGTGCCTTGACCGGCGTGTGCAGGTGGATGCGCTTCTTGTCCAGCGTGATGCCTGCCTCGACGAGCTTCGCGTGAAGGTCGGTCGATGTGATTGCACCAAAGACCTTGCCGCCTTCGCCGGTCTTGACCGCGAATGCGAGTGAGGTCTTCTCGAGCTTGCGCGCAATCTCCTGGGCGCCAGAAAGCTCGGCGGCTTCGCGCTCGGCACGGCGTTTGCGCAGCGCCTCGACGTGCTTCTTGTTGGCGCGGGTCACCGGAACGGCGATCTTGCGCGGGAGGAGGAAGTTGCGGGCAAAGCCGGCGCGAACCTTGACTTGGTCACCTTCGCCGCCGAGTCCGTCGACGGGCTGAAGGAGCAGAATTTCATTGTGAGCCATGATGGGTGACGTGTTGAGAGTGGTACGGAGGAAATGCGGGGCATGCCCGGGGCAGCGACCGCACAGGTGCTTATGTCAGGTCAAAACGGGACGTCTTCGTCGATCGTGTCGGAAGGAGGCGAAGTCGGCTTTCCCCGCGGCGGAGGAGATGTGCGCTCGTAGGAAGGTGCTGTCTGGTCCGTCTCGTCAGCGCCGCCTGCCTGCGCGCCTTGCGAAGTGGCAGCACCGCGCGGGGCGCCGAGAAACTGGACATTATCAAGGACAACCTTGAGACGGCTCCGCTTTTGGCCGCTGGTCTTGTCCTCCCATTGGTCAAGCTTGAGCCGTCCCTCAACCATGCACTGGGAACCCTTGCCGAGGTACTTGGAAACCAGTTCCCCCTGCTTGCCCCACGCCTCAATATCCACAAAAGTGGTTTCATCGCGCGTGGCGCCCGAGTCATCCTTGAACTGCCGGTTGACCGCGATGCCGAACTGACAAATGGCGGTCCCCTTCGGCGTGACCCTGAGTTCGGGATCCCGGGTCAGGTTTCCGATCAGGAAGACTTTATTGAGCGAAGCCATGGGAGGGAGCGCGGCAGCCTGCCGCTCAGGCAGATTGAACGAAGGTGCGGTAAACGTTGGCGTTCAGCCGAAGCCGTTCGCGGAGCGCTGTCGGTCCGGAGGGAGGTGCCGAGAAGGCCACCTGCACGTAGGTGCCGCCGGTCAGTTTGCGATCCGTGACGCGCACGAATTCGCGGCGTCCGAGATTTTCCACTGCGGTGACTTCGCCCTGGACTGCGGCGATATCCTGTTTCACGCCATCGATGATCTGATCGATGGAGTCTTCCTTGCCGCGGTTATCCAGGATGAAGGTCGCGCGGTAGCTGCGTTTGGTCGGGTTCATTTTTATCTCTGCGATTGAGTTGGTTCATCGCGCGGTCTGGACCTTCCGTGATGAGAAGCTCCAGCCCGTCGACGAGGCGGTCGAGTTTTTGTGTAAGGAGTTGACGTTGTTCCAAAGTGAAGGATCCGAGCACGAAGTCTTTGATGTCCATCTGGGGCGGCCGTTTGGGACCGATCCCAAGCCGGTAGCGCACAAAACCGTCGCCCAGGTGTTCGAGCAGGCTTGCCACACCGTTGTGGCCACCTGCGCTGCCCGTCACCGAAACCTTCACGGAGCCGAGTTCGATGGCAGCGTCGTCGTAGGCGACGAAGATCGAGGAGGTCGGAACCTTGTGATAGCTGGCGAACTGCCGGAGCGGGCGACCGCTGTCGTTCATGAAGCCCTGGGGCTTCACCAGGTACAGCGTGCGTCCGCCGGAATCCCAGCGAGCGATCTCGGCATCAAACCGGGACTCGGACTTCCAATGCAGATGCTGGCGGCGGGCCAAGGCATCGAGCACGATCCAACCGAGATTGTGGCGGGTCCCGTCATAGTCGCGGCCCGGATTTCCCAGGCCGGCGACGAGCGCAATGGACATGACTCAAAGAACACTCGGGCTCCGACTGCCGTAAGAGCCACGGCAGCCGTATCCGAAAAACAATTACTTCTTCGCGGGTGCAGCGGGTTTGGCGCCTGCGGCAGGCGCGGGAGCTTTTGCACCTGCGGCGGCGGGTTTGGCACCCGCTGCGGGCGCGGCAGCGCCAGCGGCGGCAGGGGTTGCGGCGGCTCCTGCGGCGGCGGGCGCAGCGGCGCCAGGGGCGGCAGGCGTGGCAGCAGCTCCTGCAGCGGCGGCGGGAGCTGCGGCTTCCGCCGAGACAACCTCGGCAACCGGCTCGACACAGGACACCACAGGCTGACCCTTCGGGTCGAGAAACTTGACGCCCGGGACCGGCTTCAGACTGCCGACCTTGACGGTCTCACCCACCTTGAGCTCCGTGACATCGACCGAGATCGATTCCGGCAGATCCTTGGCAAGGCAGCGAATGCGGAGTTGGAGCGTTGCGATTTCCAAGACGCCGCTCTGGTTCTTAACGCCAAAGGATTCTCCCACCGTCGTGACCGGCACGCGGATTTCGAAGGCCTCATCCTCCTTCACTTCGTGGAGGTCCACATGCACGTAACGATCGGTGATCGGATCGCGCTGAACTTCCTGCAGGAAGGAAAGGGCCTTCGCCGGTTTGTCAGCGCGGGCCAGTTCGATGACGAGCGCACGGCCGGCCACAACCTTCAGAAGACGGGTGAATTCCGGACCATCAAGCGCAAGCATTTCAGGCTTGGTATGCTTCCCGTAAAGAATTGCGGGAACGCGATTTACTTTGCGCAACCGGCGCGAGGCACTGCGCCCGGACTGGGCGCGCGGCGCAACATTGAGGACAAGATTTTGCTTCATGATATTCGGTCCACCTGGTCGCTCCGGAATGGAGGCAGGCGTAATGGAAAAGTTGGCGAGGCAATCGCTTTCCCCCCGGAAAATCAACCAAAACTTTGAGGAGAGTGCTTTTTGCTCAAATGGAGCGTTGACAAGGCAAATGCTGGCGCATGTCTTGCCCGTCCCAATTGGGACTTAGGTCAGTTTGCCCGGTAGCTCAGTGGCAGAGCAGGTGACTGTTAATCACTTGGTCGTAGGTTCGATCCCTACCCGGGCAGCCATTTTCCATCAACGAGATGCGGTTGTCTTGGATTTCCCGAAAAATCCGCTGTCCGGTTACTGTCTGGTTTTGGCATCCATTTGAGCGCGGGGGAGAAAGAACCTCGATAAGGCCGCTCATCTTATCGCGCCAGTCGGACGTCGCATTTATCCTGGGAACGAGTTGCCCGCGCAGCCGCCTCCAAGAAACCCGAACTCCCGCACCGGTAAAATCAGCCCTGTAGGCCCGACTTTTCGGATGCTTCAACGATGAATCAATGACTTGCGCACTTTTTCCCCTCCAGTTGGCGAAGTCAGTTTAATTTATCCGATCCGCTATCCAACGATCGGGTCCACCTCACCCCTATCCCGCCACCAGTTTTTCAATAGTGCCCATCGGCAGAAAAACCCGGTTCGGATTGCTGCCCAATTGGGCAAATCCGAATTTTCGATAGAACGCCAGGGCGGCGGAGTTTTTCGCGTCCGCGACCACGGCGAGCGAGGCAATCTCCGCGGATTTCTGGTGCGCGCGGACCAGCGCATCCATCAAAAGCAGCGATCCTGTCCCCGGGAAACGCTCATCTCGCGCCAGCCGCCCCAACAGGGTTGCGGAGAGCCGCGGATAGCGAGGGAGCTTCTGTTGCATGGCTTCCGGCAGCTCCGCGACATCCACAGCAAACGCCGAAAGCGTGTAGTAGCCCACGATGGTGGCCGGGGCGGCGTCATCCACCATGACGAACGCAGCAGCCACATGACGCTCCGCGTCCTTCCGGGCAATCTGCTGGAGATAGATGTTGAGCGGAGCGATGGCGCAACGAAACCCGGCCCGGTCGTGTTGCTTCGTTAGCGGTTCATAACGGTAGGCCATCAGGCGCTGGCCTCGCGGTAACGCTTAAAAGCCCCACGCAACGCCGCATTCGGCGCGGCTGGCGCAAGCAAAGCTTTCACGAACTGAGTGGACTCCTCCGCTGAAAGCTTGGCCTGTTGATGCTCCTCAATGACCCTCCGGGCGCTGGCTTGGAGGGCGAAGAGCACAAAGCTCGTGACCGTCGGATGCCCGGTCACGGCAGCAGCCTGCTCCAAGGTCTTCTTGAAATCACGGGGAATCCTCGCTTCCAGTCGGGCGGTGGCGGGAACACGGGAACGGGATTTTGCTGCTAAAGTGGCCATGAAACCACCATCCGGCAATTTGCCGGGTCCTGCAACTTTAAACTATTCAGCGTCCCCGGCCATGGCCTCAAACCACACCGGAGCCGCGTCTTGTGGCATCTCAACCTGGTAACCCAGCTCCTTGTAACCCGCCAATCGTCGGCGAAACATCGCGTTGGTGAGCGCATGGTTTCCGTCCAGATAGTCGAAGATTAAGGGATCGCGCTTCGATTCATGCACTCGGTTGAGTCGCCCGGCGTATTGGATCAACCGCCCTTTGAACGAAATCGGCATCGAGAGGATCAACGTATCCAACCGCGGGAGATCAAACCCTTCCCCGATCAATGATGCAGTCGAGAAAAGCACGAAGGCCTTCCCAGTGTCGCAGCATTCCTCGATCCGTCGAAGCACATCCTTCCTGGCTTTCTTGCCCAACTGGCCGTCAAACCGAAAGCACGTCGTGCCAGTTGCCCGAACAGCAAAAGCGTTCTCAAGACGATCAAGATAGGCTTTACGATCGGCCAGAACAAGCGGTGACCGCCCCGCTGTCACACACTCCGCCAAGTCGGCGACTATAACTTCGACGCGACCTTCATCTTGAACGAGTGCTTCCCAAAAGGCGTGGATAGGCAGCCGAGCCCCTGCATCGGCTGGCATCGCCACAGTCGTGTGGCGAACTTTCACCGTCCTCGCGCCATCGGCAGGAGAGGAAACCATGTTATGCCGAATGGGGCCGCACTGGGCGAAGAGGAGTTCTTCCAATCGATCCTTCCGGATCGGCGTCGCCGTTAGGCCGTAAACTCGCCGGCTGGGACACGATTTTAGGACAACTTCAAACGACGCCGCCGGCACGTGGCGGCACTCATCAACAATGACCAGACCATACCCACGCATCGCGGCATCCAAGCTTTCCGTCCGGGCCAGAGATGGCAGCATCGCGATGTCGAGCCGACCAGTAAGGCGCGGCAATTGACCACGCCAAAGACCAACTTCCTTGCGTTTCAATCCGAGGAAACGCATCGCGGTGTCCCTCCACTGATCCAGAAGGACCGTGCGATGAACCAGTATGAGAGCCGACGTGCGAGCACGTGCAATCATGGCGCAGCCCATCACTGTTTTCCCCGCCCCAGGTGGGGCACAGAGCACACCAGTATCTTCCTGCAAGGTCTCCCGAATAGCCGTTTCCTGCTCTCGTCGCAGTTCGCCTTGGAACTTCCAATTCACCCGCGTTCCCGTCTGACGGCTATCCTGCAAGGCCACCGTCCCACCAGCTGACTCAATGAGCGCAAGGCACTGATCCAAGGCGCCGCGAGGCAACACCAATCGGTCCGGATGCCATTCACCAGCGAAGAGAAATCGCGGCGTGTCAAATGTAGGGAATCGCAACCGGAGCTTCTCGTGAAAAACGGGATTCGGAAAAGTTGCCAGCCGTCGCAGGGCCGCCAAAAACGGTGTCGGCAGTGACCGGGGCACGTGAATCTGAGCATCCACGCGGACCGTGACTTCTCCTGTAAGCATCCCGCTGCGAATCCTGGGATGCGATAAATCCAACACGGCGGTGTCACCTTGCAGTGCGAAATCCTCGGACGCGGAACCATTCTGCGTGGGAGCCGAAAATGACGGCAAGGGAGCAATCCTCGCTAGAATCCTATCCAAGTCACCGCGGGTGAGCCGCGTCAGGCTGGCCAGAAAATTCCATTGATCCTCGATTGGTTGCATCCGGGTATCGAGGAAAAGGGTGTTGCCGAGCTGGCGCGGCCCCTTGGCCAGCGGCAACGCAATCAGATTTCCAAAGCCACCGGAAGGGAGAGTGTCCTGATTGGGGAACAGCCGATCATACGCGTCTAAGCTCAGCGACGGGCGCGACGAAGAGGCCTTGGCCACCAGAATCGTCCCCAATCGCCTTGCCGACACCGCTGGCACCGGTTCGGCGAAAAAGATCCAGGCATGTGCACCGTTGCCGGATCGCGACCGCTCAACGGCGACTGCGACACCCACCCTATCAGCCGTATCGCGATATGCGCGCACATCATCCGACCAACCATCGCCGTCGAAGTCAGCCGCGAGGAACCGGCAGGTGTCATCTGTCGCAATGGCATACACGCCGAGAGTATGGATGCCCCGTAAATGGTCTTCGACGGAACGCTCATTGAGGACAGGAAATCGTTGGTGAAGACATTCCGCGCATTTTACTCGCGGTTTTTCGCAGATGCCCGAACGCCATTCATTGTCGCAAGCGGGTGTATAGCCGCTTTTCCCAGTTTTCTGATTCTCCCACCGCTTTGGATAGACGGATCGACGCGTGCCGAACATATCGAGAAAAAGCGCCACCTTTTCCTCAGGCGACGCTGGAGGCTGCGCCACGGCGGTGGCGGTCGCGATTTTGAACTGCCCGTCCGATTCTATGATTGCGAGTTCTTCTTCAATCTCCCGAGCCTTAGCTGTGAGTGCCGCCAATTGTTGCCGAAGATCGGCAGACCGACTGGAGGATTCGTTTTCCACACGAACAAAATAGAGTGGCTCCAGCTTCCGCCAACTGGAAACTCAAATTACCCTGCCGTCTGGCGAAGGGCCGTGCCGACGGGGATGCTCACTTCAATTCGTCTCCTCGAGTCCACTTAGTGTCGGGACGCGGTCCGCATGCCCCGACGCCCTTGGCACTGAGCCTAAGTCTGAGGCGCCTCATTTTCCTGAGGCCTTGTGCCGTTTTGAAGGGGAACAGGAGACTCGCCCGGTTGGGCGGTAAAGTTGAGAGTCGGAAGGCAAAGCATCGGCCAGGGGCCGCGAGCCGTGAGGTTGCACACCATTTCTCGAACGGCACAATAGAGCAACGAGGTCCCACTGATTTGAACAAGCCGGTCTGGATCCCCTTCAAAAGTAGGCGCAACCGCAAAAAATCCAACGATTTCAAAAGAGCCCAAGTTGTGACGGGCAATTTTCCCAGCGTCAGCCCAACGGAAGATGGTGCGCGGGCAGATGCCGAGGCGTTCAGCTATGGAGCGGGCCTTGCTGAACTTGCGCGCGGCGAGATCGACGGACCCGCCACGCAGCGGAATTGATTTTGTGGTCGAGTTCATGGCACCAGCTTCGTCCGCTGCGCGACGCAATGCCATCGCGTGCGCCTGCCGGGTTTGTGGTAGATGCACTACCGCAAAATCGGTAGGGCGTTTTCATGGTTCGGTCGTCCGAGGCTACGACGCGCGGGGCACGTGGGCGAACGGCCTGTGGCACTTGTTTGGCTCCAGACGCAATACCCTAACGAGTTCGTTGGTTTCGGAGCCGCTGAAAACGAGCCACCAATTCGAGCCGGTCGGCAGCGCCGGGCCTACCGTATTCACGGTAGAGCCAAACAAGTGCCCAAAGCCTTCCCGCTTCACCCTCGTCCACTTTTTGTCCGCCAAAATGAGCCGAATTCGCGCCGCATTGAAGGCGCCATCACGCGAAATGTGGCAGTCTCCTCGTCACAGTTTCCTCCCATATTCACAGGAAACTGGGGGTGCTCGCCGACGGAACTAGGCTTGGCACAGGCGCGCAAACGGGCTGTATGGAGCGTTCTCGATGCTGCTCTCGCTTTCAACGACTCATCGCCCGGCGACCGATCTGGGCTACCTGCTGCGGAAAAATCCCGGCAGGCCGCAGTCGTTCAACCTGAGCTTCGGCACGGCCCATGTCTTCTATCCGGAGGCAACCAACGAGCGCTGCACTTGCGCCTTGTTGGTCGAGATTGATCCGGTCGGACTCGTTCGGAATCGCAAAGGCCCCGGCGACGAAGGCCTCTTGGATCAGTATGTCAACGACCGGCCCTATGCCGCGTCGTCCTTTCTGAGCGTGGCCATTGCCGACGTTTTCGGCACCGCCCTGTCCGGTGCCAGCAAAGAGCGCCCCGATTTGGTGGAGACGCCACTTCCGCTTGAAGTGGAAATTCCGGTCGCGCCTTGCCGCGGCGGCGAGGCGTTCCTGCGTGGTCTCTTCGAGCCGTTGGGCTACGCGGTGGCGGCCGAGCAGTTGCCGTTAGATGAAAAATTTCCGCAATGGGGATCGAGTCGCTGCTATCAAATCAAGCTGGCTGGCTCCCTCCCTCTGCACGTTTTGCTGAGTCACCTTTATGTGCTTCTGCCCGTCCTCGATAACGACAAGCACTACTGGGTCGGGGACGACGAGGTGGAGAAACTGCTTCGGCATGGCGAGGGCTGGCTGGCGAATCATCCCCAGCGTGAAGTCATCACCCGCCGTTATCTGAAGCACCAGCGAAGCCTTTTCACTGAGGCGTTTGCCCGTCTGAACGATGAAAGCGATCCGGCGCCCGACGAGGTCGCCGTCGCACACGCGCAGGAGGAGGCCGAAATCGAACGGGCGTTGAGCCTGAACGACCAACGCATGGGAACCGTGCTGGCCGCGCTTTTGGCATCGAATGCGACGACTGTTCTCGACCTCGGTTGCGGTGAAGGCCGTCTGCTCAAACTGCTGTTGAAGGAGCGCCAAATCACTCGCGTGGTCGGCGTGGATGTTTCCCATCGCGCCCTCGAATTCGCGGCCGAAAACCTGAATTTGGAGCGGTTGCCGCCGATGGTGAAGGAGAAGATCCAACTTCTCCACGGGTCGTTGATGTATCGTGACGCGCGCTTGGCTGGCTTCGAAGCCGCGTCTGTTGTCGAAGTGATCGAGCACCTTGACCCGCCGAGGTTGGCAGCTTTCGAGCGCGTCGTATTTGAATTTGCCAAGCCCGGCACGGTCGTCGTCACGACGCCCAACAGCGAATATAACGTGAAGTGGGAAACGCTGCCGGCAGGAAAATTCCGCCACAAAGACCATCGGTTCGAGTGGAACCGCGCGCAGTTCCAAGCCTGGGCGAATGGCATTGCGGAGCGCTTCGGCTACCGCCTTCGGTTCGGAGCAATCGGTCCGGAGGATGCCATGGTCGGCTCACCCACTCAAATGGCGGTGTTTTCGCGGTGAAAATCACGATTCCAGAACTCTCGCTTGTGGTCCTCGTCGGCGTGTCCGGCTCGGGTAAGAGCACGTTCGGACGAAAGCATTTCAAGCCGACCGAGATTCTGTCGTCTGACTTTTGCCGAGGGCTGGTATCCGATGACGAGAACAACCAAGCCGCCACCAAGGATGCTTTCGAGATTCTGAACTTCATCGCGCGAAAGCGCCTTGCCGCAGGCAAGCTGACGGTGGTTGACGCCACCAACGTTCAGCCGGAAGCCCGGAAGCCGCTGGTCCAATTGGCGCGTGATTTCCACTGCCTGCCTGTGGCCATCGTGCTGAATGTCCCGGAGCGCACCGCGCACGATCGCAACGCGTCGCGTCCGGATCGGAACTTTGGCCCGCACGTGGTCCGCCAGCAGATGCAGCAGTTGCACCGCTCCCTCCGCAATCTGGAACGCGAGGGGTTCCGCCATGTTTTTGTGCTCCGGACTCCGGAAGAAATCGACGCCGTGACCGTCGAGCGTCAGCCGCTTTGGAATAATCTCA
This sequence comes from Verrucomicrobiota bacterium, assembly GCA_963205455.1. Taxonomy (GTDB): domain Bacteria; phylum Verrucomicrobiota; class Verrucomicrobiia; order Opitutales; family Opitutaceae; genus UBA6669. The sequence continues at coordinate 29,819 of CAUJJL010000184.1, forward strand.
AGCATGAGCAAGGGCCGTTCGACATCGTCGGCGACGTGCACGGTTGCTTCGACGAGTTGGTCGAATTGCTCGGGAAGCTCGGTTATTCGGTCGACGTCGACACGTTCAAGGTCACACCGCCCGCCTGTCGGAAACTGGTTTTCGTCGGCGACTTGGTGGACCGCGGACCCAAGATTCCGCAGGTGCTAAAGCTCGTGATGAACGCCGTCGCCGACGACGTGGCGCTGTGCGTCCCGGGCAATCATGATGTGAAGCTCATGCGTAAATTGCGCGGGCGGGATGTCCAGATCACCCATGGATTGGCCGATTCGCTAGCCCAATTGGAGAGCGAAACCGAGGAGTTCCGCGCGAAAGTCGCCGAATTCATCGACGACCTCGTGAGTCACTACGTGCTCGACGGCGGACGGCTCGTGGTCGCGCACGCCGGCATGAAGGAGTCGATGCAAGGGCGCGGATCGGGCGCCGTGCGCGATTTTGCGCTCTTCGGCGAGACCACCGGCGAGACCGATGAATTCGGCCTGCCGGTCCGGTATAACTGGGCGGCCGAGTATCGCGGCCAAGCCATGGTTGTCTATGGCCACACCCCTGTGCCTCAGCCGGAATGGCTCAACCGCACGCTCAATATCGACACTGGATGCGTGTTTGGCGGCCAGCTCACCGCCTTGCGGTATCCAGAAAAGGAAATCGTCTCCGTGCCGACGGTGCGCACCTATGCCGAACCAAAGCGGCCCTTTCTAGCGCCAGATGCCCAGGCCCCGGCCCTCGATGCGCAGCAGCAACACGACGACTTGCTGGATTTGGCCGATGTCATCGGCAAGCGGATCGTTGGGACGCGCCTGCATCACAACGTCACCATCCGAGAGGAAAACGCCACGGCCGCGCTCGAGGTGATGAGCCGGTTTGCAGCGAACCCCAAGTGGCTGATCTATCTTCCGCCGACCATGTCCCCGTGCGAAACCAGCAAGGAAGCAGGCCTGCTGGAGCATCCCGCCGAGGCGTTCGCGTATTATCGGCACGAGGGCGTTGGCCGGGTAATCTGTGAGCAAAAGCACATGGGTTCGCGCGCGGTCGTCGTCGTTTGCCGCGATGCCAGCGTGGCCAAGAAACGTTTCGGCGTCGTCGCCGACGAAATCGGCATTTGCTACACACGCACCGGACGGCGATTTTTCGACGACGAAAAGATTGAGCGCACTTTTCTTGAGCGCGCGAACGCCGCCGTCACGCGTGCTGGCCTCTGGGACGAGCTGAAGACCGGTTGGGTCTGCCTCGATTGCGAACTGATGCCTTGGTCCGCCAAGGCCCAGGCGCTTTTGCAGGAGCAATACGCACCGGTGGGCGTCGCGGCTGAAACGATGCTTGGCCGCTCAGTGGAACTCCTACGGCAGGCGAGCGGACGCGGCCTGTCAGTTGACAGGCTGCTGGCTCGCACCGCGCAGCGAAAGTCGATGGCGGACGCCTACGTCGCAGCTTATCGCCATTATTGCTGGCCCGTTTCGTCCGTGGACGACCTCAAGCTGGCACCGTTTCACCTGCTCGCAACCGAAGGGCAGGTGCATGTGGACAAGCCGCATTCGTGGCACATGGACACCCTCGCGAAGCTCGCGGGGGACATCCTGATTGCGACCAATCACCGCTTCGTCGAAGTCACCGACGAGGCCAGTGTAGCCGAAGGGATTCGCTGGTGGCAGGAACTGACCGGCAGTGGTGGCGAAGGCATGGTCGTAAAGCCCGCTGATTTCATCGCCCGTGGCCGTCGCGGCCTGCTCCAACCTGCGGTAAAATGCCGCGGCCCGGAATACCTGCGGATCATCTACGGCCCGGAATACACCGCGCCCGAGAATCTCGAACGTCTCCGTTCGCGCGGCCTCCAAGCCAAGCGCTCGCTTGCGCTGCGGGAATTCGCGTTGGGCGTCGAAGGCTTGGAGCGGTTTGTCCGGAAGGAGCCTTTGCGCCGCGTCCACGAATGCGTCTTTGGCGTCCTCGCCCTTGAAAGCGAGCCAGTCGATCCAAGGCTGTAGCAGAGAATCCAGTTCCTGGTTTATGCACAGATGACCCCGAAGGCCGCTTTTTAAACTCCGGACGGCTCCGTGGTAGACGAGAAGGGGCGTTTGATTTACGTCAGCGGCGAACGTTTTCGTCGGGACATCGTAGAAGGGAATTGCTGCTTCCTCTGCGGCAATGCGCCCTCCGGCAATGAATTCACGGACGAACACATAATCCCAGACTGGGTGCTGCGAGAGTTCTCACTGCATGAGCGCAAGGTAACCCTGTCCAATGGAGCCACGTTGCCTTATTCGCAGGATCGAGTGCCGTGCTGCACGGCGTGCAATTCCTTGCTCGGGCAGTCCGTGGAGCAGCCCATCAGCCAAATAATCAAGGAGGGCTATGCTGCGGTGATTGAATTCATCCAGAAAGAGACGCCATGGCCGCTCTTCGCATGGATGAATCTGCTGTTCCTTAAGACGCATCTCAAGGATCGCACGCTTAGGTATTCCTTGGACGCCCGTCAGGGCACGGAGAAGATCGCGGATTTCTACGATTGGTCACCGATGCATCACATCCATTGCATCGTCCGCGCATACTACACAGGTGCAAAACTCGACCCGCGACTGATGGGATCAGTTTTCATTTTGCCGACTAAAAATCGCGAATGGTTCGAGCGTTTCGATTACGCCGATTTTTCTCATCACAAAACGATGATGATTCGCCTCGGGGAAACGGCAGTCGTCTGCGTGCTGGATGATGCCTGCGCAACCTACTCGCTTCTGAAGGATTGGTTCGCACCCAAGCTGGGTGGAGCACTCTCGCCTGTTCAGTTGCGTGAAATTCTGGCGCGGTTTGCGCACGCCAATGCCGCTATTCGCACCCGCCCAGAATTCCATACGACCTTTGAAGCGGGACGGCCCTACATTTCGGTCACTCATCCCGACCAATTCGAAACTGATCCGGGCGATCCTCTTCTACTCGGAAAACTGATGGAGCATACGTGTGTGCCCTTGGTGAAGGGCTATCTCGCCAAAAACGAGGACGAGGTGATTAAGGGAATTCGTTCCGGCGGGTGGACCTTTCTCATTACGCCAGATGGCAAATTCGACGACCGGTCCATGGAACCGCTGTCTTCGAATAGGAACTCGGGAAATCAACAGTCTAGCCCGCTCTCGAATACGGCGCGGCGCTTGGGCTGATCGCCAGCTTCACCTCGATTCGCTTCTTCTTGTCGACGTAGTGCGCCGATGCCGTGCGGATGTCCCGGTGACCAAGATGCCGACAGGCGGCCTCTATGCCTAACGTCAAGGTGATGAGCAAACCGCTTTCCTTCCGAAGCGAGTGAATCGCCTTCTGCTGGCGCACGCCTTTGGCTCGGAGTCAGGCATTGGGTTCGCGCCAGGTGCAATCGCAGCGATAGTAATCGCAGGTCGCAGCAGCCTTGGATCGCCACCCAATTGGACATTTCCGCAGATTTCTGGTGCGCGGGCCGACGCATCCATCTGGATGCAACGATCCCTTGCCGCGCAGCAGCCTCACCTGCGGTGCGGCTTGTGTTTCCCGGTTCGTGGTGCCGTTTTCCGCTTTGTCCGAGGGATTGAAGAAATCTTCGTGGGTTTCGCCTTTTTCCCCTGACTCTTCTGATCAGACTTCTTCTTCGCCGCAGGCGCTTTGACCGGTTTCACAGAGACTTCAAGGGATGGCTTGGCCTCCTTGTCCGTGGCAGCGATATCGATGCCAAAGACACTGGCCAGTTGGGCATCGTCCAGCGTGTCCGCACCCGTCGCGCCCTGCGCCAGCACCGGCGCCTCTGCAGCGGCGCTGATGAGTTCTAGATGATCCACTCCCCGAAGCTTGAACAGCAGCTCCGGCTGAGTATCGAGTCGCGCCCCCACGCCGTAGAGCACGGCCGCGAGATGCTTGCACAGGCTTGCCCAATCCGGACAACTGCACTCGAGTTTGATCTCCGATGGCAGCGGAAACAGTCCTTTCTCCCGATCGGTGATGACACGCATCACCGCGTCGGAAAGCCTACCTTGCAACAGCCCGACAAGTGAGTCGATCTTCCCCGCGCACTCTGCCTTGATCGCCTTCCATTTCTCCGGCTTCAGCGGTGCAATGCCGACCGTGCCGCGATAGAGGGATGATCCCATCACCTGCGCATTGATCTTTCCCGGTACAATCTGCAGATCGAGCACCGAGCCATTGCGGACATAGGACCGGCCGCGGGGCAGCCGGTTCGAGAAGTCGCTGAAGGATTCCAGATGCCGACACCAGGCCTTTCCCCAAAACGTGCTCGCAATCGTCCGGCCCTCGATCGTCACGGGAGCGAATGCGACACCGCTCTTCTCCATTTTCTTCGCATGCGCCAGCGCCTTCGCGCGGCGTTCAGCGACACTTTGATAGGGGCGCCATTCTCGGAACCAGCTCATGGATTTCAAGCATCGTGCGCAGCAACTCTCAGGTCGAGCGAGACAAATTTCAACAACTCATCGTCGCGCATCTCAGTCAACGGCACCTCTCCGCCACCCGCGAGAAGGTCGGAGGCAAGCGCCAGTTTGTCGGCAATCAGCCTGTCAATTTTCTCCTCAACCGTGCCGCGACAGATAAACTTGTGCACCAGCACGTTCTTCTTCTGGCCGATGCGATAGGCGCGGTCCGTAGCCTGGTTCTCCACCGCCGGATTCCACCAGCGGTCAAAATGGATCACGTGCCCGGCCTCGGTGAGATTCAATCCCGTGCCGCCTGCCTTGAGCGACAGGATGAAAAACGGCGGGCCGCCTTCGCGCTGGAATTCGTCCACCAGAACCCGTCTTTCCTTCACAGCCGTATTGCCGTGGAGCACGAGCCCGGGACGGCCAAAGATGCCCGTGAGAAAATGCAGCAAAGGCGAGGTCATCTCGCGAAACTGGGTGAATACGAGGACCTTTTCCTGACGCGATGCGATTTCAGCGGTCAATTCGGAAAGCCGCTGAAACTTCCCGCTCTCGTCCGGGGCGAAATCCCCGCCAAGGCATTGCGCCGGATGATTGCAGAGCTGCTTCAGCCGCATCAGCGCGGCAAGCACGATTCCGCGGCGCTCGATGCCATCCGCGTTTGCCAGACGATCCGCAAGTTCATTCACCGTCTGCCCGTACAGGACGGCCTGCCGCTTGGTGAGTGCACAATGCGCAATCATCTCGGTCTTGTCCGGCAGATCGGAGATCACGCTGCGATCCGACTTCAGGCGGCGAAGGATATAGGGTCGTACCAGTTGACGCAGCGGCCCGAAGCCGCCGGAACCGGAGCTCTGGGTAAGTTTCTTTGCGTAGCGCGTGAAATCACTCGCGCTGCCAAGCAACCCGGGATTGAGAAAATCGAAGAGTGACCAGAGATCGCCGAGGCTGTTTTCAACGGGAGTGCCTGTCAGCGCGATGCGCACGGAAGCCTTCAGTTCCTTCACAGCACGGGTCTGACGCGCGCCCGGATTCTTGATCGCCTGCGCTTCGTCGAGGATCACCAGACTCCACTCACGCTTTCGAAGCCACTCCTGCTTCAACAACATCCCGTAGGTCGTGAGCACGAGATCGATTCCCGCGAGGGAGCCTGCCGGATTGCCTGCCACCTCCGCAAGCCTCGTCGGCTCCATCTCCGATGGATGCACTGTGAAAAGCCTCAGGCTCGGCGCAAATCGCGCCGATTCGGCGATCCAGTTGCCGAGAAGGGATGCCGGAAGCACAAGCAGCGCGGGTGGCGATCCCCGCGCTGAAGCTCGTGCATGAAGGAGCGCCGCAAGCACCTGCACTGTCTTGCCGAGTCCCATGTCGTCTGCAAGGCAGGCTCCAAGGCCGAGCGTCTGAAGAAATCGAAGCCAGTGCACACCGACAAGCTGATAGGGGCGCAGGGTCGCTTTCAGACCTGCGGGCTCAGCGTCAAACGCCTGAGCATCCGGACCACGCAATTGCGCGAGGGCCTTCTCAAGCCAGTCGCCCGCCCTCACATGCGACCATGCACGCACGTCCTCGCTTTCCTCCTCTGCCCTGCCGCCGACTGGCTGCGCTCCCGCAAGCATGCGCATGCTCTCCGCAAATGTCACGCCACCCTGTTTGCGCGCCGCCTCGAGCGTTTTCCAATGTCTCAGCACATTCTGGAGCTTCTCGCGGTCCACCTCGACCCACTTTCCCTTGAGCAAAACCAGGCCGGCGTCGGCCGAAGCAATTTGAGCCCATTCCTCGTCGCTGAGAGGCTCGCCGTCGAGTGTTGTCGCCACCTTGAAGTCGAGCAGGGCGCTGAGCCCGATACCGGCAGGTTTTCCTCCGCCCACGGTGACACTCACGGAAGGACGCGGCGCGCGGCCTGCCTTCCACCAGTCGGGTATGCGTACAAGTAGCCCCGCATCCTCGAAGCGCGGAATCTCCCGCAGGAATTGGTGGGCCTGCCGCGCGGTCCACGACTGCGGTTGGAACACGCGCTGGGAGTCGACCATCTCTCGTACAAGCCCGCTCTTTTCCGCAGCACGCTGCACCGGGGCGAGCAGTGCGAGAAGGGCATTGCGGTTGCGCGCGCCCGCATACTCCTGCAGGGCACGTCCGAGCGGCAGGTATTGCGGCTTGGCCTGATCCGAAATTCGGTGCGTATAGGTGGCCATAAACGCAAACGGTCTCGCTTGATCGCGTTTGTTCTCTGCGAGGTGAAATGTGACCCGGCCTACCAGGTGCCAGAGTGGGTTCTGCGCCTTGAGCCATGCCTGTGCTCCACCTTCGCAGGCGCGGATCTCAGTCATGGCCAGCGCGTCAACTTCAATCCACAACGCACGCAGCACCTCCACCCGGAGATATTCACCTCCTGCCATCGGCGGCGCGCCATCAACAAGCGAACTGAGCTCGCTCTCGGTGGGCGCTTCAATGCCGGCCCCTTTGGTCGGAGGCTCAGGCATGTGACACAGCGCCGTAAGATAACGGCGCCCAAACTCTCGCCAGAAGGCACCGGGTGGCGGAAGCGCCGCCTCGAGCGCACGTGTGGCGAGTCTCAGAAGAACATGCGCAGAGGAAAGGTTCGCCGCCTCGCGCAGCATTTCCGCGAGGCGAACCTCCAGTGCGGAGGCACTTGATTCATCGAACAGAAGACGTCCGTGTGGTGATAGCAGGAAGGCCACAGATTCTTGTTTTCACGCCAGGCCCGGCTGTCAATGGCGAGGCTTTCGATGAAGCATTACCGGCCACCCAGTTCCAGCAAGTGCCTTCCTCCCCTGCAATTCCGATCGGATTCGAACTGGAATCCGGCCAGGCATTTTCCCGATTCTGCAGGGAGACATACCCGTGCTCATGCTGGAGCTGGTCGCATCCGCCGCGGTGCACTCAGCGTTGCGATTCGACCCGATGGCCGGTGACGGTTGCGCGGAGTTCCCGGCTGAGCTCCGCGATCAGGTCGGCGCGGCGGGGATCGTGGGCGAGATTGTGCTGCTCGAGCGGATCCACACGATGGTCGTAGAGCTCCGTTCCTTTCTCTCCGTCCCTGCCCCACTCCGAATAGCGCCACACTTCCGTGCGGATCGAACTCCCCCGATCAACCTGCGAGAAGGCTGCATAGGGCCAAGGACCGGCAGGTTCACGGAGGAGCGGCAGCAGACTGCGCCCCGAAACCGCTGGGTGACCCGACAGGTCCGCCAGTTCCACGAGCGTCGGATACAGGTCGAGCAACTCGACCACACGCTCGGATGGCTGGCCCTTCACGACACCAGGTCCAGCGATGATCAGCGGCACACGTGCGGACTCCTCGAAGAGCATCTGCTTCTGCCATTGTCCATGTTCTCCGAGGAGGTAACCGTGATCACTCCAGAAGACGACAATCGTATTGTCCGTCAGCCCGAGCTCATCCAGCGCATCAAGCAGGCGACCCACCTGCGCGTCCATGAACGATATCGAGGCATAGTACGCCCGAATGATCTCACGCTGCTGAAGCGAGTCCAGACCCCAGAACATCTTGGGACGCCAGAGCGCGACAGGCGGAACACCGCGCAGGCTCTCGGTCGGATCGGGTGGCGCGGGGATTGACTCGAGCGGATAGAGATCAAAATAGCGTTTGGGCGCGATGTACGGCGTGTGGGGGCGATAGAAACCCGCTGCCACAAAGAACGGCCCATTGCGGTGCTCCTTCATCATCTCGATCGCCGCATCAGCGACCTTCCCGTCGGTTTGTTCGTGATCGGTGCCCTCGGCCGCAAGGTAGGACAAGGCGATGCCCAGTCCATATTTGGGAGTCAGATTGGTCACCAGTTTCTCATCCAGCTTGTCGCGGCCCTTCGGATTGACCGTACGATTCCACGAGGGCGGATCATCCAGCCCGGGTGTGCCGATCTGCGTCGGGACTCCATAGTGATAAATTTTCCCCGCACGCGCAGAGAAATAGCCGTGGCTCATGAAGTACTGCGACAAGGTCACCACGTCGGGCATCGCAGTGCGAAAATGTGTCGTGAGATTGTAAACTCCGATTTCGTCCGGGCGCCGACCCGTCATGAGCGAGGCCCGGCTGGGATTGCAGAGCGGGAACTGGGAGTAGGCCCGATCGAATCGAACACCGCGCGCGGCAAGCCGGTCGATATTCGGCGATTTGACGATCGGATTCCCATAAGTGCCCAAGGCACAGGTAAGGTCGTCCGAAGCGATGAAAAGAACATTTGGCGGCCGACTCTGTCTGCTCGCGGCGGACATCGGAGCGGCTTCGCCACGAACCGCGACGCATGCAGACATCATGACAAGGACTGCAAACAGGCAATGGCGGTGAAGCAACGGCGGGAACATTTGGCGTAGTTTCATTGGAAAATTGTTCGGGTAGGCGAAACCTCGTCTTGGCAATCGTGACACCCTTCTATTTCTCAAGCATCTCAACTAACCTGGCGAGTGTTTCCACCCCGCCGACATTGCCGGGAAAAATAATGTAAGGGAGTCCGGGCCACTTGCTCTCATCTCCCGGAAGCCAGACCGGGACACCGGGAACAGCCTGCCCCATCACGGTTGCGCTGCGGATTCCCAATGCGTCGGTCGCCAGATCGCTCGAAGTGATTCCTCCCTTCGCAATCAACCACCGGGGGCGCGTCCGCAGATTCCGCACGATGTTCACAAGACTTGAAGACACGGTTTCCCCGATTGACAGGTTCTCGTTCGCATCGCGTCCAACCGCCAGCGAACGACTGGTGAACAGCGTGACACTTCGGCCGGCTGAAATGCGTTCATCAACAAGGTTCGAGCAACGCGCAATTTCCTGCGGACGCTGCCCGACCGACAGTAGTGCATCGACCGATACCTCGATTCGCTCGATCGTCGGACAGATTCTTGCGAGCGCCTCTAGCTGCGCAGACGTTTTTCCGACATACGAACCCGCGACAACCAATCCACCGGACGCGCAACCCGAACCCCTGAGTTCTTCAGGGGCAAGCAGGGGCCGCTTCGAAATGCCTGCGTATGCCGATACGAAATCGGCAGCCGTTCGAAAGAGATAGCGCCGGCCCTCCCGCTCCGTAACCGCAAGCGCCTGGGTGAGGATCGCAAGGTCCGCAGGATTCTCCACATTGACGATGACCACACCCCCACGCGGATGCGCCAGCAATTTTTGGGCAACATGCGGGGCGCCGGATACGCGAAGATCCTCGATGGAGATCGACAGGACATCAGCCGCCGAAACACGTCCCCGGGTCTTTTCCTCTACCCAGGCACGGAGATTCGACGAGCAATAGCCAAATGATTTGTCCCGGGCAAACTCAGTCTCGCCCACGGGGGTCAATGTATCGCGATCAACGTCTGCAACATAATGAACGTCGCCAATCGTGATCCGTCCTCCCGCGAAGAAGGCGGGGATGATCAGCGTGCCATCCCAGGCGACCCCCAATCCTTCCGCCAGCGCATCGGTCTCCGCAGGGTAGTGTCCGCGAAGAGTGGAGTCTCCGCGACTCACCACGACTGCAGAACGTCCCACATTCCGCGCCGCTTGCGAGAGATGTGCCCCGATCTCGCGATTGATCCGACAGGCGCGGTCGGGAGGGTACGCCCTTGAGTTGGTGAGAATAAAAAAGCACGGTCCGGGTTCGCGGAGGGCACGCTCAAGTTCGGACGGCTCCCACGTTGTCAGCACCGGCACGTTGTGCACGGTCTGCGTCCCGGTCGGATCATCGTCCAAAACCACTATCTTTGCGGCCGGAGGAACTGCAACTGCCGCGGGTACCGAAGGAAGTGCGGAAATCGTCTTGGAAAGTGGCAATGGGGACACGCGAGAAAGATAAATAAGTGGCTCAACTCCGCAGCGCTCACTCGTGACGCAATTAAATCCAAACGTCCATGGTCAAAATTTCCACTATTCAAAGAGCATGTCCCAAAAAGCCAGCACACACGTCGTGACAAACAAACCTCAATGCACTTTCGAAAAGGAGAAATCGCGGCCCTATCTTTCACTTTATGGATAAAGTCTGAAGATGATTGCGTCAAACCTGCGCAGGAGATGGCGTAGGACTGGGAACTACCCACACCCATCAAGAATCCACCGTCACCCTACAGGCACAACCATGATTGATCTGCTGAAACTCCTCACCCGAACGTCACTGATCCCCTTTCTTTGGGCAATGAATGCCTTGGGTGCGGTACCCGAGGCAAACCAGGGGCCGTCAAACCACGGAGTCGAGCACAGGCTCCCCCTCGCTCTGCCTCCAGAGATCTGGACCTGGAGCACCGGATCCCCGGGCTCTGATGGCTACATGAAGTCGCTGGACACGATCGCCAACCAGTCAAACTTTGGGTTTCTCACCGCAAAGTCGCCCCGCGAAGTCACCACACCGGAGGCCCATGCCCACGTCAGACGTGTCGTCGAGTATGTCCACAGCCGCGGGATACGGCTTGCCGTGGATCTCGACGTCAGGCGTGCCCGCCTGGCGTTTCAGAAACAGCACCCCGATCAGCAGCAGTGGATGCTCCGCATCCGTTCCTTTCCGTCCACGGGAACCGGACCGATCCGTGCCGCAATCTCGTCCGCACCACTGAAGGACCACACGGGTGAGCAGGTGCGCCTCAGTGGTCGCCTGATGCATGTCTGGCGGGTGGCGAAGGTCAGAAAGGGGCTGCCATCGGATCTTGAGGAGGTGAGGGAAGGAATCCGGATCGTTGAGGAGTCCGATCAGCGGGTGAGCCTGGAGATTTCGTCGTCCGCGATATCAGACGCCGAAGAGGTGATCGTCGCCGCTGCCTTTGAATACAGGACACCGGACGTGTTTTCACCGGCGCTCATCCCTTTCCAGAGGGGAATTCTCGAACAATACCGCGACACGGGAATGGACGGCGCGATGAAGGACGAGTGGGGATTTCCTCCCGTTTACAACCATGGAGCCAAAGACGGTGACTTCTGGCTGTCTGACAACCTTGCCACTGCGTACAAGGAGGCTGGAGGCGGTGACTTTGTGCGCGATTGCGTGCTCATGACGCTGGGAATCGGCGGCCCCCGGGACAAACGTCTCACCGCAATCAACCGGTATATGCGCCTGATCCTCACGGAAAACGCGCGCATTGAGAACAGCTTCTACACCGAAACGAAGCGACTGTTCGGACCGGATGCTTTTGTCGTCGTGCACGCGACCTGGGGACACATGCCCTACGGTGACGCATTCAAGAATGGCTACAGTTGGTGGCAGGCGACACGGGACTTCGGACAAACCGACGAGCAGTGGCCTCTGCCCGTGCGCACATCGCTCGCCAAGAAGATGGGCGGCCCCGTATGGTACAACCAGTTTCATGAAAGACGATATCCCGAATCCATCTATTGGGAAATCTGGCGGGATGCGCGTGCCGGCGGCAGGGTGAATTTCCTGACGCCCCTCTGGCTGCTGAAGGACAAGGCCGCAATGAGGGCCGAGAGCCGGGTCAGGCTGTTGAATTACATCTCGAAGGCCCCACTGGATTGCCCGATAGCGGTAGTCTTCGGTCATGCTGCCGCAGTAAACTGGGTGGGGCCGCACTTCGGTGACCTGGGCATTGATTTTGCAGAGGATCTTTGGGCCCGGGGCGTGCGTGCCGACGTGATTCCTTCGACGGAGATCCAGACCGGAGCATTGAAGATCGATGCAGATGGTCAGGTCACCTTCGGCGCACAGAAGTATCAGGCGCTGGTATTCGTAAACCCCGAATACGAGCCTGACAGCAGCATCGAATTCCTGAGAAAAGTGGGCCGCTCGAACACCGCGCTTTTCATTCGTGGAAGACGGACGCTAACGTTCGATGGGAAACCGAGAGGCGAATCCGACATGATTGTCGACAGTGCCGGTGCGGATCCAACCCCTTCGCGCGTCGTGCAGTTTCTCACAAAATCACACTCTGCTCCAATGTCACCCTATCGAGTGGAAGTCGCCCCGCTCGCGGATCAGTCAATGCTGACGGATGGCACGACCTTTCTCGCCCGTGGGGAGCACAACCCCGCTGGTGACCCGATCGACGCCACTTTCTATTGCGGCACATTCCGCGTCAGGGCGCAGGCAACCGGAGTCTTTGCGATCAAGTTGTCGAATAAGGGCGACCTCGAAAGTCTGGCAGCGTCGGATCTGCGCTTTGTCGAAGCCGGAAACTTCCGACTGGAGTTAAGCAAGCCGTTGGATCTGGCCCTCTGGCACGAAAATGGGCGGCTTCGCGGAGTCATTCAGGGAACAACAAAGCCTCCCGCCGAGTTGCTGAAGCTGACTCCTGACTGGTCCATCCTGCAGAATGTGCAGCCAGAGTAGCGTCGCTCCCCTGGCGACCACCATCCGCCCAAATCTGAGAGCGTACGCCGTGAATCGGTCGAGTCCGGCTTGGGATTCACGGCATCGTTCTCACCTCAGGAAGTCGGCAAGTGGTAGCTTCTGCGCGCGAATCTCATTCGCCGCAAGCTGGGCAACCTTCGCTGCACCGGCCTCGACAAAATGCTCAATGTCCTCCTTGCCCGGCGGCAGGCGAGGGTTGCGTCGGCCCATGAAGAAATCGCGCGAGCCCTCCTCCCCCACCGATTCGAGCCATTGAGTCGTTGCGCGTTCGAGATCGAGGAGAGGCACGTTCTCCTCCTTCGCAACGGCTCGCGTCAGGTCGGGATACGGCCCGTGCGTCGGTACGATACGGCCCGTGCCATCAAATTTTCGCCGACAAACCGGCGTGGCGAGGAGCGGGTGCGCGCCTTTGGTCCACACGTCGTGCACAAACCGGCGCAGATACTCCGCGAAGGCTGCCGGCTCCGTGTACTTCTCGGTTTTCTCCTTCACCTCGTCGTTGTGCCCATACTGGATGAGGACAAAGTCACCCGGTGCGAGTCGCCCGACGATCTCCTTCCAATGCCCCGACTCGACGCAGCTCCGTGTGCTTTCGCCATTGACTGCAAGGTTCAGCACATTCGCCGGATTGGCGAACAACGGACGAAACAACATGCCCCAGCCGCGACGCGGGTTTGAGGCCGGCATGTCGGACATCGTCGAATCACCGACGAGATAGACATGGGGCGCTGCAGCCTCGGCAGAGAACACAAAGGCCGCGAGGAAAAGAATCAAAGTTGGCAGGCGTTTCATGATGAAGGTTCTCAATTGATTGTCATGGAAGAGGGGATGCGTGCCAGTCGGTTTTGAACCGCTATGGAGGCAAAGGAAGTCATGTTCATCGTTAGCGGACAGACTTCTTTCCTGGCCCCGCGACACGCCAGAGCGTTCCGTTCTCGTCGTCCGTCACGAGTAGGGCGCCATCACTCGCCACCGCCAGCCCTACCGGACGCCCCCATACGTTGCGCGGACCCGAGACGAAGCCTACGAGAAAATCCTCGTATTCGCCCGTGGGTCGACCATCGCGCATCTTCACGCGCACAACCGAGTAGCCTGTGCGGGACTGGCGATTCCAGGACCCATGCAGCGCAACAAACGCGTCGCCCTGATACTCCGCAGGAAAGAGCGCAGATCCGGAACTCGCCGAATAGAACGCAATTCCAAGCGCCGCCGAATGAGCCTGGATGAGAACATCAGGAACCGTAACTTTCCCTGCAAGATCAGGTCGGGCGCCGGGATGACGGGGGTCTTCGTTCCTCCCGATGTAGTACCAGGGCCAGCCGTAGAAGGCTCCCTCACCCACACGGGTAAAATAGTCCGGGACCAGATCGTCACCCAAACTGTCACGTTCATTGACTGCTGCGTAAAGTGCGCCCGTTTGCGGGTCGACGGCAAGCCCGGTGGGATTCCTCAATCCTGAGGCGTAGACATGCAGCGGTATCTTCCCAGATGGATCCGTTACCAGGATATCCGCGCGATGGAGCTCAGCCCCCCACCCCACTCCTAGGCCATGTTCAGCCTCCCAGGCTAAAATCTCTCCTGGAGATTTCTTTGGCAGATCCTCACCAGCATTCGTGCTGGATCCCACGCCAATGAACATCCGTTTGCCATCCAGGGAGAAGGCAAGCGAGCGCGTTCCGTGTCCGCCACGCGACTTTGCAATCACCGGAACGACAACCTCAGGTGCACCCGAGGCCTTCCTATTGCCGCGTTTGTAGGGAAACCGCACCACGGAATTGGTGTTCGCCACGTACAACCACTGCGGATTCTCCCCGGCCGGATAGAAAGAGATCCCATAGGGACGATTGAGTCCCTCCGCAAAAACCTCGTTTGCCACCACTGATCCGTCGCCATCACGAAGTCTCAGCACACGCACGCGACCGACGCGCATCTCCGTCATGAAGATGTCGCCATTTGGCGCCACCTGCACCAACCGGGGGCCATCCAGATTGCTGGCAACGACATCGACTGAAAATCCGTCCGGCACCTTTAGACCAGAGTTCTCGGGCTTTGTGACGACAAAGGGAAAGTTACGGCTCAAGGGGGTGGCATTGGGCGGAGGAAGGTCATTCGCGCGAATCAGGTACGTCCTCCCCGGTTTCTGATGGCGCCAGTCATTCGGATCGGAGTAGGTCAGGTCTAGCGACGGCTCGGATGAGCTCTCCTTCTTCAATGTGGCCAGATAGGCAATCAGGTCCCGTCGACTGTTGGCCTGCGGCACTTTAACCACCATCGTTGTACCGGGGACAACGACGGAGGGATCTGCAAGAAACCGGTCGAGCGTCGCCTCATCCCACACCAGGCCGGACTCACGCATCGCCTTGGTGTAACTGAAATCCGACCGCATGCCAGCCGTAGCTCCGAATACTCCCACCAAGCTCGGTCCCTGTCCGCCGCCCGTGGAGCCGGGACCCGCATAGTGACACAGGGCGCAGTCGCGTCTAAACACGCTCTGCCCGAAGCCGGGATCCGTGATCGCATCCTCCACCCTGGCCGCACGGGCCAGCGGCAAGACTGCGATAAGCAATCCCGCGCAAAACAGCTCAGAATACCCGGAAAAGACCATTTTCATGAAAGGTTGGCGGGGGTGAAATCTTCAAGGTTGAGCGGCGGGTTGCAGAATTTGCTTAGATCGTGAGTGGACAGGAGAAACTTTTCCGGAGTTTGGAATCCCCTGATGCAGGTGCTTTCCATCCTCCGTCGAATCTGCACCCGACTGCGAGATCTGCGGATTCTCTCGGTTTGCATTGGTTCAAAAACCTTCGGCCAGGCTGACACTTTTCTCAATCGAGCAACGAATCTCCCTCATCGTGGTCCTGCGCCCTTTGATGCGAATCTCTTCACATAGAGCACGGCATCTCCGGAGAACGGAGCCGTAAACGACCGGACGCCAGCCTGCGTCGTCAACCTTCCGGTTTCGACGACTCTGCCAGCGGTCGGGTCATACCATTCGAATTCGTACGGGCCCGCTTCAAGCACCAGGGTGAATTCCTTTCCGGGCCCAGGGTTATACACGAGGTATTCGATGCCCGGGTGAGCAAGGCAGTAGCCTGTCGAAGCGAGTTCCCTGTTGGGCAAGGCGGTGACGAGATCCATTTTTTCCGCATAGAGACGGGCCCGCCCCATGGCGTTGCGCATGGTTTCCCAATACGGATCTGGCTTCAGTCCGAAATAGGGTTCGTCCGGGTTGGTCCCCTCGGGATTGTTTCTTCCAACGGATGTTCCTTCTGTGCGCGACAGGTAGGGATCCATGAAGAGAAGCTGGTAGCCACGCAGAAAATTCTTCCAAACCCATGCCTGCTGAAGAGCGGGACCGTCTTGTTTCAGCGGCTTCCAGGTATAGCCATGATCGCTGTCAACAATGACGACCTTGCTGCCAGTGGCGATTGGCGGATCCTTGATGTAGCCGTCATCGCAGGAAGGCGAAATCCAATCCGCATGGCTGTTGAACAACTCCTGAAGACGCACCTTGCCTCGAATGTGCGCGGTCATGCCCACCGGATGCCTTCTTGGTTTTGTGGCCTGATAGGCATTGATGAAATCGATCATGTGATACTGCCACGCCGTGCTGTGAACATTCGCCTCGTTGGCAATTTCATAGAGCACGTTGTCGAGGTCGTTCACGGTATCAATGACCTTGCGGACATAGGCCTCCTGCGCCGCGGTGACAGCGGGAAACTCCAGCGTGACCGCCGCATATCCAGGACCTGCATCCACCGAGTTGATGTTGTTGCGACCATCATAGGGAAATCCATCCTTGTCGGTCCGGTCCTTCACCCACGCATAGCCCTGGAACAGCATGATTGAGACATAAATTCCGCGCTTACCCGCAGCGATGGTGCGGCTTCTTATCCGATCGAAGTAGGCCTGATTGAACCGGGTCAGATCAAACTTTGGCAGGCCGTCTGTTGCCAGGCCCGGACCTGTGCGCATCCACGGCATCGGATCCCAGCGAAACGGTCCTCCATTGGGGCCCTGCCGCGAATATGGCACATCCCACAGCCAGCCACGGAAAAAATTGTGGTGATGCGCCACGAGGAAATCGAGGTACCCTTCATAGTCGAGGGGCACCGGTTTCTCCTTCCCCATGTCCGTGGCAAAATTGGCCCAGGTATGTGATCCCGTGAGGTAGATCACCTTGCCTGAGCCATCGGTGAAATAGCGCGGATTCGCTTCAAGCGTGCGCAAGGGGCCCGTGGCTTTCGACGAGCCGTTCACTGCAAGGACCGAACCGGCGAACGCCAGGACGGCCACGAAAGGGCGGAGGAAATTTGTCATGTTCGATATTCTGTTTGTGATACAAAGTGGACGTAGGAAGCATATCCTGTGTTACATCGGAATTGTCTACCTGCCACGCAATCGCTTCCCACAGCGCAATCGATGCCCTGGAGGGGCACGCATCGTCGTGACCGGTTTGTGATCCTGACTGCAATCCGCATGGCAAAAATTTTCCGCTTCAATGAATCGCTCCTCGAGCAGCAACCGGCCAGACCGCTTCAACGATGCCCTTGCGCACGCCCACCATCCAGTCATGCAGATTGACCGTCGGATCGCAGTGACCCGGCACCAGCATGAGCTTTTCCCCCACCCTGGGTGCGCGTGCTTCCAGGTTGAAGCGCAGCACGCCATGCTCGTCTGCACCACGAACGTATTCGATATCGGGACGCCCGTAGGCCAGAGGTGGGCCGGAGTCATTGCTCAGGGATTTGATCCCCGCGTCAACGGAGCCCAGCGAACGCTCGGGCCGACTCATCACGGTTGTCCATACGAAAAGGCTCTGCTGAAACTCGGCTCCCTCCCCAGGCCACTCATTTCGTGAGTAGTCTGCATCCATGAAGACATAGGAGCCCGCTTGAATCTCGTCGTAGACTCCCGTCTCGGCATCAAATCCAAAGGTCCCAGTGCCGCCACCGGTGATCACTGCGCATTCGATTCCATGATCCAGCAGCAGCAGCCTTGTTTGGCGGGCGCTCTCGGCCGCCGAGGCAGAAGCCGCCTTTCGCTGAGCTGCTCCCCGCATATGCTGTGCCGGACCATGATAGGCCTGCAATCCACCGAAACGCAGATGAGGGCTGCGCTTGATCTGCCTTGCCAGCTCCACCGCAGCAGGTCCCGGAGGCACGCCGCATCGTTTTGATCCGACATCGATTTCGACAAACACCGTGAGCGTCGAGCCAGCGCGCTCCACCGCCATCGCAAGGTCTGACACGTTTCGGGCATCGTCAGCACACACGCTGATACGCGCACGCGTCGCGAGTTCGGCCAGCACCTGGAGTTTTCTCGCGCCCACGATTTCATTGCTGACGAAGACGTCTGAAATCCCTCCGTCGACCATGGCCTCCGCCTCACTGACCTTCTGACAGCAGACTCCGACAGCACCCGCCGCCATCTGTCGGCGCGCAATCTCCGGACACTTGTGACTCTTCGCATGGGGGCGCACCCGCACTCCGCCGTGCGCAAGCGAAGCCGGAAGCCTCCGAATGTTGTGCTCCAAAGCGTCGAGTTCGACGATAAGCGCGGGCGTGTCGACCTCGGACAGGGTCATTCCCGGACTGGCAGGAGGTTGGCCGAGCAATCTCATGAATCGATCCTGTTATTCCTATTGGCTTCAGGCATTCCCGAATGACTCCAACGTCACCGGAGCACCGGTCCGCGCTGCCTCGTAGGCGGCGAAGGTTGCGCGCAGCGAACGCAGGTTCTCATGCACGGGTTGCGGCGGCGGCCTGTCGAAGAGCACGGAGTCGACGAACTCCCGCTCGAATTGCTGAAAGGAATGGACGTAGTCCTCCCTCGGACAACGGATCTCGTCGAGGACGACCTTGTTTCCCGAGCACACGCGGAAGCGCGCGGAATCGGCACGCGTCATTCTTCCTTCGTAAAAAGCCTCCCCCGCCTCACCGACGACCAGCGCATGCCCCTGCTGCACTCCCACACCTTTCCATGAAACCTCGACGATGGCCGATGCCTGCTCGTACTCCAAACGCACGTGCGCCAGACTCTCGC
The DNA here is from genome assembly GCA_963205455.1 of Verrucomicrobiota bacterium. Lineage (GTDB taxonomy): Bacteria > Verrucomicrobiota > Verrucomicrobiia > Opitutales > Opitutaceae > UBA6669. The sequence continues at coordinate 48,597 of CAUJJL010000184.1, forward strand.
CACGCACCCTCGGATTGATCCGATCCATGTGCGCGTGGACACGAATCGGGTCGCCGAGCAGTGCCACGGCCATGTCAACGAGATGAACCCCGTACTGCAGCAGGACTCCCATCTCCACCTCCGTATCGATCTTTTCGGGCGGCTCGGTGGGGTCATGCTGGACCAGTTCGATATGCCTCAGTCTGCCAAGATCGCCCTGATTTGTGCTTCGCACAATATCTCGAAACCACGGGCGGTACCGGTGATTGTCATGTACGACAAAGCGGCGCGGGTGGCTGCGCAAATCGTCGCCCAATTGTCTGGCATCCTCCCAGCGGTCGCAAAGTGGTTTTTGGCACAGGATATGGAGGTCGGCTTCCGCTGCACGAAGACACTGCTCACGATGCATCCAGGGAGGAGTGAGAATGTCGACAAAGTCGATCTCCTCGCTGGCGAGCATGCTCTCCATCCCGCTGTAAATGCGGGCCTCGGGGGCGAAGCGGTCGCGACGATCCCGCGCCGCCGCCTCAATGGGATCAACCAGCGCGCATATCTCCACCTCAGGAATCTCATTCCATCCACGCAGATGAAACTCCGAGATGAAGCCGCATCCGATGATCGCTCCTCGGAGCCTTTTCATGTCGATCTCGCAAGGGTGGGCCGCGTGCCGATCAGAATTCCAACGAACGAGATCGCCGGCATCAGGCCCGCCATGAGGAAGGCCAGGCTGAAGCTGCCGCTGCGCTCGATCGTGCCTCCCACGAGCAGCATGAATCCCGCGCCCGCAAGCGATCCGATGCCTCCCAGCAACCCCACCGCCGTCGAGGTCCTCTTCCTTGAGACCTCAGCGCTGAACGTCAGGTAATTCCCCATGAACCACCCAAGGCCGAATGTTGCCAGGGAGATGATTCCGGTGATCAGGTTAAGGTTCTTCGCAAGCGCAATCAGCGGCACCGTCATCATGCAGGCGCCGCCTATGGCGGTCACCAGGAGCCGGGCTTTCCTTACTTCCCATCGCCGGGCAAGCCACGCGATCAGACCGCCGCCGCTCCAGAGGCCGACGTCCAAAGCGAGGTATACGATGATCAGCCTCTGGGCGAGTTCAGCCCCGAATCCAACGCCGGCATACTTGTCGAAATAGCGAGGTATCCAGGTGGTATAAAAATATTGCAGGGGATTCAGAAAACTCGTCGCGATCGCGAGGCCCCAGAAGGCGCGTGAACGAACGATGTCGCCAAAGGTCGCGCGATCCTCAGCCGCGGACTTTCCGCCCATCGACTCCTCCGGGGCTGGCTGGTCGATCTTGAAGTCCGGCTGGGAGCGAAACCACAGCAACCAAAGCGCAACCCAAACAAAGCCCACAGCGCCGACCGCAATAAAGGAGGAGCGCCATCCATGGGTTGTCGCGAGATAGATGACAATCGGCGGGGCAATCAGCGCCCCGATGCTCGTGCCGCTCTGAAAGATTCCCGTCGCGAGCACCCGCTGCCCCGGAGGAAAGCTGCGCGCCACCACGCGCAGGGCGAGCGGCCAGTTCGGCGATTCGCACAGTCCCAGTGCAATTCTTGTCATGAGCAGAAAACCAAATCCCGTGGCGATTCCGGAGGCGGCCCCCGATAGCGACCAGGCAGTAACCGCAATGGCATAGGCGATGACGGTTCCCATGCGATCGAGCAGAGGGCCCAGGACGACCTGGCCGATTCCGTAGGCGAAGAGGAACGCGGAGAATAGTTCGCCGAGATGTTTGTCCGTGAGGTTGAGTTCGTCGGCTATTCGTGAGGCGGAGACCGAGATTGTCTGGCGGTCGAGGTAGTTAATGATGGTCGCCAGCAGCAAGAGGCCGCAGAGGGTCCACCGTTTGTTTGGGGCACGCATGGTCAGGTGAGTTGAAGCAGCTTTGCGGGATTCTCCTGGACCATCTGCCTGATCTCAATCTCGCTGAACCCCGCCTCCGCGAGTTTTTGAATGTAGGTCCGCATGGCCTCGCTGGGCGACAGCGTATCAGGCAGACCATAATCCGTCGCCGCCAGGGTTGTGTCCACTCCCACCGCGCGAATCTGACTCACAATCGTTTCAAAGGCAACGCTCTGCCTCGCACCGGGCTGGGCAGAGACCAGGCAACGTTCGAAAAAAACCCGGCCGGTCTTTGCGAAACGCTGCTGCATTACCACGGGCATCGCGGTGGCACCCCACTCAGGGTGCGTCACGCTGATGCCCCGGACTCCCGCCGACAAAGCCTCCTCAATCACCACACTGGACTCGATCGCCGAGAGGTGACCGGTCGCAAGGATCGCACCCGCATCAGCAACCATCCTGATGATGTCGCGCACCGTTTCACACAATCTGGTCCCATTGAAAACGGTCAATCCGTTTCGCCCGCCAAAGAACTGCTGGTGATTGGCCGCCGACTTTGTCGGCATCCAGACAATCGAACCGCCCATCTTGAGCGAGGTCTCCACCGCCCGGCAGTTGAATCCTCCGATCGTGTCATTGAGAACGATGCCACCAAAAACCGCCACGTCGTCCTGGAGGCGGTTGAGAAGGTAGGCCCGGGCACACGTGGAGCAGGAGTGGTTCTTGAGCACGACGGCGCGCATGCCTGCCGTCCGGGCCTGCTCAATGAGTTCGAGATCATCGAGCTTGCGCGGGATCACATCCGGCGCGCTATGGACATGGGTGTCGATCGCTCCGAGGAGCAGGGACGATTCATCTGGCATCTGGGGAAAAGAGGAGTGGGCGGATCCGCAGCAGGAAACAGGGTTCACCGGCCAGCTCAATCCCTTCATGACTTCATCTGTAAAGCCAAGTCATTCCATCAATGCTCGTTTCTCACACGTGCATTGATTGAATGGGCACTTGGGTATGGGAAAGGATTCAGGTCCTTGCCAACGGCCGGGTCGTGCTGCCTTCCACCCATTTCCCGGGCAGCATGGCGCAACTGGGCAGGTCCGGAATCCCTGTCTCGTTCTCGTAAAGCATCTGCTGCAGACGCAGCACGGCGGCACCGGCTATCTGCTCCGGGTAGGTTTCCACCCCGCTGATTTCCTTGCGCCCGGAGCGTACCAGGCTCGCAAACCCGATCTTTTGCGGAATGCGAATGCCAAGCCTGACCAGTCGGTCGAAGTTGGCGTCGACATCCGATATTACGACATCGGGTTTGTACTGTTTCAGCCAGGCACGCAGGTCTCCGTCGCTAGGATTGGCCCTCACCAAGGGTCGTGGAGTCTCGGGGGTGGCGGTATGGGCAACGGCCGCCTGGTACTTGCCCTGATGACGCCGATCCGCATCGGGATGAATGAGCAGGCCGATGCGTCGGTACCCCAGCAGACGTAGCCTTTCCAGTGCGAGCATGATCGCCTGGTACTGATCCCCGCAGGCGCTGTTCAGCACGGGAGAGACAAGGCTCGGCCCGATGGCCACACAGGAGAACCGATGCCAGGGCAGTTCGAGGCTGCTGGCTGGAAGCGGCATGGGAGCAATCACCATTCCGCGGATGCCACGCGCCTCCAGAACCTGTGCAAACCTTTCGCCGGTCAATCCTGGCTCTGAGAGCCAGAAGTGTTCCATCCGATATCCGAGGGTTCCGGCCTGGGCAAATGCACCGCGATACACCCTCCGGAAAAAAGGTGATTGCTGCCAGCCGCCCCGCTTCTCAAAGCAGGTGACATAGGCAAGCACATAGCCCTGGCCCGAGGTGGCGCGCTGATGCCGGTAGTGGTTCAACGCGGCCAGCGCGGGGTCCGGTCGGTAATTGAGCGCTGCAGCCACTCCGCGAACCCGATCCCGTGTCGATTCAGGAATCGAAGGATGATTGCGCAGGGCAAGCGAGACCGCCGTCGCGCTGATGTCGCAGCGCGCGGCGATGTCACGAAGAGTAATCCTGATCCGGTTCACTTTACAGCAAAAGTGACGCCACCGTTGACGGTGTCCAGCCTTGCGTACGAGGAATCAAAACACAAAGACCGCCTCTACGCCTTTTACCCACAAAGTTCCCCTGCCCCTTCAAACCTCTATTCGCTTGGCGCAAATAGCTGCGCCTCAAGTTAATATGTCAAACCGTCACTCATGTCAGTTTGCTGCCAACACCCAATCCAGCCTCAGCACCCTATGAACTCACGAAAAAATGCATCAGCCTCCCCCCTGCCGCGAGGGAGCCTTGCCGGTTTCGGCGCCCTCACGGCGTCGTTTTACCTGAGCTCTCTGGCCCTTGTCGGCCCCCTCTTCGGACAATCCGCGGCATCTACGATCGCGTCGACCGGCGACCAGTCAGAAACCATCGTCCTGTCTCCGTTTGTCGTCAATGAGGAGGAAGGTGGCTGGATCGCCACCGAGACCGTCGGTGGCACGCGTCTGCGCACGAGCTTCAAGGACGTTCCCAATCAATTGGAAACGCTGACCAAGGAATTCATGCAGGACCTGGGCGTGACGAATCTCAACGAGGCACTCATCTACACCGCCAATTCCGAGAGCAACTTCGAATACAACCAGGGTACGGTCAACGACGCGCAGTTCCCTGCCGCTCCGGGCCGGGTGCGGAGCCTGGGTGAGGGAACGCTTTCCCGAAATTTTTTCGCCACGCGAAGCCCCACGGACAACTACAACATCGACCGCGCGACCGTGGCGAGCGGCCCGAATGCGATCCTTTTCGGCCTCGGCAGCCCATCAGGCATCTTCGACGCCACTCCCGCCCGCGCACTCATGCGCAACCGGTACAACTTCACTCTGCAGTTCGACTCCGAGGACTCGAAACGCGCGACCTTCGATGCCAACGTTGTCGCGCTCAAGGACAAGCTCTCGCTTCGCCTCATTGGACTCACCAAGAAAACCTACACCGAAAAGAAGCCCAACTACGACAAGGACAACCGTCTGTTCGGCGCGATCACCTTCAAACCCTTCAAGCGCACGACGCTGAGCGTGCAAGCGGAACACATCGATCGCCGCTGGAACCGCGCGTCCCGCACCGCCCCGTTTGACTTTGTCACCCCGTGGCTCAACGCAAATCAGATCGCGGGAAGCGGTTATACCTCGCCAAAGCCCATCTACAACAACACCAGCTTCACCGGCATCGGCAGCAACCGCATCTTTGCCCAGTCCGGCGAAAATCCCGTGATGATCCAGGGCGAGGATCCTTCTCTCATGCGGAGCTGGCGCAACTCCGTCACGGTGAAAAGTCCGGGCACGCTGCCCGGGGTCGATCCCACCTTCGACGCCGGAGCCAGTTACACGCTGGTGGATCCCTCAATTTTCCCATTCGACGTGAATGTCCTCGGAACAAGCCGCGAGAACGGACTCGGGGGTAACAATGCCACCGTGATCCTTGAGCAAACGCTCGCCGACAATCTTTTCCTCGAACTGGCCTACAATTACGACAAGTCCGACAACGAGATCCTCTCCGCCGGAAGCAATCCCAGTGGCTCGAACATCCGCCTTCAGGTCGATGCCAACCAATACATCCCGGGCACCAACACCCCAAATCCGCACGCGGGAGAATATTATTTCCAAGGCACTTCCGCCAACCGCCTTCAGTTCTTCAACCGTGAGGACTGGAGAGCCACCCTTTCCTACGAATTCGATGCAGCAAAGAAGCTGTCCAAGCGGCACGCTTGGATGAAATGGTTGGGACGTCACCGCCTGATGGGCCTCTATTCATTCTCGGAAGACGAAGCGCTCAATCAAAACACCTTCCAGCGTCGCATCCTCGACAATCCGGTGATCCCCGGCGTGACCCTACGCCCAAAGACGTTCCAGAACTGGGCCAATCACGCTTCGCGCATTCCGCAATTCCGTCACTACCTCAGCGATCCCTACGAGCCGACCCGGGCATTCGGTCCCTTCTCCGGCGACTGGACCGTCAAGGATGCCAATGGCAATCCCTACCAGCTCTACTATATCACGCCAATGGTTACGGCAGAGGGCAAGCGGCTCGGTGCCCAGGCAGCGACTTCCGGCATTCGGAACAAGGTGGATACCTCAATCCTGGTGTGGCAGGGGTATTTCCTGCCTGACCGCCAGCAGCGGGATCGCCTGGTCCTGACCTACGGCTACCGCAAGGACACCGCGCGCACCGCAACCTTGGACGCCGCGTCAACCGCGCAGGACTTCTCCGGTCTCTATCCAGTGCTCTGGGATGTGGACTATGATCCCTACGGTCCCAAGGAATCGGGCATCAATCGCAATATCGGGGTGGTCGCCCGCCCCCTGCCCTGGCTCTCTCTCTCCTACAACAACTCAACCACTTTCAATCTGGCCATCGGCCGCTACGGGCCCTTTGGCGACACCCTTCCCGGAGCAGAGGGAGAAGGGAACGACTATGGCATTCGCATCGATCTCTGGCAAAACAAGCTCTCCCTCAAGGTCAATAAATACGATACGACCCTCGGCCCCACCCGCGCAATTCAGCTCATCAACAACTTCACGAATCAATTCAGAAATGTCGAAGCTCGGGTCCTGGAACTGGACCCCTCTACTCCTCAAATCAACGTGAAGGACGGAAATCTCCACGGATTTCCGCTGCTGGGCACCAACAACTACAACGTCAATTCCTATTCCGCTGCAGAAGGCTATGAGGCTGAAATAAATTTCAGCCCCACACGAAACTGGAATATCCGTATCAACGGGTCCAAGGGAACCTCTACCGAGTCGGACATCGGTGCCGATTGGAAAGCCTGGGTCAATCAGCGCCTCCCCGTCTGGCAGGCAGTCGTCGCCAAGAATGGCGAAGTGGATGCAGCCGGCAAACCCGTGACCTGGAATACTGCACCGTATGATGACGCCAATCCCACGGGCCAGACCCTGGCGCAGTACTACCAGAGTCAGGTGGTCGGCAACGCGTTTGCCTACATGGAAGCCGTCGATGGGCGCTCGAATCCCAATGTGCGCGCGCTCCGCGCCAATGCGATCGTCAACTATCGCTTTACCGAGGGCAGATTGAAAGGTTTCAACGTCGGCCTAGCCTATCGCCACCGCTCCGCCCCTGTCATCGGATACGGATTGAAGTTGAGCGAGACAGGTACGACGGTGCTCGACCTCGATACTAAATACAAGGGTTCCACCGAAAGATTCTTCGATCTGATGGCCGGCTACCGCGGCAAGATGAACGCCTTCGGCGGCTTCAACTACCGCGTGCAACTCAACATCCGGAACCTTCTCAACGAGACAGATCTCGTGCCCAACTACGCCCTCACCACAGGCGTCGTTTCCCAGGTTCTAACCGTCGACTCGCGGCTTATCACGGCAACATTCGGAGTCGATTTCTGAGACTTGGAATGCCCAGAGAGTCCATCCCCCATGTTTGTGACCTGAGCACAAACATCGGGGGCATATCCTCTTCGCCTCTTGCAACTTCAAATTTCGTCAATAACGAGTTGTGCGAGGCCCCAAGCGGCTTGAGTGAAACCGCAGGCAAGCGCAATCTCCGCGCTCAGAGAAGGCACGAAATCGTCTCCGTGCGGCCACTGGAAACTTCGCGCACGGTTGCATCAGCCTGGCGCGCTGATCGCGAAAGCGGGAAAAGATAGTAGCAGTCCGCAAGTCCGCCTCCCTTGGGACGAGGGATCTCAACCAATTCCGGCTGAACCTCCTTGCCGTCCACCTTCAATACTACCAATTCGCTCATCCGCTCCCGGGGAAAACCCTGCGGTGTGTTTTTCC
>CAUJJL010000185.1 GCA_963205455.1 Verrucomicrobiota bacterium
TCTGACCTCTGACTTCCGCCCTCCGCCCTCTGCTCGCCCCTCCCGGCCTCTCAACCTTCGCTCGCGGGTTTCTGCAAACCAAGCTTGTCCATCAAGTCATAGAGCGTCGGACGGCTGATGCCGAGTTCCACCGCAGCGGGCGCCATCTTGCCGCCATGCTTCTTCAGCGCGTTGCTGATCATTTCCCGCTCAAGCGTTTCGCGCGCATCCTTTAACGTCATCGCACCTCCACCTGTCGCAAAGGGATCCAATTCTAGATCCGCTGCCGTGAGTCGATTGCTTTCACCCATGATCACAGCCCGGCGCACTCGATTCTGGAGCTCACGAATGTTGCCCGGCCAGCCATGGCGATGAATCGCCCGCAGGGCCTCCTGGCTGAAACTCATGTTCTGACGATTGTTCTCCGCCGCAAAACGATGCATGAAGGACTGCGCAATCAACCGCAAATCATCACCTCGCTCCCTCAGTGGCGGCAACTGCAGGCGCACCACGGCGAGCCGGTAGAAAAAGTCCTCTCGGAAGGTCCCCTCCTTGATGCCCTTTTCCAGGTCAGCATTGGTCGCCGCGAGCACCCGTGTATCGACTTGGATCTCTCCCTTTCCCCCGATTCGCTCGATTGTCTGTTCCTGGAGAAAGCGCAGAAGCTTCACCTGGATCGAGAGCGGTATCTCGCCGATTTCATCCAGGAAGAGCGTGCCCTTGTGGGCGTGCTCAATGCGACCCTTCCGCTGCATGTGCGCCCCGGTAAAGGCTCCCTTTTCATGGCCGAATAATTCGCTTTCCAGCAGTGACTCCGGAATCGCGCTGCAGTTGATGGCGACAAAGGGTTCGTTCCGGCGATTGCTCAACTGATGAATCGCGCGCGCCGCCACTTCCTTGCCCGTACCGCTTTCACCCAGGATCAGAACCGGCGCATCACTTGCTGCGACCTTGCGGATCGAATTGAACACACCCTGCATTGCGGGACTGTTGCCGATCATCCCGCTGAAGCCGTCCGTCTGAACCGTTCGCTGAAATTCACGGTAGTCGTGTTCCAGTTGCGCCACATTGAAGCATCGCTTGAGCAGCAGGCGCAGCTCCTCCACATCGACCGGTTTCGCTAGAAAATCATAGGCCCCTGCGCCCACCGCCTCAAGGGCAGTCTGACGCTCATTCTGTCCGGACGCGATCACGACCTTTGTCCGACTGGCGATGTCGAGAATCTGTGCCAGCGCCGCGAGCCCCTCTTCAGGTGTGCCCGTATGCGGCGGCAGGCCAAGGTCCAACAGCACCACCATCGGCCGGTGCACCTGAAACTTTTCGATCGCTGACGCACGATCCGCCGCCTGGATCACCTCATACTCAGATGCCAGAGCCCATCGCAATTGCGTGCGGATTTCGTCGTCGTCATCGACTATCAGGAGCGTGGGATTCTTCATCCGGGACAAAGCAAAGCGGCTCAAGCACGCCTGAATCAACCCCAGACTTCACGGAAGCGATTCACGATCGCGAGATTCCAAGAACGCATACCGGGCACGACGAAGCGCGCCCCTCCCGTTCGGACCTCCGACCTCCGATCTCTGCCCCCCGACCTCCGCCTCTACCTACCCCCGGTTCCCGCTGCGCTTTGAACCGCAGCAAGCGGCAAATACACCTTGAACGTCGTCTCTTTCCCTGGCGCGCTGTCCACTGTGAACCGGCCACCGTGAGCCTCCACAATCATCCGGCTTTGGAACATGCCGATCCCCATGCCGTTCTTCTTGGAACTCTTGAACGGCTTGAAGAGCGAATTCGCCATGAACTCAGGAGTCATGCCACAGCCATTGTCGGTCACGCTGATCACCACCCAGTCGTCGCCGCCCCGCCGGGTCGCAACCTCCACCCTGCCGGGTTTGTTTCCCCCCGCAATCACGGCGTCACGCGCATTGAGCACCAGATTCGTGATCACCGTGGTGAATTGCTCCCGGTCATGCGCCACCGCAGGAAGCGGAGCAAATACACGCTCGAGCTGAACATCGCCGATTGCCTCCCAGGCTTCAAGTGCACGCGCAACCGTCTCATTCAAATCAGCCGGCTGCGGATCGACCTTCAGTTCATTTCGCATCTCGCCCATGCGCGCGATCAACGAATTCATATGATTCACCGTCTTCGTGATTCCCCGCAGAGCATCCTCGCGAAATTCCGGGTTGTCCCAATGCAGCGGCAAGTTGGGCAGCATCAGATTCAGCGTGGACGCCGCATTCTTAAGGTCGTGCACAAAAAACGTCGCCATCGTCCGGAAAGCCTCCCGCTCCCGTGACTGCGCCGCCTGAAGCGAAAGCTGCAATGAAAGCAGGCTGTTGGAAATGTGATTGCCCACACAGCGCAACATATCCGCATCCTGGACATCAAAAGTGTGGCGGTTCCCATGCACACGATCCCCCAGAAGGATGAAGCCAAGGAGCGCACCCCTGCTTTGGAGGGGTGCCGCCACTCGATGACCTCCGGTCTGAAACGTCTGAGGGTGACAGCCCCGCAGCGCCACAGCCCACGGTTCGCTGGTGGCATCAATGTCAACGGAGTCACCCGTCTCCCGAAAGCGTGCGAGGATCGCCGTGACCGCTTCCGCACCGGGCTCCAGTTTCAGCCAATCGGATTCGGGGATCGATGTGGATCCAACGCAAACGAGGCGGTCGCGCTCAGCATTCACCACCCAAAGCGATACCGCGTGTGCCTGGAACACATCCGCAACCTGCCGCACCATCGCCCGCGCCAGATCGCTTCGGTTCTGGTGCGTCGCTGAATTGTCCGTGAACGTCCGCCAAACCGCGCGATAGTCATAGTATGGACGCTGGAAATTCCGGCTGACAAACCGACGGAGCTCATCGCGGAATTTTGTCGACTGAAGGGAAACCACGAGCCCCACAAGGAGGAGAAGCACGATCAGCGCATTGGCGCCGAATGCACGCTCCGCCCCAAAATAGGCAGTGATGCGTGAAACCACCCCGACAAGAATCAGATAGACACCTGCAAGCAGGATCGTGAGCGACCCCCGGATGACGGCCGGAGACGGATAGACATCGAATTGAAAGTGACCCGCCCGGCGAAACCCAAAAATCATCATCACGCAGGCCGCAACGAGCGCAGCGGAATTGAAAATTTCGTACTGGGGATTGAACTCCCGGATGGTGAGCGCGTGGGTGCAGGTGTAGATCCGGGCCACAAACAGCGCTGTCAGACCGAGGAGCAGAAACTTGATCCGCCACCGGATGGTGCCCACCGCCGCACGGTAGGTTCGTTCAAAATTGGTGACAACAACCACGGAGGAAAGCAGCAGCACGCCGTGGGACACCATCGCCGGCCAGCCAAACTGAAGCGTGGCCTGAAAAGCAAAGACGTTTGGCCGTATGGCCACCAGAAGGTCGCTGTGAAATGCCAGCGTGATGACCGGAGGCACAAGACATAGCAGCCAGAGAACAATCGTCTTGGCGAAGTGACGCTTGCGCTCGCTGCCACGCGCAAAGGTCATGCTGAAGTAGATCCATGGAGCAGACAGGAATGACAACGCGACCAGGCGCCACTCCTGCCAGCGAATGAGCTCCGCAGGACCTGGCATGCTCTGAGCCAGTCCGGAAAATGCGGCTTCTGCCGCGAATACCAGCATGCCGGCCGCGAAAGCCGCCCGCACCATCCTCCGGTCATTGCCGAGCAGAACGGCGACGGACATCGCACATCCGAGCACGCTTCCGAGATAGGCAACAGCCACGTAAAACGTCATGGGAGCTGAAACGCGGGTTTCATCGTTCTGATCGTTCGAAACAATTAACCCATGCGCCCGGAATGGGAATCCCCGATTGAACGGATGACTCCGATTGCGAATCCGCCTGGGACACTTCGCCCTAAGAGGAACAAAAAAGGCCGGTCGCTTGAAGCGACCAGCCTTTTGAAGAATCGAACGACAGGTTAGACTAACCGTACCTTAGCTGAGGCGGCGGCGGGCGAAGAAGCCGACGCTCACGAGGCCGAGGCCAAGGAGAACCGCCGTCATGCCACCGTCTGCCACGCGCTGGGAGGTGATCGTTCCCGAGAAGGAGTTCGAGATGCCACCCGCACGCAGATCATCAAGGGTCTTCACCGACGAGAACTGGAACGACAGCGTATTGATGCCGCCCGCATCGTTGTAGAGAGCCAGAAGGTCAGCGTTCGTGCCACCATAGACGATATTCGTCATATTCAACGACGCGAGATAGTTGAGGGTACCACCCGCGCCGAGCTGAGAGATGGAATTCCATGCGAGATCAGCCGTGAGCGTGAAACTGCCATCGCTGATTGAGATAGAGCCCACGCCGGTCACAGCAGCGGTAACCGCACCAGGTCCGATGACCCATCCGCCCAAGGGAGCGGTGATGCTGCCATTGGCCGTGCCGATGGCCGAGCCGGACGTGACATCGAAGTTAGGAACCGACGAGAAATCGAACGCACCGCCGCCAAGGAAGTTAATCGTGGCGCCGGTTGAGCTCGAGTAGTTGAACGAAACAGCCTTCGCGGGGGTGACCGCAGCGAGGGCTGCAGCAACCATGAGCCACGAGGCGGACTTTAGGGATGCGAGTTTCATGGGTTGGAAGTTACGGGTTAAAGGAATTGATAGTTTGCCGTCGCGATTCAATGAGCAGCCCCTATGCCAACCAACATTAAAGTTGTAACATGCTTTTCATAAGTAACTTCTAGATTAGATCCAAATCACCCGCCAAAAAAACGCTTCTCTGTCCGTAAAGAATACCGACAGCGAAAGGTGATCGGATCACTGCCGGCTCTCTAACTACTCTATATCATCAACTTACAGTGCCATTGGGACTGTAAACCCTCCAGGATCCCCGGCCAAGCGATCTTTGGGTCTCAAATAAATAACTAGCCATGAATATGTTATGACGCCATCGAACCTCGGGGCAAACCACCTTCTGTCCGACGTGACGCGCGAAACCTCGTGCGTAAAAAAAGCCGCACCGGAAATTCGGTGCGGCTTTTTGAGCCAAATTTAGTATCCAGACGGTTATCAGCCATTTATCGCCTTGATCGCTTTCTTCGCTGAATCCGACATCGGCCCCGACAGACCCAATTCCAGCGCCTTTTCCAGCGAAGCCTGCGCTTTGGCCGACTCCTTCAAGGCCTGCTGCGCCATACCGAGGTAATACCACACCTCCGCGTCCTTCGCTTTTCCACCCTTGGCTGTCTCCATCAGAGCCGACGCGCGCCGATAATCGCCCTGGCGAAAAACAGCGGAACCCAAGGCCTTAGCCAGTTCGGAGTCGGCAGGATAGGCAATTCGGGCCTTGCTCCCCACCTCAACGGTACGTGCGTCATTCGCCGGCGATGCCGAAAGCAGGATTGCGAGTTTTCTCTGGGCGGGCGTAAAATCCGGATATTTCACGAGGATGCGATCCAGGAGCTTTTCAGCGGCTCCCGAATCCGCCGCTGTCAGTGCAGCTATCATCAGCGCAGCCAAATCGTCCGGATCAGCGCCGAGTCGGCGTTCTGCGATCTCCCGCACCGCTCCCGGATTTTCCAGCCCCGCGATCAACTGCAATCTCGTCTTCGCATCCGCGTCCGGCGAAACCGCCAGCGCCTGCTCAAGGGCTGCACGAGCCTCCGCCACCCGTCCGATCGCGAGTGCCGCCTTCGACAGATCGAGAGCCACCGCTGACTGCCGCGGCTGCGTCCGCGCAACCTCTGAAAGCACCCCATAGGCTGCCTGGTACTCCCCGGCCATGACCGCCAGTCCCCCCGTCAGCGCCAGCACCTCCAGATTTTCCGGCTGAAGCTTGCGTGCCGCCTTTGCATACTCCGTCGCCTTCGCCACCTCACCCTTCGCCTTCAGCATGCGGGCAAGCGCCGTCATCGACTTCGCATCCTGGGGATTCAATTTCAGGACCGTCTCTTGCGTTGAAATCGCCGTATCGAGATTTCCTGACTGCTCCTGCCGCACGGCAAGCTGCGCCAGCGCAAAAGGATCTTTCGGGTTTTCCTTCACATAACGCTCAAGCGTTGCGATGGGAACATTGCCCTCGGCAGCCTTGAGCAGCTCCAGACGTGACGGGATCTCTGCGGCTTCGGGAAAATCTCCCTTGAGGCGGAGCGCCGTCTCGAAGGCCGCCTTTGCCGCCTTTGCATTCCCCAGCATGTAGTTGTTCATCGCCAGGTGATACTGGGCCTCGGCATTGTCCGACAGCTTGGCCGCACTCTCCAGCAACAGGGTCTGTGCCGCAGCATAGTCGCCCTGTTTGTGAAGAGTCCATCCGGCTGTGTCCGCGATCACCGGATCGGCCGGCCACACATCACGCGCGCGTTTAGCAAGCTCGCCCGCCTTCTTGAGGTCATTGAGCTGGCGCAGGTACAGGTTGGCGAGATTGTTGAGCGCAGGCGCAAACTGCGGATTAACCGCTAGCACCCGTTCATACGCATCGCGCGCCTTAGTGTAGTCCTTCTGCTGCTCGTGGATCACACCCTGCATGAGAATCGCACTCGTATCCCGGGGATTGCGTTTCTCAACCTGCGAAAGGCTTTCCAGAGCTCGTGCGGAATCCTTCGTGTCGAGATAGATCTTGGCCAGGAACATGTAGGCCGAGGTCAGATTGGAGTCGAGTTCGATGGCCTTGCGAAACAGCGCAGCCGCCTCGGCGCTCTGTCCCTGCACCAGCTTCAGCCGTCCCATCAACTGCACCAGTTGTGCATCGGAAGGGCGGGATGCCAGCGCAACATCCAGACGCTTCTGGGCACGGTCGAACTGCTTTTCCGCCACATCCATTTCCAATAACTGCTCGAGTGCCTCAAGCGCAGTCGGCTCATAGGATTTTGCCAGTTCCAGCGCCCTCCGCGCCGCATCCGTCTGGCCAAGCGCGCGCAAGGTCACGCCCTTTCCGTAGTGCACGCGCTGATCCACCGGGGTCATCTGCTCCAGCACCTTGTACACTCCCAAGGCCGCCTCGAAATCATTCAGCCCCCGGTACGCATCAGCGAGCAGGAATTGTGCATCCACATTCTTTGGATTCTTTTCCAGGTAACGGCGAAGCGACGTCACAGCCGCGCTGCGGTTGCCCTGCTGGATATCAATGGCCGCCAACGTGGTGATTGCCTGATCGTGGTCGGGATTGATCGCCAGAACCTGATTCAGGCTCGCAACTGCCTCCGACAGTTCATTTCGCGCCATGTGCACTTTCGCCTTCTCAAAATGCGCATCCGGGACCTGCGGGTACATCTGCACAAAGGCATTGGCCTTCACGAGTGCCTTGGCCGTGTCACCGCGGGCAAGGGCCAGACGGATGCTCAGCGCCAACGCCTCGTGATTGCTCCCGTCTCTCGATAGCATCTGATCTGAAAGCGCCTCCGCCTCGCCGAACTTTTTCTCGCGAATCAGCATCTCCGCAAGGCGCAGGCCCGCCGGATAAAAGTCGGGCGCATCCTTGAAGGTCTGCGCGAGATACTGTTTCGCTGCCGCAGCGTCGCCTCGCTGGTACTTGAAAAGTGCATACTGAATCCGACGCGGCGATCTCAGTTCCGACAACTCCGCCGCCTTCGCGAAGGCCGCTTCGGCCTTGGCCATGTCGTTCCTGCTCACGAAGATTGCTCCCAGGACGCTAAAGGCTGCGGCAGGAGGAGGCGTCGATGTCACCGCTCGCTCCAACAGGGCGGTCGCCTGGGGCAGGTTCCCACTCCGCGCAAGAAGGATGGCTTTTGCAGTGAGCACCGAAGGCAGTTCTGCCGCCGTGGAGGGCAGTGCGTTCAGGAGCGCGCCCGAAGCCCCAATCTGGGCAGGCGTATTGCTCGCCTCCGCAAGTGTCACCGGCACATCAGGCAGCCCAGGATTGAGTTTGAGGATCGCAGTCGCTTCAGCGAGCGCCGCCGAGGGATTGCCGACAGCCATGTAAACCGAGGCAAGTTTCGCGCGTGCACGAAGATCATTGGGATCAATTTCACTCGCACGCTTAAGCAGCGGATACGCCCGTGATAGCCTTCCCTGTTCCATATAGATCACGCCAAGACTCGCCATCGCATGGGCGTTCTGGGCATCATCCCTGAGTGCGTTGATGTACTCGATCTCGGCCCGGTCGTACTGATTCTTGGCCACAAATTCATCGCCGCGCTTGAGCGCACGATTCCTCCGCGCCTCCGCCGAACAGCCGCCCAGCAGGGCGATGCCCAGGCAGGCAATCGTCAATGCCAACAATCTTCCCCTCATCGGTAATAACCAGGACCTTGTAGCGTGCATGATGATAAAATGGATGAATACGGACACCGGGGTGATACCTGCCTTTCCAGAAGCATTATCACCACCGGAATTTGAACAACGGAAATCCAATGCTGCGCTGAAGCACAATCAGGCCACAGCTCCGCATGAAAGGAACCTGAGTCCAAGGCGCATTTCGGGGTTTAAGTATCAGTAGTTATACGGAGTTTTGAATGACGCTTTCATCGCGAAAACTGCGCTCTCCATAGCCCTGAGTCGAGTCTTCCTCGATCGACCGGATTCCAATACGAACCCGCCTTTTCAATCCGCACACCGCCGCGGCCGGATCGAACCTGAAGGGGCGCGCTTCGTCGTGCCCGGTTTGAGGATCGGAGTTTTGACCACAGATTGCACGGAATGCACAGAGGGGGGAATGAAGGCAGAAGGTAGAAGGCGGAGGTCGGAGGTCAGAGGTCAGAGGCCGGTAGAAGGTGGCGGGATCTTCCAGCTCCCGAGTTTCGATCCATGGGACCTGGAAGGTCCCGCTACTTTCGGAGGGCACGACGAAGCGTGCTCCAATGCTGACATCTGACCTCTGACCGCTGACGTCCGTCCTCCGTCTCCGTCCGGTATTCATCCGTGCAATCTGTTGCAAAAAAGGCTTGAGACTTGAACTCTATGCGTTCGGTGCAATCTGTGTTTAATTGGATCGAGCATCGAACTATCGAACCGGTTTTACCACAGATTGCACAGATACGATCCGGATATGGTAACGAACCGACTGGGAGGGGCACGCTTCGTCGTGCCCGGTTTGAGGATCGGAGTTTTGACCACAGATTGCACGGAATGCACAGAGGGGGGGATGAAGGCAGAAGGTAGAAGGCGGAGGTCGGAGGTCGGAGATCTACTTTCCTCCTTCTGCCTTCTCTGCCAGCGCCTCCAGACGCTTCTTCGCATCCTGCGCCAGATCCGCCGGTAATCCTCCACCCTCAAGCGACTTCTCAAATGCGACGCGCGCAGAATCCTTGCCCGAGAGCTTCAATCGCGCCAAGCCGAGATAGTACCACAGCAGTCCATCAGTCTTGTTTCGATCCAACGCCCGCTCAAGCAGCGGAAGGGCCACCTCATACCGCCCCTGACGCGCCGTGGCCAAAGCCAGGACTCT
The DNA here is from genome assembly GCA_963205455.1 of Verrucomicrobiota bacterium. Classification (GTDB taxonomy): domain Bacteria; phylum Verrucomicrobiota; class Verrucomicrobiia; order Opitutales; family Opitutaceae; genus UBA6669. Next base: position 9,345 of record CAUJJL010000185.1, read on the forward strand.
GATCAGAACAAGGTCACCCGGATACGCCTCCAGTGCCTGGGACGCGAGCGGGATAACGCGTAGATCCGCTTTCTCCTGCTGCCTCGCCAGCAGAAGTGCCAGTTCGCGTTTGGCGGATGAGAACTCGGGAAAGATCTTCAGTACGGCTACCAACGCCTTTTCCGACTCCTCTGCATCACCGGTGGCTGCGACAACCATCAGCGTCGGCACATCATCCGGATGCGCTGCCAGTCGGCGCTTCGCAAGGTCCATGTTTTCAGCAGAAATCGGCGCAGACTGCTGCGCCCGAATGAGTGCGACCTGCTCCTCCAGATCCTTCGTCCCCTTCTGGCGCAACGCGACCCCGAAGGCACGCAACGCCTCATCGATCATGCCCTGGCTGTAGGCAGCCCAAGCCGCATCCAAGGCCACCGCTCCGTCAGTCGGTCGTTGTCGAAACGCATCGTGCAGCAGCGTGTTCGCCCAGGTAAAATCCCTTGCGGCGTAGGCTATCCGCCCCAGCAGAATAAGCGCATCGACATTCTCCGGCATCATGCGCCGCCCCTCGCGGGCGAAGTCCATCGCCTTCGCGACATTCCCCCTGGCAAACTCGGTCCGCGCCATTCCCACCTGGGCCAGGCCATTCTGCGGACTTGCACCCGCTGCCGCGCGGTAGCTCCCCATCGCCGCATCAAATTGCCCGCGCGCCAAAGCAACATCTCCGCGCGTAATGAGCGCCATGGGATCCTCCGGATGCGCGTTGATGTGAGCCTGCAGTGCCGAATCGTCCACCTTCCCAACGTCGCCCGCGCGCATCCGCAGGATCTCCATCATGGCTCCACTGTCGGTCAACTCGGGACCGGACAGACCCGCCTTGCTTGCCGCCTGAAACTGCTCGATTGCCTCCTTCTCATTGCCCAGCATGTAAAGCGCCGACCCAAGACGAAAGTGCGCCAGGCCGGAGGCCGGATTTGCCGTCACGTTTTCGCGAAGCATCGCCGCTGCCAGCTTGTATTCAGATTTACGATACAAGATCCATCCGAGCGTATCGGCCACCTGCGGATCCCCGGGCAGAAGCTCACGCGCGCGCCGTGCCAGTTCGTAGGCGCGCTCGATTTCCTTGGTGTTCTTCTCCAGAAGGCAGGCCAGGTTGTTGAGCGCCGGGGCCGCATTCGGCACGTCCTTCAGCAGGTCCTCGTAGGCCTTTCTCGCAGCTTCGATGTTTCCGCGTTTTTCCTCAAGCGACGCCATGAGCATCGCCGCCCCCTCGTCTCGAGGATTGCGCGCCAGCACCTGCCTCAGGCTTTCGATCGCGAGGGTCGGCCGGTCGGTGTCCAGATACAGCCGCGCGAGCAGCATGTGCCCGAGCGATGTCTTCGGATCCAGCTCCACGGCCTTGCGCAGCGCCTCCTCCGCCTTGGCCGGGTCCTTCCGGATCATGTTCAGTTTTCCAAGGGTGATGCGCAGCCCCGCCTCGTCAGGCCTGCGCGCAATCGCCGCCTGCACTCGGGCCAAAGCCTGGTCCATGTGCCTGTCCTGAACATCAAGAATGACCAGTTCATCCAGAGCCCGCACGGAATCGGGACTGCGCACGAGCGCCTCTTCAAAAGCAGCCCGCGCCTCCGCGGGACGATTCAACTGACGCAACAACCCGCCCCGCATGAGGGCCACCGTCTCCCGATTGGGATGAAACCGCTCCAGGGTGTCGCAGGTTTCCAGCGCCGCATTGAAATTCTTCTGCGCGCGATAGGCCTCTGCGAGCAGCATCAGCGCCTGCTCGTTGCGCGGCTGCCTGTCCAGCATCTCCGTAAGCAGTTTCACCGCCACCACCGTCTCACCCTGTTCGAGATGCACACGCGCCTTGAGCAGGATCGCCTCCCAGTATTCGGGATTGGCCTCGATCGCGAGATGAAGGCTGTCCAGCGCGCGGGCCATGTCCTGCTTCGCAATAAAAACCCGTGCCGACTCAAAATGCGCCTCAGGTGAATTCGGATACATGCGCGTGAGCAGGTCGACATCGACCCCCGCCTTGTCCGGCCGCCCCTCCGCAAGATAGATCCGGCTGCGAACGAGAAGCGCTTCGGGGTGGTTCGGCACACGCTCGAGAATCGGCTTCAGCACGCCTTCCGCCTCCGCAAAATGACCCTCAGTTGCCATGACATCAGCCAGCCTGAGCACGGCCGGCACGTAGTCGGGTGCCTTCCTGATGACGTCCTCAAGAATTTTTCTCGCTCCCGCGACGTCGCCCGATCGCCCCTTGAACAACGCGTACTGGAGCGTCCGCGGGGAACGCGGCCCGGAGAGTTCCGCGGCTCTCGCATACGCACGCTCCGCAAGGTCGTTCTGCTCCGCGGCAACATAGAGCGCCGCGAGCGCCGAGTGGGCCGCTGCAAATTTTTCGTCGATTCCAACCGCCTGCTTCAACGCGGTCATCGCATCCTCCAGCTTTCCCTCCTTCGCCAGGATGATCCCCCGTGCCACCCAGGCAGCAGCGCTGGTGTGCAACGCCTCGGCGGTCACACGGTCCATGACCTTCTTGAAATCCTCCGGTGTCGCCGCACATTCCGAGAGGATCACCAGTGCATCCGGCTGGCTGGCATCATGCTCCAGGACCTTTTCGGCCTCTCCCGCTGCCTGTGTCCGATTGCCGACCGAAAGCAGCAGTGACGCCAGCTTGGTCCGGGCCTCGATATCGTTCGGATTGACCTCGATTGCCCTCGCCAAATACGGCAGCGCCCTGCCGAGCTGTCCCTGCTCGAAATAGATCAGGCCGAGTTTCCCCAGAGGACCCTGCGCCTTGGGATCCAGTTTCAGGACATTGAGGTATTCAATCTCCGCGCGGTCCAGTTTTCCCTCAGCAAGGTAGCTTTCCGCCCGCTGGGTGTGTTTTGCCTTTCGCGACTCAAGCGAGCAGCCTGAGGCAAAAAGCAGCGACACGAGCGCTGCGCAGGCAATCAGGGAAGCGGTGCGTTGGTTTTTCACGCGATGCGGAGGCCTGGACTCATGTGCCGGTGGGACTCGCCGGCTGCGAATTCAGTGCTGGTGCCGCAGGTCCGCCTTTTCGCCGCTCCCACTTCATCAGCAGCCAGACAAAACCGAAGAAGGGAATCAGCGACAGCAGGAAAAAAATCGGTCCGCCCTGATGGTGAATGGGGCTGTCGATCATGTGTGGGCCGACGTGCACGCAGAGTTCACCCAGCACGAAGACGCGGAATCCATTGCGCACAAGGGCCAGGGGAATCACGAAAAGCGCAAGCGCGAGCCGACTGACATTCGACCGGAGAAAAAGCTGGCCGCCCACAATGCTGGTGATGAACAGGACGAGCGACGACCGGATCCCGCTGCACTCCGGAGCCACCTGGAGGCTGATCCCGGGAAGATTGAAGACGAGCCCCTCGCGATAGAGCGTGGTGTCCGTGAGGCCGAACATCCCATAGGCGCATTCAGCCGATCCATGCTGCAGGAAAGTCTCGATGCCCGCCTCCACCTGCGTGGGAAACGGAATGATGAAGAGCAGAAACAACAGCGGAAACAAGAGGCGCTTCAGATTTGTAGCACCCAGCGTCAGCAACGCCGCCGCCCACAGGCAGCACACATACGCCAGCGCCACGGCTGCCATCGCGTTTTCCGGCGAGGCAGGCGCCCCGGCCATCCGGTAGTAGAGTGCGGCCCCCGCTCCTAGGATCGGAAGAACCGCGAGCCAACGAAGCCCCCCGTCATTCGCGACCAGCCCATCCCGCCTCAGATAGACAAAGTACGCGCTGACACACGGGATCAGGATCACGTGGGAATAGAGCGTGTTCTCGAGCGAGAACGCGAAAAACGGCACAAGCAGCGGCGACATCGCCAGCGTCGCGACACCAACGGCAATCAGGAATTTCTTCAAATGGGACATCGAGAAAGAGTGGAAGATGAGAAAGTCGAGTCGG
>CAUJJL010000186.1 GCA_963205455.1 Verrucomicrobiota bacterium
TGGTCTGGTAGCGCTTTCAGATAGGCGCCCGCGAGGGGGGAGATTCGTGTGGGTGAAGAGGAATGAATGAAACTTGGGCATTCCTTGGCGGGAACTGCGTAAAACTTTCTTGGCGGGCTGCGTGGAACTACGTGTCGCGCTACTTTACATGGTTTTTACCGAAATCGCCAAAGCTGTCGGAAGGGGCGACAACGCGGCGGCGAACAGTGAGTTGTCCCGGGAGGGGGTAATTCTTCGTAGGTCCATTACGCAATCCTTCAACTACCTGATACGTATCCAATTACGTATCGAATTTCAGTTGAAAGGCAGGGGAGGCAAAAGGTGGCATTGGGAACGCTACTGGGAGGACAGACAGCAACTCCAACTTCACCTTAGCAAAATGACCATCTCCCGATTTCATGTTTCACGGATCTTCGCGATACTCGCCGGTACGGCGGCGCTCGCTTCCAGTGCAGTAGCGGCAACCCTGACGATTTCAACCAATGCGAGCTCCAACGGAAATGGCTTGGGTGGGGGGTCGTATACGATCAGTGGGTCCGGCCTGGACACCTCTGCCTACGCGCCCATCAGCCTCGTAGGTGCTGCGGGTACCTTTGAGTCATTCTGCCTCGAATACACCGAGTACTTTAGCCCCGGCTCGACTTACAACTACACCGTCGCCAACGCCGCAGTGGCGGGCGCGGGTGGCGCTGTAGGCGGCCAGGATCCGGTTTCGCTGGGAACCGCTTGGCTGTATTCGCAGTTCGCAAATGGCTCTCTCAGCGGCTTCGACTACGGTTCCGGCCGCAAGACTTCGAACAATTTCCTCCAACTCGCATTCTGGTTCTTCGAAGACGAGACTCCGAGCATTTCCGGCTATGGCTCGGGCTATGGATTCGGAGACGGGAATGCCTTTCTTGATGCCGCGGTGACCTTCTTCGGCTCTGAAGCCGCCGCAAAGGCTGACGCCAACGGCGCCTACGGCGTGCAGGTGCTGAATCTTACCAACAGGGATGGTAGGAACAAGCAGTCTCAGCTCTATATTTCAGTTCCTGATGCCGGCTCCACTTTGGTGCTCCTCGGTCTTGCCATGGCGGGACTTGCGGGAATCCAGCGCCTCCGCAGAGGCCGCAGATAAAGATTTTTGTCCAGCCATTTGTTTTCATATGCCGGAGGGCGACCTGCAGAGGTCGCCCTCCTCGTATTTTGGGGTAGCCTCAGGCCGTCTGCTGAAGTTCATGGGCGAGAATTCCGACTGCCACGGTGGCAGCGGTCTCGCAACGAAGGACGAGCGATCCAAGCGTCACTGCCTCAAAACCCGCCGCAATTGCTGCGGCCAGTTCGTCTGGACTGAAATCTCCTTCGGGTCCGATCAGCCAAACCGCGTGTTTCGGCATCCTGCCATGACGATTCCCATAATCGGCGAGAATGGATTTCAGCGACCGTGCGCCGGGCTGGAGGGACGCGACGAGAGCGACATCAAAATCGGCTTGTCGACGAAGGAACTCGGGAAGCGATTCAATGGGGGCGATCGTAGGCAGCCAGGGGTTGCCGCATTGTTTCGCGGCTTCGAGGGCTGCGACCCGCCATCGTTCGGATTTGCGATCCCGTCGATCGGCGTCCAACTGAACCTGGCTGCGTTCGCTCAGGAGCGGAAATATGCGTCGCACGCCCAACTCCGTCGCTTTTTCCACGATGGAGTCCATGAGCGATCCCTTTGGCAGCGACTGGGCGAGCGAGATTTCAAATGGCAATGGCAATGCGGTGCGCGTTGAGCGGACATCGAGCCTGGCTGCGCGTTTGTCTGGTTTGACGAGTTCGGTGTCCCATTCGTGCCCCTGCCCGTCAAATGCCACAACCTTTGCACCCTGGCGTGCCCGGTTTACAACAACGAGATGATGCGCCTCCTCCGGAGAAAGAATGATTTCCGAAGGCAGACGGTCCCCAGGTTGGCAATAAACACGGTAGTCGGACATGGGCGCAATTTGAGCGTGGGAAAGCAGACCGCGCACGCAAGCGACGAGTCGGACTCCCGATTGCAACGTGCGCCAGTGAAAACAGTGAAGGCGTCGGGAGCTTGAACGCCCGACGCCTTCGCCGACTAAAAACAACAACATGAATGATACAGAAAGAACGGGCAGGGCAGGAAGCACCACCACAGCGAAAGACGCGGCGTGCCGGGTTTCGTTCAATCTGTGCATAAAAATTCATCATTCACCTCGAGTGCGCGAGCGAGGACCTCGGATGTGCAAGCCCTTCAGGTTTTTGACGGCATAGGGGTGTGCGTTGCCAAGAAGCGTGCAACAGCGCGCGCGTGGCGCGGTGCCTCGGGATTGCGTCATGGAGGTTTCTGCACTTTCGTCGGCGGTTTCCCATGTCGGCCCTCAGCGCGTTGCACCGTCAGAAGCACGTCGGGATCTGTCCACCCGCCCGGGGTGCGGTGATCGATCAACTGACGCGCGCCCATCCGTCGGCTGTTTGGGTTGTACTCGTTTCGGATGTCAGAACAGCCGAGCAATGTGTAGACGACCTGGGCCTTTTTCACGGTGGGAGTGGAGATCCGCGCGGCCTGGAGGTGCTCCTTTTTCCCGAGGCCATGCCGGACGCACGGGAGATGCGCGAGGCGTTTGCAGCATCCGCCGATCGACAGACTGTACTTTCCCGACTGCGTGCGCTGCGTCTGCCAGTTGCGGGCGCTGCATCGGAACTCGCTTCAAGTCTGATGATTGTAGCGACGCCCTCAGCAATTGCGCAGCCTGTTCCGGCTTTGGAGGCATTTGCAAAACGCGAGCTGAGGCTCGCTCGAGGTCAGACGCAGTCATTCCAAGCCCTGCTTGAGAAGCTTCGAGAGCTCGACTATGACTCCGAGGCGGTGTGTGAGTCACCAGGGCACTATGCCATTCGTGGTGGCATCATTGATGTCTATCCCATCACTGCGACAGAGCCGTATCGACTCGATTTCTTCGGCGACGAAATTGAGGAGATTCGGGCATTTGATCCCGTGACGCAGCGTTCCGGAGCAAGTGTCGCCGCGATCACGCTGTCGGCGTCGCCGCGCTTGCAGATGGCGACGTCGAGCGTGGGACTTGCGGACTATCTCCCCCGCTCCAGTCACCTGGTCCTGGTTGAACCCGCAAATGTGGAGGAGGATTTGAACACCTTGGCGCGGGATTCGGGTTTCCCGCTGAATCAGCTCTTGGAGCGTTGCACAGGGCTTTTTGGGCTGAGTGAATTGGATGAGGCTTCGGCCTTGCTGGATGGGGATGGTGTGGAGGAAGTGACTTGGTACACGGATAGCCTGAGTCACCATCGTTCCTATCCGGCTGATTCGTTGGTTGCGCAGGAACGTTTGCAGGGCGAGATCGATGCACGACGGGATTTCTTAACGGCCCTGGCGGGGTGGCAGAAACTTGGGTACGGCCTTGTATTCGTCGTTTCCAAGGCAGGTGAGGAGCAGCGCGCTCGGGAGATTTTTGAGGAAGAGGGATTGGAGCGGAAGCTCCAGCCGCTATGGCTCCGTGGTGGTTTGAACGAGGGTTTCCGCCTCACGTTCCGTGATGTGCCGTCCTTGGATTCTGTTTCTTCGATCAAACTTGATGCCCAGCTTGCCTGGGTGAAGGGCGTGGGGAAACGAGGCCTCGTCGTTGTGACCGAAACCGAACTTTTCGGTCGGCAGCGCGCGCGGCGGGCGGGTGGATCGAAACGGGCGCTCGTGCAGCGCGCCCAGGTCGATCAGTTGCTCGACTTCTCCGAGCTGGTGGAAGGTGACTTCGTTGTTCATCTCCAGCATGGCATCGCGGTCTATCGAGGCCTGGCGAAGATCGACACGGCCCAGGGCATGCGCGAAGTGATATCACTGGAGTTTGACGATCGTGTGACGCTGCACGTGCCACTCCAGGAGGCTCATTTGATCAGCCGCTATGTCGGATTGTCGAAGACGCGTCCGCAACTCGGCAGGGTGGGGTCCGGTCGCTGGGAAAAGACGCGGCAATCGGCGGAGCGGGCGACGCTTGATCTCGCGGCGGAACTCCTGCGGATACAGGCAGCGCGTGAGGCCCAGCCCGGCCATGCCTTTCCTCCGGATACGGAGTGGCAAAAGGAGTTTGAATCCTCATTTCCCCATACCGAAACGCGCGATCAATTGAAGGCGATTGAGGAGACGAAGGCGGACATGGAGAAGACCCGCCCGATGGACAGGCTCATTTGCGGCGATGTCGGTTTTGGAAAGACGGAGGTCGCCTTGCGCGCCGCGTTCAAGGCGGTGCAGGGTGGCCGGCAGGTGGCGGTGCTCGTGCCGACCACTGTTCTCGCGCAACAGCATCTCAACACGTTTCGAGAGCGCATGGCCGGATATCCCATTGCCGTCGAAATGATCAGCCGGTTCCGCACGCGGGCGGAAATCACCAAAGTTGTGGCGGCGACGGCTGCGGGCCAGGTGGATATCCTGGTTGGCACGCATCGTCTCCTTCAACGGGATGTCGGGTTCAAGGATCTTGGACTCGTAGTGATCGACGAAGAACAACGGTTCGGCGTGCGCCACAAGGAGCGCTTCAAGGCGATGCGTTCAACGGTTGATGTGCTTTCGATGAGCGCGACCCCGATTCCCCGGACGCTGTACATGGCGATGACTGGTGCGCGCGATATCAGCGTCATCGAGACCGCACCCACGAACCGCCATCCCATTCAAACCATCGTGAAGACTTACGATGAAAAGCTCGTCGTCGAGGCGGTACGTCACGAGATCCGACGAGGTGGACAGGTTTTCTACCTCCACAACCGGGTTCAGACGATTGATCTCGTGGCTCAGCGACTGCGCAGCCTGATGCCTGATCTGACCATTGGTGTCGGCCATGGGCAGATGGACTCCGACGAACTCGAGGAACTCATGACGGAGTTTGTCGCGGGGCGCTACCAAGTGCTTGTCTGCACGACGATCATTGAGAGCGGTCTCGATATACCGAACTGCAATACGATCATCATTGAAGGCGCGGATCGTTTTGGATTGTCGCAGCTCTACCAATTGCGCGGGCGAGTGGGTCGCTTCAAGCATCAGGCCTATGCCTACCTGCTGCTTCATCGCCACACCCGCCTGCTGGAAATTGCCCGCCAGCGACTGAACGCGCTTCGCACGCACAACCAACTCGGCGCGGGTTTCCGCATCGCGATGCGTGACCTCGAACTGCGCGGAGCGGGAAACCTGCTGGGCTCCGAACAAAGCGGTCACATCGTGGGCGTGGGATTTGAGCTTTATTGCCAGTTGTTGCGCCAATCCGTTGCGCGGCTTCGAGGCGAGAAGCATGCGGCCTTGATTCGCGCGAGCGTCAAGCTGGACTTCGTCTTCGTTGGAGAAGGGGAGCCTTCCACAGGCGACGGTAAGCCGACCCGCGGGCATGGTGCGGGCTACTCCGCCGTCAAACAGGCAGAGCACGACGCGGATGGCGCCGTCCCGGTGGAATTTATCCAGGCACGGATACCTGTTGCCTACCTTTCCGAGACCCGCTTGCGAATCGATTTCTATCGCAAACTGGCGCTGGCTGAAGGCCCGGAACAATTGAAGCGCATTGAAAGCGAACTGCGGGACCGATTTGGCAAGTATGGTGAGGAGGTAAAGGCGCTCCTGCTGGTGACCGAGATCCGCATTTGCGCGGAACAAAAGGGAATTGTCTCCGTCGAAACGGAATCAACCCGTTTGAAGTGTCTCCGAGCGAACGGTCGCCGGGATGATTTTGTCATGCTCGGCGCCCGCTTTCCGCGATTGACCGCTTCTAAACCGCTTCTACGGTTGAGGGAAATAGCCACATTCCTGAACAATCTGCCAAAACCCGAATGACCGATCCTCGCCGTACTCAAAAATCCTGCTGGCTCCGATCCGCATGTGTGGCCGCCCTTGTGATCGCTCCCCTCTCGGTTCCGGCGCAAACTGCCGCGACTGACGGAAAGGATGACTATCAGTTCGCGAACGGCATCGCGGCGATCGTCGAGAGCAAGATCATCACGGTCGAGGATATCCGCCGTGACATCGCGCCGCTGGTTCCGGAAATCCGTCGCGATTCCAAGAACGAACAGGAGTTCAACCAGAAGCTGGAGGCGGCCCAGGATGAAATCATCCAGGGCATCATCGATCGCGAACTGATTGTGAAGGAATTTCGCAAGGATGAGAAGAAGCGGATTCCGGAAAGCTACGTGGACAACGAGGTCGCCGAGACGCAGATCACGCAGTTCGAAGGGGACCGCTCCAAATTCCTCGCGTACCTGCGCGGACGCGGCCAGACGCTCCGCGACTATCGCCGGGAAGTGGAGGAGAACATCATCTTTGGGTACATGCGCCAGCAGCAGCGCAAATCTCAGAGCACGGTCAGTCCGGTGAAGATCGAGACATTCTACAACGAGAACAAGGATCGCTTTTTCCAGGAGGATCAGGCCTATATGCGCCTGATCCAGTTCACGCGCAAACAGGGCCAGACTGACGCCGACCTTCGCGCGATGGCGCAGGCGGCGCTGGATCGTATTCACAGCGGGGAGAAGTTCGAGGATGTCGCCCGCGATGTGTCCCAGGAATCGCGTCGTGCAAAAGGCGGCGACTGGGATTGGCAGAAGCGTTCGGACCTTCGACCGGAATTCAGCGACCCGCTGTTCAAACTCAAGAAGGGCGAAACCAGCGACATCATCGTCACCCCGGAAGGCGCGTTTCTGCTCCACGTAGATGACCGCAAGTACGCCGGAATCCAGCCGATCGACGAAGTACGCGATCAGATCGAGCGGATCCTGATTCAGCAAAGCGCCCGAACTTCACAGGAGCGCTGGCTGGAGCGTCTTCGACGCAACGGGTACGTGAAGCATTTCTAAATCGGTTCCTGCGCTTCCGTGATTGAGGGCGCGGCACCAGATACGGAGGAAGCAATAAAATCAGGGCAAGAGGCGGGCTCTTGCGTCCTCGAGCGTGATGCCGTGAATTTCGATCAGCTTCTGGCGGGATTTCTCCCCTCGAAGAAGCACGACCTGCCGCAGTGGCAGACGGAGTCTGTCAGACAGAAACCGACACAGCGCTTCATTGGCACGGCCATCCAAGGCTGGCGCCCTCAGTTTTACCTTGAGTGACTCGGCCAACCATCCCGCGATCTCATCGCGGCTCGCATTTGGAACGACCCGAATGGGGAGGCGGCACACAGGCGCTGACATTGTGGAAAAGGGATTTACTCCAACGCCTCCCGAAGCGCGGCAATGATCTGTTCCGCTGGCTCACAGCCAACAGAAAGGCGCATCAGATCCGGCGCGAGGCCGTTGTCATTGAGAACCCGTCTGCCTTCGCTTGTACTCACGAGATCATAGTGAGCCAGGTAGATGAACGGACAAATCAGCGTTGTCTTCATGCCGAAGCTTGGACCTTTGGGAAGACTCAACCGGTCGTAAAATTTGGCAAAGTCTCCGCTGACGGTGAAGCTGAGTACACTGCCTAAGGAATTCGGGCTCCTCGCAAGATTCATGTAGTTCGTGCGGGATTCCTTCTTCAACGACCAGTAAAGCGAGGTGATCCGCGGATGGCATTCAAGGAACCGGATTACCTCCGCGGCATTGCGGTTGGTCGCCTCAACGACGGCCGTGGTGTCGCCAACCTGCGCTGCGAGCCGGTGAAGATCCCTCGGGTAGATCGGTTCAAGTTCGGCAGCGATTGATCGCCGCAGCTCGTCGGCATCGGTCGCCACAGGATTCACGATTGCGGCACCGAAAAGGACGTCCCCTTCGCTGGCGGCGTACTTCGTCAGAGAATTCACGACTACATCCGCATGGGGCAGGACATTGATGTTGAGCGGCGACGCAATCGTAGGATCGACTACCAGGCAGGCCCCGGCCGATTTGCAAAGCTGATGGACTGCGGGGAGATCAGGGGTCTGAATGAGCGGATTGGTGGGGACCTCAGTAATGATTCCTGCGATTGATCCACCTTTGCTGGCAAACAGCCTGCGCAATCCATCGATATCAAAGACGTCACCATGAAAGTGATAGTTTTGCGGACCTCCGCTGAATTTTTGGAGGATTGCAATCGTATCGAGGTACAGCCAGCCGAGTTGGATCCAGAGCCTGCGACCGCGGGCGGCTTGGATTTTTGAGATCCCGTGGTAGGCCGCCCAAATCGCATTCATGCCGCTGTTGGCCAGGAAAATATCGCCGTCTCCGGCAGGGCTGAATGCGCTACGAAGGTAGCGGCGAACCCTGCCTTCGGCTTCCCCGGTTTGTATTTGCTCCGGCTCGGCGATGGGTTTTTCGCCGACGCGAATCAGGTAATCCTCCGCCGCCCGGCTGGAGGGAAGCGCGCCCGCGTGCTGCAACCAAGTCTTCGCACGGGCAAAAGTGTCCGGGTTTGAGGGGAAAGCGACACCCTGCAGACCGTTGTCAGAAATGATCCTGCAGGTTGCGGGCGCCAGCCATTGAATCAACTGATGGGCCGCGCGCGGCGAAGCGGTCAACCAGAGTTGATGGTCATTCAAGTGATGTTTCCTGAGGAGATGGGCGGCTGCCTGTCTCAGGAGCGGATGCTGGACGAATCGCGGGTAACCGGATGTCATCCGGCTGGTGATCTCGGGGTCCTTTTCCTCATAGCCGATCACCGCCCGCATGGTCGGCAGGCTGCAGGAAACACCGTGCAGGCTGTCAGGGATACGCTGGCCGAGCGGGAGAGGTGTGAAGGACATGCAGGAGAGGGCCGAGTTTCGGCGTTCCCGGCAGTGCATGGCAACTCCCGATACATCGATCCACCACGCGACAATGCATCGCAACATTGATCTCGCGCAGGGGTCCTACGAAATGGCAAGGTTGGTCAAATGAAGAAAAAGAGTCCTGTCCTCACTCCACGCCCAGTTCAAACGTGGTCCCTTCAGAACGACTGTGTGGACGCTTCCATTTCAGAGATCGGCGGCATGCTTGCACCGGTCAAGTTTCGCCTGCCTGGCGGACGCTCGGTTTCGCCGCTCGCGGTCGCTCCATGGACAGGGGAAGACCTGCCGGACGGATTACCTCCTCTGCTCCAAAACCTGAGGGGGGATTTTTTTTGCGCACCCTTTGGGGGAAACGGCACGCCGTATCGTGGGGAGAAGCATCCTCCGCACGGAGAAACGGCCAATCTTCGCTGGACGCTTGATGCAACGACGCATGCGGGGGATGCCGTGACCCTGCACGCCCACATGAGGACCGGCATCCGAAAGGGACGGATCGACAAGCGCGTTACGCTGCGGAAGGGACAAACCGCAGTGTACTGCGAACAGGTGCTGCAGGGCTATTCCGGGCGAATGGCTATTGGAACACATCCGTGCGTCCAGTTTCCAGACATGGAAGGGGCAGCTCGCATTTCAGTCGGGGGTTGGCGCTGGGGGCAGGTTTTGCCTGTGGAATTTGAGAGCCCGGCGTCGAAAGGATATTCAAGCCTCAGGCAAGGGGCAAAATTCCGTTCGCTAGGCAAGGTGCCCTTGGCCCGGGGAGGATTCACGGACCTGTCGACTTACCCCGCGCGTCGCGGTTTTGAGGATCTGGTGATGCTGATCGGAGATGGCAAGGCGCCGTTTGGGTGGAGCGCAGTGACATTCCCTGCTGAGCGTTATGTGCTCCTTCAATTGAAAAATCCCAAGGTGCTTCGACACACTATCCTGTGGCTATCGAACGGCGGCCGCCACTACGCGCCCTGGAATGGCCGCCACGTCAATGTGCTGGGAGTGGAGGAGGTCACTTCCTATTTTCACCTCGGTTTGGCTGAATCCGCACGAGCGAATCCCCTATCGAAGGCGGGTATTCCTACATCGGTGACGCTTTCGCCAAGGACACCGTTTCGCGTCGCAACCATCCTTGCGGTTGTGCCTATTCCCGCAGGTTTCGACACGGTTGAAAGCGTGCATGCGATGAAGGGCGGGGTGGAGTTACGTTCTGCGTCGGGAAAATGCGCCCGGGCCACCATGGATCTTGCCTTTGTCACGGGGAGTTGAGGCGCCTTGAACAGCTCTTGGTGTTGGCATTGGGGCAAATTGCGCTTTTGACGAAATTGCTCCTCTGTGCAGAGTCCTACCTGACATGAACTCCCGCCTTTTGAAGTCGCTCGTTGTTTCCGCAGTCGCGGCGTGTATGCCGGCTGTTTTCCTTCAAGCCGCACTGTTTCCGTCGCAGACGCTTTTGGATCACACGCTTTGCTGTGGCACGGGTATCAAGGCGGCCCTTCATCCGTTGAATGATCCTCCGGCGCGGTCTGCCTTGGCGTTTGCGGTCGTTGCTACGGCCAATTCAAGCGCGAGCACGGCAGCGGCAGCTCCCACCGCAGATCTGTCCTCAAAACCTGAGATCGAGCAGGAAGGTGACTACCTGAAAATCGGATTCGATCGGCTTTCCAGCTATACCTTCAAGGTTCCTGAATTTGATCCGGCAGCAAATCCGAACGTGTCGCCACCCACGGGTGAGGAACAGATACCGGGCTGGCTGAAATCCCTGAATGGGCGCAAGGCAAAGGTCACGGGCTTCATGCTTCCGACCAAGCTGGAGAACAGCCTCGTCACCGAGTTCCTTCTGCTCAGCGATCCCATGATGTGCTGTTATGGAGCGGTTCCGGAGATGAACCAGTGGATCGTCGTCAGGATGAAGAAGGGCGGGGTGAAGCCCATCCAGGATGTGCCGGTTGCATTCTACGGCGACCTCAAGGTCGGCGCGATGTTTGAAAATGGATACATGACGGGGATCTATCTGCTGGAATGCGAGAAGATGGGTGATGTCCAGGAATAGAGGGTCGAATTTCGCCTCCGCTGGTGTTGGAGGCTTTTGGGAACTGTCGTTTGCCGAGGTACCGGCGCTGGATGTTATCGCGAAATATCCCGCTGCGACAGGACCTTGAATCCCTGCTGATTCAGTGATTGCGCGGCCACATCAGCATCTTCGACATTCAGCGCAAGGGCAGCACGCTCGCCGGGGCGCTTGATGAAGGAGTAGACATAGTGGATGTTGATCTCAGCCATGAGCAGCGCCTTCAGCACCGAAGCGAGGTCGCCTTCATCGTTGATTTCGACGGCGAGCACATCGCTTTCCCCGAAAGGAAAATCGTTATTGATCATCAATTCGCGCGCCTTGTCTGGATCATCTAGAATCAGACGCACAATCGCGCTGTCAGTGGTGTCCAGGACGGTCAGCGCGACCACATGAACCTGACTGGAACGCAGCAGGGCGATGAGGTCGTGCAAACGCCCTACACGATTCTCTGCGAAAACGGAGAACTGTTTGACCGGGTCGCTTGTCGTAGAAGTCGTGACATCCATGGTGCAGGGCAGAAAGCCTGTTCGAGCAGAACGGGGCGGTCAATCCAAGGCATTGCGTGTGGATTCAGGGGAATCCAAATGCAGGATTCAGCGGAACGCGAATCTGGCTGCAGGGTCGCCGATGCCTGATCTGACCGGTATTGATTTTTGTTCAGTCCCATATTCGGCGGCCTGTAAAAGGTGATGCGTGGGCTTTCCGGTTTGCGGGTGTGGATAAGGTGCTTTAGGGAATGGGCCATGAAACGCGATGTTACCCGACCCATTAGTTCAAATCCCAATCTGCTGAAGTGGGTGGCCAAGATGGCCGAGTTGACCCAGCCAGCCGCCATTCACTGGGTGGATGGATCAAAGGAGGAAAATGAGCTCCTATGTGCCGAGATGGTCGAAAAGGGCACTTTTACCAAGCTGAACCAGTCGCTGTGGCCGGGATGCTACTATGCCCGCTCGGATGCGAGCGATGTCGCGCGCGTGGAGGACCGGACGTTCATATGCTCGCTGTCAAAGGACACGGCGGGTCCTACCAACAATTGGGAGGACCCCTTCGAAATGCGCAAGAAGTTGAAGAGGCTCTTTGCGGGATCGATGCGGGGAAGAACCCTGTATGTGCTGCCTTTCAGCATGGGACCAGTGGGCTCGCCCATGGCACAGATTGGCGTGCAACTCACGGATTCACCCTACGTTGTTGTCAATATGCGCATCATGGCGCGCATTGGCCTGGCGGTCTTCAAGGAGATCGACAAGGCCGAGAAGCGGGTGGTGCCCTGCATGCATTCTGTTGGGGCGCCGTTGAATCCTGGTCAGAAGGATGTGCCCTGGCCCTGCAATCCCGAAAAGTACATCGTGCATTTTCCGGAAACCCGCGAAATCTGGTCGTACGGCTCGGGGTACGGCGGCAATGCGCTGCTGGGAAAGAAGTGTTTTGCACTTCGCATCGCTTCAAATCTGGCGCGCGACGAGGGCTGGATGGCGGAGCACATGCTGATCCTGGGAGTGGAGAACCCTCAGGGCGAAAAAACCTACGTCGCGGCGGCGTTTCCAAGTGCGTGTGGAAAGACCAACTTTGCCATGATGATCCCGCCTCCGGCTTTCGAAGGCTGGAAAGTGTGGACCGTCGGCGATGACATCGCATGGATCAAGCCCGATGAGCATGGGCGCCTCCACGCCATCAATCCGGAAGCGGGTTTCTTCGGAGTGGCTCCCGGCACCTCGGTGAAGACGAATCCGAATGCCATGGCCGCTCTGGCGAGAAACACGATCTTCACCAATGTTGCCCTTACGCCCGATGGAGGAGTCTGGTGGGAAGGCATGACGGACACCCCTCCGGCCGAGTGCCTCGACTGGCAGGGCAGGCGATGGACGCCTGAAATCGGGCGGAGCACGGGTGCCAAAGCGGCCCATCCCAACGCACGGTTCACCGCGCCCGCCTCGCAATGCCCGACCATCGATCCGGATTGGGAAAAGCCCACGGGCGTGCCGATCAAGGCATTCATCTTCGGTGGACGGCGGGCGACAACGATGCCGCTGGTCTATCAGGCGTTCAACTGGAGCGCGGGAGTGTACACCGGAGCGACGATGGGTTCGGAAATGACTGCGGCTGCCGCCGGAACCGTCGGCAAGGTGCGACGCGATCCATTCGCCATGCTTCCCTTCTGCGGTTATCATATGGGCGACTATTTCCGTCACTGGATCAAGATGCAGCGCTCGCTGAGCGAGACTCCGCGCATTTTCCATGTGAACTGGTTTCGGAAGGATGCGAACGGGAAGTTCATCTGGCCGGGGTTTGGCGAGAACATGCGCGTATTGAAATGGATCATCGATCGGGCGCGCGGCCGCACCGTGGGCAAGGAGACGCCAATTGGCTGGCAGCCGCGTTATGAGGATATCGATTGGAGCGGACTTGATTTTCCAAAGGAGAAGTTCGAGGAGCTGCAAGCTGTGGACCGGGCCGCATGGCGTGCAGAGATCATCGGCCATGAAGAACTCTTCATCGACCTACACGATCACCTTCCCAAGGAACTGATCTACGAACGCGAGTTGCTGATCTGCCGCATGTAGGCGGCACGATCCTTGGCGCATTTGCTGTTCGATGAGATCACCCCCGCTGGCTGATCGCCGGGGAGGACCCTGAACATCAGTCCGGATTCACACCTTGCCCCTCCGTGCCTCGAGTTGGGCGCGGATGTCCATGGCCGTGGCCTGGGTAATTGGAAATCTTGCAAGCGCAAAGAGTCCGACAATCAGTCCGACGATGGGAACTGCGGCCAGCAGCAGTCGAATTGTCAGCATCGTGCCGGGAGCTTGATTCGCACCGAGGCTCTTGTCGAATCCGACCCAGTCCAGAACCGAGGTAGAGACAAGCGCGCCGAGCGCCATGCCCACCTTCATCACCCATGATCCGCAGGAGGCAAAGGCTCCCTCACGACGCTTTCCGGTTTGCAACTCGTCGTAGTCGATCACGTCGGCGCCAATGGAGGCAATCATCATCCAGAAACCCGCGCTGCAAAATGAGATGAGCCCGGACGCAAGGATCTGCAGCCACTTCACATGCGGCGTATAGAGCCACCAGGTCGAGGCGAACACCGCGATTCCCGTCAGGAATACATATGTCATGCTTTGACGCTTCCCCATCCTGCGCGAGATGGCCGCGAATACAGGAACGCCCAGAAGCCCTACGAGCATGTAGGCGAGGCCCATCTTGAAATTGTACGTATTGCCCTCGGACTGATTTCCCGCGCTCACATAGAACACCGTCAACGTCGCGCCGAGTGCGTTGACCATGCTCAGGCCCATTTGATAGGCGACCTGGATGACGAGTTGGATACGAAACGGCCGACACGCAAAGGTCCTGCCTATTGTCTCAAGGAAGGGGGTCCTCTCGGTGTTTGCCGCTATCAACGTTTTGTAGTAGCGTTCGCGGACCAGCGCGGTGCACGAGAGACCAGCGACTATGATGATTGCACCGGCGATGGTCAGAAAAACCTGTGAACCAAGGAGGATGTTGGGCTGAATTCCATCGGGCGCATCCTTCCACGCGTCGAAGGTGGTGAAGAGTGATTTTAACCGCGAGAGTGCATTCTCGGGCGTCGCGCCGACCCACGCGCTACGTGTGAAAAAAAGACCTGCGAAAAACAGTCCCGCCTCCGGAAGCTTTTGGATGACATTTTTGTAAGAGAAAAGGGACGTACGTTCATGGTAGTCGGGCGTCAGTTCATTGCCCAGGCTTTGGTAGGGCATGTTGAAACAGCTCACCATCGGAAGGTAGAGCGCGGATGAGATCAGCATGAACCAAAGGTAGTTCGAGATGCCAAAGGTATCTCCCCAGCCCGTTGTGACGGCTACCAGGAAGGGAAGCCCGATGCCTGCCAGCACGGAGCCGGCATACATGAACGGTCGACGGCGCCCGATGGGTGTGCGGGCGTTGTCCGAGAGCCATCCAAACAGCGGATCTGAAAAGGCATCTATTGCACGGTTCAGAAAGAGGGCGATACCCACCAGGGTGGGTGCTATGCCCATGTGGAATACAAAGACCTGGAGCGCTATATTGGGATAGAGCCAATGCCCCCACATGTCGATGAACGTACCCAGACCGTAGCCGACCTTCTGCCT
>CAUJJL010000187.1 GCA_963205455.1 Verrucomicrobiota bacterium
GGGATGCTGGAATCTCCACGGAGCGCGAGCGAAACGGCAGAACGTGAATAGCCCGCCGCACGAGCAACGTCTTCCATCGTGGGCTTGGGCTTCATTCTACTCAACTGTGTCAGTAGCGACGGTATTGTCAGCGAAATTCACATCGCTCAGCCTTGCTACATGCCTCCCCAAAGCGCGTCGCGCACCTTCGTGGAATCCGAGAATCCGCGCACCATGCCCTGCGCCGCGTTCCTGCTGCCCCCGGATGTCTTTGAACTCGTCTATGGCGACGAGTGTCTGAAGGCGATCGGAGCACAATCGATCTTGATCTCGGAAAAACCGCTTGGATCGCACGAACCTGGGCCGGACTGGCTCGATCGGCTGAGCGGAGTGGAAGTGCTTTTCACCGGCTGGCACAGTCCCCGGCTGGATGATCGCTTCCTGCAAAAACTTCCTAATCTGCGGGCGGTGTTTCACGCGGGCGGTACGATCCGGCCATTGGTGTCGGAAGCCTTCTGGGCCCGCGCCATTCCAATCACCACTGCGAGCGCCGCCAACGCCGTTCCGGTGGCGGAATTCACCCTGGCGGCGATCCTCCTGGCTCTCAAACAGGCATGGATGCTTAACCGGACGATCTGCAGGGATCGTGCATTTCCAAAAACCCTTCCCCATGTGCCCGGTGCCCGCGGATCCACAGTAGGTCTCGTCTCGCTGGGTCTCATTGGACGCGAGGTCCTCAGGCTGCTTCGTTCATTCGATGTCAAGGTTATCGCGCACGATCCCCATCTGTCCGCGGATCGATTCCGTGACTTGAACGTGGAGCCGGTCTCGCTGGAAAGCCTGATGGATCGCAGCGACGTAGTCTCGCTCCATACGCCATTGAATGCGGAAACGACCGGTTTCATCAACGGACCGCTTCTGAGGCGCCTCAAGCCTGGCGCCACCTTTATCAACACAGCGCGCGGCGGTCTTGTGAATGAACGCGATCTGATCGCATTCCTGAAGGATCGGCCCGATGCACAGGCGATTCTCGATGTCACCAGCCCCGAGCCACCTCCGGCAGACAGCCCGCTCTTCGATCTCCCCAATGTGTTCCTGACTCCGCACATCGCCGGTTCACTCGGCCCCGAGTGCCGCCGTCTTGGCTGGACGATGGTTGAGGAATTTCGCCGATTTGTCGGTGGAGAACCGTTGCGCCACACCGTGAGTCGCGAGGCCGCCAGCCTCCAGACCTGACCTTCACCTTTCGAGGTGCTCAATCGCGATCCACCGCGGGCTGGTGCTCAGTCCGCGCCTTCACGCGCTTGCCATACTCTCTCGGGGAAACTCCCATTGATTTCTTGAATGCGCGACTGAAAGTGAAGATCGACTCAAACCCGCATGCTTTCGCGACGTCCTCAATGCGGTCGTATCGACCGAGGGCAAGTTGCGAAGCCGCCATGGAAAGCCGCGAATCTCGCATGTAGCCGCCCAGGCTGACACCGTATTGCCTCCGAAAGGCAGCCCGCAGATAGCTCACGGAATAGCCCGTATGCTTCGCAAGATCCGATATCCTCAGTGATTGGTCCAGATTTGCCCGCACGTAGGTGTTGATGGACTCAAGAAGCGGCCCTTTGGGGTCATCCGCCGCAGCTTCACTCCCGCCCGAGGCCGCTGCAGGCTGTGCATCAAGCAGGCGCCGCAGGAACTCCGAGACTCTCAAAATCAGTTCGAGTTTCCTCCCCGCCGACTCCGGGGATCCTGCAATCGTATCCACCATGTCTCTTAGGAATGCCATGTCCCCACGCGTAAGCCGCCGGAGAGAGTTGCGCAACGGCATCAAAAGCTTGTCGCTGGAAGACTCAAACGTGATGAAGAGCCAGCAAATGGGTCCGTCCTCGACGTCGAGGTAGTGATGAAACTGATGAGGAAAAATCAGCACCGCCTGCCCGGGCACCAGCCGGTGCGAAACGCCGTCGACGTGTATCCGCCCTTCCCTTACAAGCGGCAGGACGAGTTCGAAGCGATGGTGGTAGTTATGGGTCACCCCATGAGGCCTCAGCATCGAGGCGGAAGTCCGCTTGAAGACGACAATGTTGTCCGCGATCAAGACGTCCCGGATTCTCGCTCCGGAGAACAGGTCGGCCGAATTGACGATGTGCTCGGTGGCGGCGGCGATTGCGCGACAATCGCCGCCAGGAGATTTTGTTTGGGGCACGGGTTTGCTTGATGTACGCGGCATGGAATCAAACTACCCTCCACAAACCCCTCCACTGAGGGAAAGACCCATTTCCAGTAAGGCAGGTCCGGCCGGAAAGGGGCCCTGAGCTCGAGTCGCTGGGCGCAAGGCTCTCACGATTGCCGGTCCCCGTTGTTTCGAGCCCAAAGCCGGTTCATCACGTAGAGAACAACCGCCCCGCTAATGCAGAACGTCACCGTGAGAACGACGGCAGGCTGGATACGACCATACAGGAAATTGCCGATGGCGAAGAGTGCCGACCAGATCGCCACACAACCGGCAACCCAGCCAAGCGCCGCCTTCCCCATGTGATCACCATGGGCCTCAGAATCTGACACGCCAGCCGCACGCCGGATTCTGTTCCAGCCCGGCCCGGCAGGATGAACCTTTCGAAAGAAGGCAATGAGGTGCTGCTGATTCGTCGGCGCACTCACGAAGGCGGTGATCAGCCAGCAGATCGTGGTCAGAGCCACCGAATACAGGACGGCGTGAGCAAACGGCTGGGCGTGTCCTGTCTTTTTCATGACGAAAAACACGACCGTGATCACGAAGGAGCTGATCATCGCCACAATCTCGCACCAGGCATTGATGCGCCACCAGAACCAGCGGAGCAAGTACAGCAGACCGGTGCCCGCACCGATG
Organism: Verrucomicrobiota bacterium; assembly: GCA_963205455.1. GTDB lineage: Bacteria > Verrucomicrobiota > Verrucomicrobiia > Opitutales > Opitutaceae > UBA6669. The sequence goes on from CAUJJL010000187.1 coordinate 2,840, forward strand.
GAGATGAGCACCTCGAAGGCATCCTGCGCGGTGTCAAGGACCGTGCTCAGCAATGCCGCAACAACATACAATGCGACCGTGCAAATGCGTCCCACCTCCACGTAGTGGCGCTCGTCGGCGCTGGGGGCCACAAAGCGCCGGTAGAAATCATGAACCAGGTAGGAGGAGCCCCAATTCAGGTGGGTAAGAATCGTGGACGAGTTGGCCGAGATGAGTCCGCCAACCATGAGCCCAACAAAACCCACTGGCAGAAATTTCAGCATGGCTGGGAATGCGCTGTCGTGGCCGATCAGCGTAGGATCCGCATTCGGAAATGCTGCCTGAATGTCCTTGAGTTCCGGAAAGATGATGATCGAGCACAGCGCGGTGATGATCCATGGCCAGGGCCTCAGCACATAGTGCGCAAAGTTGAAGAACAGCGTGGCACCCAGGGCATCCTTTTCAGACTTCGACGCGAGCATGCGTTGTGCGATGTAACTCCCTCCGCCCGGTTCCGCCCCCGGATACCAGTTCGCCCACCAACCTATTGCGATCGGAACGATGAAAATCATCAGGGCCAGCTCGCTCATTGCAAAATTCGGCAGGATATCCAGCAGGGGTTGCCCATGACCGTCGATGGTCGATAGCACGGGTTGCCCATCGGTTCCCAGATTGACCTGCTGCCCACCGAGAACCGTCACGAGTTTCTTGAGGCCAGCCACCGCCCCAACTCCCACTCCTGTCTGCTCAGCCACCGCGACCAGCCCATAGTAGGCCGCCGCAACCACCGCCGTCATCTTGATGAAAAACTGCACCATATCGATGACCAGCACGCCCCAGAGTCCGGAATGCGCGGCAAAGGCGACATTGAGCACGCCGCAGATCACGATCGTCTGCCAGGGCGGCATGCCGAAAAGGATGTTGGCGATCTTGCAGGCCGCCAGGGTGACCATCGCCATGATGAAGCAGTTGAAAAACAACCCCAGATAAATGGCCCGGAATCCCCGCACGACCGATGCGGCCTTGCCCGAGTATCTCAGTTCGTAGAACTCGAGATCGGTCATGACTCCGGAGCGGCGCCACAGCCGGGCGAAGAAAAAAACGGTCGAGACACCGGTGAGCACGAATGCCCACCACTGCCAGTTGCCCGCCACGCCATACTGACGCACCTGCTGCGTCACCCAATTCGGCGTATCACTGCTGAACGTGGTCGCAACCATGGAAAGCCCCGCAAGCCACCACGGCACCGACCGGCCCGAGGCAAAAAACTCCGAGGTATTCTTGCCCGCTCGTTTTCCGAAGAACAGGGCGGGGACAAAACAGACGCCCACCGAAAGCAGGGCGATGATCCAATCGAGGAGGAGTAACTTCATGGTAAATTGGGAAACTTAGGCCCAGGGGTTGAAGCGCGCCCGGTGATCAGGTTTCGATGCTCATCGGGTGATCAGGGAGTGCCGCGGCGTCCCACGCGGGGGGGGGCACATGACAAAAAGCGTGAACAGAATGACAATCACGGTCTATCAGGAAGCAGATCCGCTCCCTCGGAAGTAGGCCAGCGTCTCCGCCAGTCCGTCATCGAAGGAACTGACCGGCCGGAACCCAGCGGCACGCAGCGCGTCGACACTCGCCCGGGAGTGCCGGACATCGCCGGCACGTTCAGGGGCATGCAGGATTTCCGACCGTGAATCCGCATGGGCAATGATACGCCGGGCCAACTCGAGCACGGTGATCTGTCCGCCATAGCCCGCATTGAAAACTCCCGTGAGACCGGGAGTGGTGACGGCAAAGATGTTCGCAGCAGCGATGTCCTTGACGTAGACAAAATCGCGCGTCTGCCCACCATCGCCAAAGATCGTGAGCGGCTCATGCCGGAGAGCTTTTCGCATGAAGATCGGAACCGCGGCCGCGTAGGCGCTGCCAGGATCCTGTCTCGGACCGAAGACATTGAAAAAGCGCAATGCCACAGTCTCGAGGCGTCCGTCTTCGGCGAACTGGCGGCAGTAGTACTCGCCATCCAGCTTGGTCACCGCATAGGGACTGCGCGGCTCGGGAAGCATCGTCTCGACCTTGGGCACAACGGGATTGTTGCCATACACCGCCGCGGAGGAACTGAAGCAAAGCTTGCGCACGCCAGCAGCCGCTGCCTCCTCCAGCACATTGAGCAGACCCGTGACATTGAGCTCCACGCATCCGTGGGGATTCTGCACCGATTCCGGTACACTCACCATCGCTGCGAGGTGAAACACATGATCGACGCCCTTTACTGCGGCGCGCACCGCCGCACGGTCCAGAATGCTGCCTTCGATAAAGTCGACGTTCATGCCCGCCAGATTGCGTCTGTAGCCAGTCCGAAGATTGTCGAGGACGCGCACCTCGGCCCGCCCCTGAAGCTGCTGGGCAATGTGACTTCCAATGAAACCGGAACCGCCGGTGATGAGCACTCTCATGTCAGGCCCCCCCTTCCGCCGATGCGCGCTGCACCGGATGCGCCTTCAGGACGCGTTCCACAAGCCCCTGCATCTCCCCTTCCTGCCGTTCAATGCTGGCCACAAGCGCAAACTGCGTCCTGCAACGATCAAGGTTGTGACCCTGGCGCTTGGTCTTGAAATACACATCCCCCTCGAGATGGTCGGTGAGAAACCGCAAACCGATCTCGTAGGTGATGAGTTTGCCCGCAAATGCCAGGTGCGCGCGCTCCGCCGCATTGAGAAATACACCCGCCGACGCCGTGTACCCCGCAACCAAGCCCTCGAAGATGTCCATGCGCATCGTCACCTTGGAAGCATCAGGCTCATCCTCCGCCGCGGAATTGGTGGCCGATCGAACCATGTCGCCAAAGTCATAGAGGGCCGACCCGGGCATGACGGTATCCAGATCGATGACACACACCGCCTGGGAGGTGGTATCGTCGAGCATCACGTTGTTGAATTTCGTGTCGTTGTGCGTGATGCGTTCAGGCATTTCGCCACGGGCCATCAGGTCCAGCACCACTCCGGCCATACGTTCGCGGGCGAGCGCAAATTCGATTTCCGCCCCGACCGCGTGCACGCGACCCGCGCGGTCGGCGCTGATCGCGCGACTGAGCGCCTCGAAGCGACTCCGGGTGTTGTGAAACCCTGGGATGGTCTCATGCAGGCGGGGCCCGCGCAGGTCGACCAGCATGCGCTGGAACTCACCAAAGGCGCGCGCCGCCTCGAAGGCCTGTCGAGCATTCTCAACCAGGTCATGCGTCCGGGCATTCTCAATGAAGAGGTAGCACCGCCAGAAACCACCCTGAGGATCCTGGTGCCAGGCGGCACCCTCTCGCGTGCGCACCAGGGTCAGCACCCGCCGGGAATCACTCGCATCGCCCTTCGCCCCGGCGCTCAGCGCATGGTCGGTGACCCGCTGAATGTTTTCCATCAACGCAGGCACATTCTTGAAGACCCGGTCATTGATACGCTGAAGCAGGTAACGCACAGGGCGACCGGCCTGATCCATCGTGATGACGAACGTGTCGTTGATATGCCCGCTGCCATACGGCGATCCTTCGACGTAACGGCCGAGCAATTGAAAAGCTTGCGCGACCAGCGGGAGGACTACGGGGGGGCGATTGCCGGGCTGACTCATGTTGGGCGGGGTTGAATTCCAGAGACTATCGGGGCACAGGCATCAGCTCACCTCTCAGGGCAACGTTTCCCATTGTCCATGCAACGGGAATGTCGGCCGCAACGATAAACTGAAACCTGAATCCATGAAATCATGGGTTAGACACCGATAATCGATTATGTCAATTCGTAATTATTTTTGTCATATTCGATTTAATTGGAATCTTGGTTTTTCGGACGCGGGATCAACGTGGCCAGTAGAGGTTACGGGTTACGGACATGGCTTCGCCATGCGGGGGGTACCTGCTTGCCGGGGGATCGTGAGACCTTTCCTCTGTTGGAAGCTTTTGCCTCAAGGCCATCGATGCAGGCGCGGGCCCTGACCAACTCAACGGCGCAAGTCGTGCAGGGTTTGACTCCGTGTCCGATTGAGGGCTCACGAGAGAGATGCTCTCCGACGCCCTTCGGAACCCCCATCATTCCCTCGCACTTCTGATCGTATGGCTCATGGCAACGTCATCCGTCGCATCAGCTGAGGTCCTCTCGTTTGAAGAGTCCGAACTGCCGGCGTGCCTCGCCGCGACACCGCAGGCTCACCCGACGTCCGAACGCGCCAAGTACGGCAAACAGAGCCTGCGATGGGACTGGCAGTCCGGCTCCGTCCTCACCTTCACGCACCCGATTGATTTCAAGCCGTACACGCCGGAGGCAGAAAGCAACGCGCTCAGCACCTTCGTCGTGTGGATCTACAATACGACTCCCTCCGCCGACGTCCTGCGATTCGAATTCGGGCATGCGTCCAACCGCGATTGTTGGTTCACCTTCGGCCTGGATTTCACCGGCTGGCGAACTTGCTGGGTCGCTTTCGAACGCGACATGCAGGGCAAGCCAATCGCAGGCATGGACACCTTGCGCGTCATCGCACCCGCTGAAGGCCATTCCGGTACCGTGTTCCTCGATTCGCTTGTCTTCTCCCAGCCGATCGACGCACGCCACCACACGCGCGACCGGCAAGTGCCCTTCGTCAATTCCTGCCTGCCCACCGACGCCAACGACCATTGGCAGGGGCTCTACCGGTTCGACCGTGAACCCTTGCCAGATCTCACGATTCCTCCCGGAGCACGAAATGCAGCCGACACGATCAGCAAACGCTACGAGCAATTATTCGATCGTCCCACGCGAATGGACACGAGGGGCATGGAAAAACTTCGCCGCCGTTTTGAGGCGTGGGGAATCCATCGATCGCCCGATGGCATCACCGGGCGGGCGGTGGCCTACCCTCACGAAAGTGTCGCCTATCCGCCCGGCTCATTGGAGCGCGAAGAGTCGAGCCGGGACAACGGACTGATGACCTGCTCGAAACTCCTCTTCGATCTTGCCCAGGCCTACCGGGGAACCACCGATGGAAAATTCCGCGAGGAGCTCCGCCGCATGTTCTTTGACCTCAGTGATCATCTTCTCGATCAGGGCTGGGCCTATGGAAGCAGCATGGGAACGCTCCATCATCTCGGATACAACAACCGCCTCTATTACCCGGCGCTGTTTTTCATGCGCGATGAGCTGCGGGCTACCCATCGACTGCCAAGTGTCCAGCACGCCATGGCCTGGCTCAGTGGCGTCGGGAAAGCCTACGGACCGCTTGACCAGGTCAATGGCGTCAGCATCGACACGCTGAACACGACACTGCTGGGCCAGATCGCCGCGCAATTGATGATCGAGGACGAGTCCCAGCGTGAGCGCGCCTTGTATGCAACGTCGCTCTGGCTCGGACGCGCCCTCGAGCCGTGCATCGGCCTAGCAGGCGGCATCAAGATCGACGGGTCCCTCCTCCACCACGCAAACCACTATCCCGCATACGCCGAAGGCGCAATCATGGGAGCCTCGCAGGCTCTCTGGCTGTTCAGTCACACGCCCTTTCGCATTTCAGAGGCAGGCCATGCCAGCCTGCGACAGGCGATGCTCAATCTGCGCTTCCACAGCAATGTGCTTCAGTGGCCGCTGAGCCTCTCCGGCAGGCACCCCAACGCGAAATTCACGCTGTCACCCACTCCCTACCTTTTCCTCGCGCATGCGGGCACGCCCGACGGCCGCCAGGCCTACGATGCCGAAATCGGTGCTGTCTGGAGGAGACTCGCGGATGCTGCGACACGGACAGCCTCGGGCGCATCAAGAAAGACGGCTCAATCCGCCGATCTCAAACCGGATGCCGTCTCTCCTGCCGAGGCTGAATCGATTTCCCTGTTTCGGGGTGACCCGCCGATCGCCCCGGAACCTGCCCCAGCGGGACACCTGACACTCAGCTACGCCACCACCGCGGCACACCGGCGCGACACCTGGCTCGCAACGGCACGGGGCTTCAACCGCTACCTCTGGGGCGCCGAAATCTATCCCAACGCCAATATGTTCGGGCGCTATCTCGCGTATGGTCATGTTGAAATCCTCGCCCGGGGTGATCCCATAAATCTTCACGACAGCGGATATTCCGAGAATGGCTGGGACTGGAATTGCTGGCCGGGAACGACCGCGATCCACCTGCCTATCGATCTGCTGCGAGACCGTGTCATCAACTGTGATATCTTCAGCGGCGTCGAGGAGATGCTCTTCAGCGATGAGGCTTTTGCCGGCAGTTCCAACCTGGGTGGCAGAAACGGTCTCTTCGCGATGAAGCTTCACGAGCACGCCAAATATGACGGATCTCATCGTGCCCGAAAATCCGTCTTTTTCTTCGACGATCACCTGGTGCTTCTCGGCACGGACATCGTCAACTCCGACAACGTACACGATACCCGCACCACCCTTTTCCAGCAACGCCTCACCCATCGCACCACGCCGGTCTCCGTGGATGGCCAACCCATCCTTGCAGCTTTTCCGTCGCAGTTCGGCCGTCAGCATGCCACAGGATCCCGCCTGATCGACACCGTCGGCAATGCCTACTTCATCCTCGCGGACAACACGCTTCGCATCACGAAGTCGGAACAGGCCTCGCGCAACAACAGTGACAAACAGGACACGAAGGGCGATTTCGTTCTCGCATGGATCGACCACGGAACGGCTCCCCGCGATGCGGGTTACGCATACTCCATTCTCATCCAACCGAAGGATCAGCGTGTGCACGACTTTGCCGCCGCCATCGGATTGCCCGGAAGCGTCCCGTTTGAAATACTGCGCCGGGATCACCACGCGCATATCGTCAAGGATCGCGAGACCGGCATACTTGCCCTCGCCTGCTTCGAGCCCGTGGCGGCAACCGGCCTTGTCGTGGACGCCGTCGATTCACCCGCGCTTGTCATGCTGCGCATGGAAGCAGGAAAAGCCGCGCTCAGCGTCTGCGACCCCGATCTGCATCTTTATTCTGGACACGAAGCGGATCAGCTCACACCCGACGGCCGCCAGAAGGAGGTCAGCATCTACTCGCGCAAATGGTTCCACGCCGCCAGCGCGATCTCACACGTAAAGGTGACACTGATCGGCCGTTTCAACGCGATCCGACCCGACAGCCGTGTGCGTACGCTTCAGTCCGCGCCCGACCGCACAGTCTTTGAATTCGCGTGTCAGGACGGTCTGCCTGTAGAAATCCAAATCGCCGAGCGCGAATGAACCCAGCACTTTTCCAGACAATGAAATCCACAATTTCGACTCTCCTCCTGTTCCTGCTTCTGCCTCTTGGGTCAATCGCAGCGCCCAGGCCGAATATCGTCTTCATCCTCATCGATGACATGGGAGCTGCTGACGGCAGCTGTTTTGGCAGTCGCTACTATCACACCCCAAATCTCGATCGGCTTGCAGCAGAGAGCGTCAAGTTCACCCAAGCCTATGCCTCTTGTGCCGTTTGTTCGCCATCGCGCGCGGCCATCCTCACAGGAAAGGCTCCCGCCAGACTCCATATTACCGACTGGATTCCAGGGGAAAAGGAACCGGCCAACAGTCGCCTACTGCTGCCCGATTGGCAGAAAAGTCTGCCTCTTTCTGAAACAACAATCGCCGAGGAGTTGAAACCGCTCGGTTACGCAACCGCAAGCATCGGGAAATGGCATCTCGGCGGGGGACGCTCGCCCCAGGAATATGGCTTTGATATCAACATCGCAGGCGGGGACACCGGTCAGTCGGCATCCTATTTCTGGCCCTACGGTAAGGAAGGTCAGGCTCATCGGGTGCCGGGCCTCGCAGCGATGGGGGGCGGACCAGGGGAGTACCTTACCGACCGCCTGACGGATGAAGCCGTGGGCTTCATCGAATCCCACCGCAACACGCCCTTCTTTCTCTACCTCGCACACTATGCGGTCCACAGCCCGTTCATGGGCAAGAAGGATGCCGTTGAGGAGGCGTCAAAACGACCTCCTGCCGACGGACAGGGCAACGCCGTGTACGCGGCAATGCTCCAAAGCGTCGATGACAGCGTCGGGCGCATCCTAGACAAACTGAAAGCGCTCCACATTGACGAGAACACCATCGTGGTTTTCACGTCCGACAACGGTGGCGCCGTGCACATTGGAAATCCACCAGCCACCGCCAATGGCCACCTGCGATTGGGCAAGGGATATCCCTACGAGGGCGGCTTGCGCGTCCCCTTGCTCATGAAGGCGCCAGGCGCAAAACGCGGTGCCGTGTGCGACATCCCCGTGATCAGCCACGATTTCTATCCCACCTTGCTGGAACTCGTGGGAGCCCCGCCAGCCAGCCATTCGATCGACGGCGTGAGCTTCGTGTCCGCGCTTCAGGGCAGTCGCGAAGTTCTCCACGACGGTTTATTCTGGCACTACCCGCACTACTGGTTCCGGGGAAAGGTCTCCCCTTACAGTGTCGCGCACGTGGGCGAATGGAAACTCATCCGCTTCTACGAGGACAACCATGAAGAGCTCTACAATCTGCTCGAGGATCCGTCCGAACAAAACGATCTCGCGGGCGCCCGTCTGGAAGAACGGCGCATGCTCGGCGGGCGACTCGATCGCTGGCTGAAGGAAGTCGGAGCACAAATGAACCCGACACGATAGATCCGTCCTTCGATCAATCGCCTGTGACCATGAACACTCTGCGTCCTAAAAACACATCGCTCCTGATATCTCTTCTCCTGTGGATGGGCAGTCTGCTGCCCATCGTCGTTCAGGCCCGGGCCAATGTCGCTCCTCCACCGGCGAAGCGCCCGAATCTGCTGTTCATTTTTCCCGACCAGATGCGGCGCCAGGCCATGGGATTTGTGGGGGAAGACCCCGTATCGACTCCCAACATCGACCGACTGGCACGGGAGGGAATCTATCTTCCACAGGCGACGTCCACCTACCCATTGTGCACCCCGTGGCGCGGCATGATGATGACCGGGCGTTTTCCACCGGCAACGGGTCTGGTTCACAATGCCAACTCCTCGCGACCCGCAGTGTACCTGCGTCGAAACGAGGACTGCATCACCGACGTCCTGCACCAGGCCGGTTACAACATCGGCTACGTAGGGAAGTGGCATCTCACGCACCCGCATGCGCCGTTTCTTCCTCAGGATCAGAGGGAGAATGACATCAAATGGGACGAGTTCACACCCAAGGAGGACCGTCACCACATCGATTTCTGGTATGCCTACAACGCCTACGACGCGCACCTTCGGCCGCGTTACTGGACAACCGACGCCGGACGAAATGACTTTCACTACATCGAGCAATGGTCCCCCGAGCACGAGACGGATATCGCGATCCGATACCTGGAAAACAAGGACGGCGCGATGCGCGATGCAAATGCTCCCTTCGCCCTCTGGATGTCGCTCAATCCACCGCACTCGCCCTATGCGCAGATTCCACCGCACCTGCGCGATCGGTATCGTGACAAATCCTGGAAGGATCTGCTCAATCGAAAAAATGTGCGCCTCGAAGGCACCGGTGCAAATGCCCGCGCAGCCATTCTCGACTACTTGGCCGCCGTTTCAGGGGTCGACGAACAATTGGGGCGAGTCCTGGAGTCGCTCACACGACTAAACCTGGAAAAGGATACCCTCGTGGTTTTCACCAGCGACCACGGTGACATGATGGGAAGCCACGGCTTGATGAGCAAGCCGTACGCCTATGCAGAAGCATTCGAAATACCACTGATCTTCCGCTGGCCGGGCCATACCCCTGCGGGAACTTCGGACAACCTGCTCATTGGCACCGCGGATCTCATGCCGACAGTGCTTGGCCTGATGGGATTGCAGCGCTCCATTCCCTCCCAGGTGCAGGGAGTCAACTATTCCGACGTGCTTCTCGGCCGCCCCTTTCCGGCACGACCCAAGTCCGCTCTGTACATGGATGAATCCGATGGCGGCCATCGGGGTGTTCGCACGGATCAATATACCTTGGTACTCAGTCAGGGGCACGGTGGCGAACCGCTCGCACGGTTGTTCGACAACAAGGCCGACCGGTATCAGCTCCACGACATCGCCCCCACGCATCCCAGGATTGTCTCTGAACTGACCGCGGAGGTTCACCGCTGGCTCAACCACATCGGCGACCCTTGGAGCAATGCAACTCTTTCCACCTCTGGGCGGAATTGAGGGTGCGGGGTGAAGCAAGCCAGATAGGCCCTTCTCTCGAACCGGGCACGACGAAGCGTGCCCCTCCGGTTGGGGTGATGGGGGGGCGCCCTTGGAAGGACGTTCTGAGCATTCCGGGCGGCATCCCCATCCCCTGCATTTTCGGCTCTTGCACTTCCCGGCGCAGCCTAAAATCTAGCCCCTCATGGTAATCAAGCCAAAGGTTCGCGGTTTTGTCTGCATTACAGCACATCCCGAGGGGTGCGCCGCACATGTGGCGGAGCAGGTCGCCTACGTGAAGTCCAAGGGAGCTATCCCTAACGGACCGCGGAGCGTCCTGGTCATCGGCGCTTCCACAGGCTACGGCCTGGCATCCCGGATCGCAGCCGCATTCGGATCCGGTGCCCAGACGCTCGGGGTGTTTTTTGAACGCCCGTCCGACGAGGGCCGCCCCGCGACACCCGGCTGGTACAACACCATCGCTTTCACCGAGGCCGCGCACTCGGCGGGTCTCAAGGCGGCTAATATCAATGGCGACGCCTTTTCCGATGACATCAAGAAGCAGACCATTGACCTGCTTAAGCGCGAATTCGCCCCGGTCGACCTGATTGTCTATTCCCTGGCATCCCCTCGCCGCACGCACCCGAAGACCGGTGTTGTCCACAAGTCCACGCTCAAGCCCATCGGCCAGACCTTCGCGAACAAGACCGTCGATACCGACAAGGGCATCGTCAGCCAGATCACGATCGAACCCGCAACCGAGGCTGAGATCTCCGATACCGTCGCGGTGATGGGCGGCGAGGACTGGGAAATGTGGATCAACGCGCTCATGGCTGCCGGTGTGGTCGCTCCCGGCGCGACCTCTGTTGCCTACAGCTACATCGGCCCGGAAGTCACCTGGCCGATCTACAAGAACGGCACCATTGGTATCGCCAAGAACGACCTCGAGCAATCAGCGCGCAGGATCGATGCTATCCTGAAATCGCACGGCTATGGTCGCGCATTCATTTCCGTCAACAAGGCACTCGTCACCCAGGCCAGCTCCGCAATACCCGTTGTGCCGCTCTACATTTCGATCCTCTACAAGATCATGAAGGCGCAGGGCATACACGAGGGCTGCATCGAGCAAATGCAGCGCCTGTTCGCCACCGAACTCTACAGCGGACGGGGACTGAGATTCGATGAATCCGGCAGAGTCCGCATCGACGACTGGGAAATGCGTCCGGCAATCCAGAACGAAGTCGCCCGGATCTGGCCTACGGTGACCACCGAAAACCTTGCCGCCTTGACCGACATCGCAGGCTACCGCGCGGAATTCCTCAAACTCTTTGGATTCGGCCTGCCAGGCATCGACTACGACGCCGAAGTCGAACCGCACCGCGCGATGCTGTGAGTTGGTGCCCCTGGCGTCAGCCTCTCACTGCGAAAACTCTCCCCAAACTTTCGGTACATGAAAGTTGTCGGGTTTATCCCCGGCCACAAAGGGATCAACCGCGGCATTCGCATACCCTCGCAAGGCTCCAAAGAGTCTGGCGGCAACCTCGGGGTGTCCTGCTGCCACATCATTCTTTTCCCCCCGATCCTTTGAGAGATCGAACAGCTGCGCCCCCGCTCCGGAGCCGCTCGGGTCTCCATGCAGGATCAATTTCCACTGACCGGAACGCACGGCACCACGCCCCTGGGACCTGGTTTTGGTCGGCTCTACGTTGAGCAAAATGTATTCGTGCGGCGTGGGCTTCCCTTCCGCGAGGGTGCTCCAAGCATCGCGACCATCGAGTGGCAATACCCCCTCCAGGGAAGCTCCCGCGAGCCGCGCAAAAGTGGGCAGCCAATCTACCATGTGCAGCGGTTCGTTCACAACGGTATCCGCGGGGATGTGTCCCTTCCAGGATACACAGGCAACCACCCTCACGCCCCCCTCATTGAGCGTGCCCTTTGCGCCACTCCAGGGACCATTGTTTGTGATCTTTCCGGGTGAGGGGCC
>CAUJJL010000188.1 GCA_963205455.1 Verrucomicrobiota bacterium
AAAGGACGGATGGGGAGAAGGGAGAGGGCGGAGGGCAGAAGTCAGAAGTCGGAGGGCGGAGATCGGAAGTCAGTGTTGTGTCGGACTGCGCGGAGTAGGAGGCTTGGATTCTGTGTAATCTGTGCGATCTGTGGTTAACTTGGATCGATTTCTGAGTTGTGTCCGTCTGCGGAATCTGCGGATGAACTGGATTGGGAGTTGGTGCAAGGTGATGCGTGCGGGGAGAATGTCCGGCGTGGTCATGCGGTGGGGCGATCCCGGTTACGACGAAGCGTGACCCTCCAGGTGGGGGATTGCGGATGAAATGGTTTTGGTGCTTGTGTGAAAAGCGGACCGATCTTTGGCATCATTGTCGGTTTCACGTTTGACACCTTCTCCAAATGGGAAGGGCACGCTTCGTCGTGCCCGGATTGAGATTGGGAGCTGGAAGCACCCGCTACATTATGTCGACAGACTGGTCACGCCGATGCGTGACCCTCCAGGGGAGGCGGGCAGGCTGAGGGTGGGGCGGCGAGTGTGTAGATGCTGACGGGCTGGGTTTTGCCTTTGACGTTCACCTGGCCGAGTTCGAGCACGGGTGGGGGGTGAGGGATTGCCTGCAGGGTGGATTCGCTGAAGATGATTGGAGTCGCGTATTGCGGATCGCGGGTGAGCGCCTCCAGGCGTGCGGCCAGGTTCACGCCGTCTCCGATCACGGTGTAATTGAGGCGTGTCTTCGATCCCATGTTTCCCGCAATCACACGCGCGGTGTTGATGCCGATGCCGAACGCGAGCGTCGTGGCGCCATCGGATGCGAGGTCGTGATTCAGTTTCTCGAGTTCATGAGCCATTTCACAGGCGGTCTTCAGTGCCTGCTGAGCGGCATCGCTCGATGGCATGGGTGCGCCGAAGAGGGCCATGATTGCATCGCCAATGTACTTGTCGATCACGCCGCCGTTGCGCTCGATGATCACGCTCATGCGGTCGAGGTAGCGATTCAGGAGGGCAAGCAGATCCGTCGGGGAGAGCCTCTCACTCAGGCCCGTGAAGTTGCGGAGATCGCAGAACAGGATGGTCACCTCGCGCTCCTCGCCGCCGAGGGTGAGATCCGACTTCAACAGTTGGGTGGCGATCTCCGGTGAGACCACCTTGCCGAGCAGGCTGCGCACGCGATCCCGTTCGGCCAGGCCCGCGGTCATGTGATTGAATGCGGAGGCCAATGCGCCGAATTCGTCGGCCCGGTCGAGTTGGATCTGCGCGGTGTAGTCTCCTGCGGTGATGTGGCGGGTATGTGCGGCAAGGACCTGCAGGGGCTGGCTGACGCTGCGGGCGAGGAGAAGGGATGCGAGCGATGCGGCGATGAGTGCGCCCACGGAGATCAGCATGACGACTCGCTGAAGCGCACGCGCGGGCTCGAGTTCGGCATTGAGGGAGCGCTGCAGCGCGAGGCGCGCGGGCAGACCGTTGAGCAGCGGAAGGGGCGCATACCGGGTGACATAGGGCTCGCCGCCGAGTGTTACGATCGTGCCGTTCGTGCGGACTTCCGGGTTTGACTCCGGCTCGCGTGCAACCGCGAGCGCGGGCTCCGCACCGAGGGTGCTTGAGAGCACGCGAGGGGTGCCCTCTCCGGGATTCGAACTGAAGGTCACGTCGAGACGCGTGAGATCCCGTATCGATTGCGCAAACGCCGCGTCGATGGGATAGGCGATCCCGAACCAGGCTGCGACATCGGGCTTGGGTGCGTAGAGCGGAACGACGACGAGCACATGAAGTTGATCCGCGAGGTAGGCAAAGCCGTTGGCGGTCTCGGTATCGCTGGCAGCGGCCTTTTCGATGAGGGCCTGAAACGGCTGGGCCTGTGCGACGCCGAGCAGGTCGTTGGTCGATCCGAGAAGTGCGCCCTCCGGCGAAAACAGTCCGATGGTCCGTGCCTTTACCCGCTCGGTGTAGCTCAGCAGGACCGAGCGCAGGGTTTGAGAGTCGGGATTGCGGATCAGCAGCGACTTGATGGCGGAGTCGCCGCTCATCAGGGCGGCACTGCCCTTGAGAAACTCGATGCGTTCGTCGAGGGCATTCTGGAACAACCGGGCGCCCGTGCGAAGATTCTCCTCGATGTGCGCGACCGCGTTGCGGTGATTCGCCGTGGAAATCGCCGTGAAGACGGCCAGCTGCACCAGTGCCATCAGGCCGACCAGAAGGAGCAGCAGGCGTCGACTGAAGCGGCGAAAACGAAACCAGGCCATGAGATTCAGTCGGGGCTTCTCCAACCTGCATGGCAACTGGATGGCGCGGCGCACTGCGTTTCGAAGGTGCGAATTCGGCTTGTGCAATTCGCGTGGACTGTCGTTCGGCCGGTCACAGCGTCAGGGATAGCCGCCGGACTTTGAATCAGTGCTGCGTCGAATGCGGCGATCGGGTTTCAGCGAAAGGGTGAAGGCGCGGTTGGCGGCATTGCCTTCCCTGAGGACAATTTCTTCTGAAACGGGTTTCGAGAGCCGTGGGTGCAGGAGTTCCGCCCGGTAGCGTCCGGGTGGGGCGGATACGGTGGCCGTGCCTTCAGCGGAAGTTTTTGCGAAATAGGGCGTGGGAACAACGATCACGTAGGCGATCATCCAGTCGTGGATATTGCAGCCCAGAGTGACCGTTCCCGAGACGTCGAAAACCAGGGATTCACTCCGGCCGGGATCGTAGAGAGGCAGCTCAAACTTCTTTGTTTTCGAAAGGGAATACACGTGATGCTGGACCGAGTCGCGGTTTGGAAACTCCACTCGCGTCCCTGCCTGCACCACCGTGACATACGGAATGAATTCCTCCTTCTGCTGGACGATCTCACTATGCGTTGCGGAGCTTTCGGGAACTACGGGCGCTTTTGAGTCGAGCGGAAAGAGGGCGAAAGCGGCATCCGCCACGGCTTCCCCTTTTGCAGTCCGCACCGTGATGCTCAACGGCACATCACCGCGCAGGTCGCCGCAGGGCTCGCCCATGCCGATGGCAAGGGCGATGCTGGCGAGGGTTGCTGGGATTCTAAGGCAGCACATCGTCCGGAAATCCATTAGAGGCATCAGAAGTGCCAGGACGCCGAAAGGCCCCAGGATCGCGACGGATAACGCGCGCCGACGTGGTTGACGACGTACAGGTCCGACAGGCGAAGCTCTACGGTGAGTTCGTTTGACGGACGATAGGCGAGGGCAGCCGACCAGAGGTTGGTGCGGGCTTCGTTCCTGTAGGACACCCAGCCGGGACCATAGAGTTCGGTGACCTCGCGATTAAGCGATTGATAATAGGCCGTTTCACGGGGATTGAGAACGTCGGCCAAAGCAGCAGCCCAGACTCCCGGGCTCGCATTGACGACAAGGTCGCCGTCCTGCCAGCCGACTGAAGCCGAGAGCGACCATTGCTCGGCGAAGTCCCAAGTCACATCAAGCCCACTCGCAAACTGCGTGGTGTCGAATGTGCGCCCTCTGGCGGCATGATCGGACCAGCGCGCGAAGACACTCGTCCGCACTTCAGACGTGATGCGCTTGGCCGCACGCAGGCTGAAGTCCGTGGTAAATCCGCGTGCGGATCCGAGGCGTGTCGCCTGATAGATGAGGCCGATCTCACCTTGAAGAACCGGGGCGAATGGCCCGAGGCCGAATTTCCACTGGGCACTGGCACGCCCGCCGAGCGATGACCGGTTGTTGCGATCGAAACTGGGCTCAAGGAACGTTCCAGCCTCTGCGGAAAGGCCGAGCATCGTTTCCCTGCTGACCTGCCGGCGCATGCTCCCCGTGACCATGAAGTCCCAGGTGGTGGCGTCCTTGCGGGTGGGTTCATTAAACGTGCGACTGATGTTTTCGGTGCGCGCAACGGTGGAGCCTGCGACTACAGCGATGGAATCGAGCCACGACACTTGACGCGTGGAGGGACGCCCCTGCGCCGGAAGGAGCGCGGGAATGAGCGGGAGCAGCAGCGCGAGGAGGGGCGATCGACGCAGGACAGGCATGTGGCGCAAGCGCGCCAAAGGATGTTGCAAAACGAGTTGACCCGTCGAGCGGAAAGGACGGATGGGGAGAAGGGAGAGGGCGGAGGGCAGAAGTCAGAAGTCGGAGGGCGGAGATCGGAAGTCAGTGTTGTGTCGGACTGCGCGGAGTAGGAGGCTTGGATTCTGTGTAATCTGTGCGATCTGTGGTTAACTT